>JAJQAN010000042.1:10544-34259 GCA_021203765.1 Coriobacteriaceae bacterium | reverse complement strand
AGCACCACGTTCGCAACGTGGGGGTCGGGGGTTCGAATCCCCTCATCTCCACCACTGGATTCCATCCGGTTTCGACCGGTTAATCATTTCTTCGGAGAGGCCTTCCGCGTAGCGCGGAGGGCCTTTTTCTTCTCAGCGCATTTTTGCATGTCGGCAGCACTGTGGTATCTTCTTTCCCCAGATGAAAGCAGTACAAAAGGAGTCGGCATGCAACATCCCTACGATCCCCAGTCCGTCGAGGCCGCATGGCAGGCGCGCTGGGAACAAGACTCCTTGTACAAGATGGATGAGGACAGCGACCGCCCGGCAAAGTACGTCCTCGAGATGTTTCCGTATCCGTCGGGCGACCTGCACACCGGGCACGTCCGCAACTACGCCATCGGCGATGTCTACGCGCGCTATCTCCACATGAACGGCTACGACGTGCTGCATCCGATCGGCTGGGACGCCTTCGGGCTGCCGGCCGAAAACGCCGCCATCAAACACAAGAGCCATCCGGCGACCTGGACCTACGCCAACATCGACAAGCAGAAGGAATCCTTCAAAAAGCTCGGCCTGTCCTACGACTGGGACCGCTGCGTCGTCACCTGCGACGAGGACTATTACCGCTGGGGCCAGTGGTTCTTTCTGCAGATGTGGAAGAAGGGCCTCGTCGAGCGGAGGTCAAACCCGGTCAACTGGTGTCCGGGCTGTCAGACCGTGCTCGCCAACGAGCAGGTCGAGCAGGGGACCTGCTGGCGCTGTCACAGCGAGGTCGAGCATCGCGAACTCGAGCAGTGGTACTTCAAGATCACCGACTACGCGCCCGAGCTCCTCGACGACCTCGACAAGCTCGACGGTTGGCCCGAGCGTGTCAAGCAGATGCAGGCCAACTGGATCGGTCGCAGCGAAGGCGCCGAGGTCGACTTCACCCTCTGCGACGCCGACGGCAACGCGACCGACGAGACCATCACCGTGTTCACGACCCGGCCCGACACCCTCTTCGGCTGCACGTTCTTCCTGCTTGCGCCCGAGCATCCGCTCGTCGCGGAGCTGACGGAGGGGACGGAGTACGAGGAGGCCTGCGCCGAGGTGCGCCGCATCGCCCAGAAGGCCACAGCGGTCGAACGTTCGCTCGGCGAGCGCGAAAAACACGGCGCCTTCACCGGGCGCTACGTCATCAACCCGGTCAACGGCACGAAGGTCCCCATCTGGACGGCCGACTACGTCATGATGGACTACGGCACCGGCGCGGTCATGGCCGTGCCCTCCGGCGACGAGCGTGACTTCGAATTCGCCCATGCCTACGACCTCGACATCATCCCGGTCGTCGTGGCCGACGACGATCCGCTCTACGAGCAGCTCAAAGACGAGCAGGAGCGTGTCTGCACCCAGGTCGACTGGGACGAGGCCTACGACGGTGACGGGTACATGGTGCAGTCCGGGGAGTTCACCGGTCTGGCCGGCGGCAAGGGCTCGGAGGGCAGCAAGGCCGTCGTCGCCTGGCTCGAGGAGCAGGGCTGCGGGCACGGCACGGTCAACTACCGCCTGCGCGACTGGCTCATCAGCCGCCAGCGCTACTGGGGTAATCCGATCCCGGCCATCTACTGCGACACATGCGGCATCGTCCCGGTGCCCGAGGAGGACCTGCCGGTGCGCCTGCCGATGGACGTGGATCTTTCCGCCGGCGAGACCCTGAAGGACAAGAAGGAATTCTACGAGTGCACCTGCCCGGTCTGCGGCGGACCGGCTCATCGCGAGACGGACACGATGGACACCTTCACCTGCAGCTCGTGGTATTACCTGCGCTACACCGATGCGCACAACGATCAGGCGATCTTCGATTCGGACAAGGCGAACCGCTTCATGCCGGTCGATCAGTATATCGGCGGCATCGAGCATGCCATCCTGCACCTGCTTTATTCGCGCTTTTTCACCAAGGTCTTCCGCGACCTCGGGATGGTCGATTTCGACGAGCCGTTTTCCAACCTGCTTTGCCAGGGGATGGTCAAGCTCGACGGCGAGACGATGTCGAAGTCCAAGGGCAACGTCGTCGCGCTCGAGGACATGATCTCCAAGTACGGCACCGACGCCCTGCGCGCCTACATCCTCTTCATGGCACCGCCCGACAAGGATCTCGAATGGGAGGAAAGCGGCCTGGCCGGCATCGCGCGCTTTCTGCGCCGCGTGTGGGACATGGTCTGGAACCTCGTCGAGCTCGAGGGCGGAGAGACGCCCGATGAGGAGGCCGCACGCGAGATCAACCGTGAGATGAACCGCGTCATCGCCAAGGTCGGAAACGACATCGAGCGCTTCAACTTCAACACCGCGCTCAGCGCCATCATGGAGCTCGTCAACGCGATCGGCGACTACCTGAAGAAGACCGATGCCTACGACCTCGAGCTGTGCCGGACGCTGGCGCGCACCCTCGTGCTGCTGCTCGGGCCGTACGCCCCGCACTGGGCCGACGAGTTGTGGACGGAGGCGCTCGGCGAGGAGGGGAGCGTCTACCAGCAGGCATGGCCGGACTACGATGAGGCGGCGCTCGTCGTCGACGAGGTGGAGCGTGCCGTCATGATCGCGGGCAAGGTGAGGGCGCACATCACGACCGCCGCCGACGCCGACGAGGACACGATCGTCGCCGCCGCTCTTGACGCCGCCGCCTCGTGGCTTGCCGACAAGCAGGTCATCAAAACGATCGTCGCCGGCAACGTCGTCAACATCGTCGCCAAGTAACTGAAACCTTATAGAAGGAGCCGCAGGGTACCTGCTCCAAGTTTTCGAGGACACACCCGCGTCTCTTTTGGCCCCAGCGCCACGCAAATCGCTAAAAAAAGTCAAATTGTTCGGCTATGTATGATTTTCGGGGTCTCTTCCGAAAAATTTATCAGCCCTAAAAGAAACGCTCTCACAAAACACCAGGTGAAAGGCCTGTGATGAAACAAGCTTTTCGAGAAGCCCCAAAAAGAGGCTTCCCAGACCACGCATAGCCGTCAAATTTGACAAAAATCGGCCCTTTGCGTGGCGCTGAGGCCTCTAACTTCCCATAAGATTGCGGATTTCATTGATTGGGGGGGGCAGGGGCAGAGGCTGAAGGGTGGCGCGGCGCCTGCCCCCGCATAGCAGGCGCTGCGCCCATAAGGCTTGGTGGCTTCGCTGCGGCGGCGGTCGTGATGTGCTGAAAAAGAGGGGGAGGGACAGCGAGGTGCAATGTGTAGCAATGAACGGTATAATGAACTGCTTCGTCCGCCGAGGCCTGCGCTTCGGTGAGCCGCGCACGTAGCGGCTTCGGCACGGCTTTCATGCCGCCGAGACGACATAGTCTTTGCTATGGATTGGAAGCGGTTTTGCCCCGCTTTCTTTATTTTTTGGAGGTATAGCCCGCATGGCGAGCAAGACACAGATGCTGATAGAGGCGCTGGAGCCGCTGGCATCCGAGCATGCGCTCGACCTGGTCACGGTCGAGGTTGCGGGCACGACGAAGAATCCCATCCTGCGGGTTTTTCTGGACGGCCTCGAAGGGGGCATCACGCTCGATCAACTGAGCGAAGCACAGGAATGGGTCGACGACACCATCGAACGTATCGACCCGTTCCAGTATTCGTATACCTTGGAGGTCTCCTCTCCCGGCATCGACCGGCCGCTGCGTAAGCCGTCGGACTTCGAGCGCTTTGCCGGCTCGGACGTCGTTGTGTATCTGAAAGCGGGCTCCGCCCGTCAGAAGCTCACCGGACAGCTCAAGGGGCTCGCTGGTGACGACGTCGTCGTCTGCGAAGAGGACGGAGAGGAGCAGATCCCACTGCAGCAGATCAAGACGGCCCACATCAAGGGGTCCGTCGATTTTGATGACAGCGCGTTCGACGCGCTGGAAACGACAACCGAAGAAGGAAGGAACTAATCATGGCATCCGAACTGGTCGAAGCCCTCGCACAGCTTTCTGCGGAGAAGAACATCGACGAACTCGTCGTCCTGGACCGTCTCGAGCAGTCGCTGGCGGAAAGCTACCAGCAGGTTCTGCGCCTCGACTGGGACGCGCGCGTCACGATCGACCGCAACACCGGCGACATCTACGTCTACGAGCTGGTCGGCCAGGGCGAGGAGGATCCCGAGACCGGCGAATATGAATCCTACCTCGAGGTCGACGTCACCCCCGACGACGTCTCCCGCGTCGCCGCGCAGAATGCGAAGAAGGTCATCAACTCGGTCGTTCGCGAGGCGGCACGGGCGAGCATCTACCAGGAATTCGCCGACCGCAAAGGCGAGCTCGTGACCGGCACGGTCCTGCAGACGACGCCCGACTTCACCATCATCAAGATCCGCGACGGTGTCGAGGCCGAGCTGCCCCATTTCGAAAACCGCGCCAACGAGCGTAACGAACGGCCGGCAAACGAACGCTACCAACACAACCAGCGTCTCAAGGCCCTCGTCATCGACGTGCGCGAACCGAACCCGACGGGTGTTACCACGGCCGCCGCGCGTGCCGAGGCCTCACGTCCCCCCATCATCGTCAGCCGAAGCCACCCCGACCTGATCCGCCGCCTGCTCGAGCTGGAAGTCCCCGAGATCTACGACGGGGTCGTCGAGGTCAAGTCGATCGCCCGAGAGGCGGGCGCCCGCTCCAAGATCGCCGTCCATGCGCGCGAGCACAACCTCGACCCGGTCGGCGCCTGCGTCGGACCGAAGGGTTCGCGCATCCGCCTGGTGGTCAACGAGTTGCGCGGCGAGCGCATCGATGTCATCCAGTGGGACGAGAACCCGGCGACCTACGTCGCATCGGCTCTTTCCCCCGCCAAGGTCAGTAACGTCCTCATCGACGAGGATACGCATTACGCGACGGTCATCGTCCCCGACGACCAGCTGTCGCTCGCCATCGGCAAGGAAGGTCAAAACGCCCGCCTGGCGGCGCGCCTGACGGGCTGGCACATCGACATCAAGTCCTCCAGCCTGATCGCAGCCGAAGGCATGCCCGCCGGTACCACGGCTTCCCTCATCGATACCGAAGAGGACGAGGAGACCCCGGTCGACACACGCTGCGAATACGTCAACGCCGACGGCGTGCGCTGCCGCAACCACGCGCGCCCCGGATCGCGCTACTGCGGCGTCCATGCCAATGCCGCGCAGACAGAAGAAGCGGCCGAGGAGGAGCCTGCGAAGGCGGTCGAGGAGCCGGAGGAAGTGACCGAAGAGATGCTCGCCGACGCGGCAGCCGCCGTCGCCGAAAAGGAACAGGCAGAAGAGCAAGAAGAAGAGGACTCCCTGATCTAGATGGCTCGCGCGGTTCCGACACGTACCTGCATCGCCTGCGGAAAGCAGGGTGACAAGCGCACGTTGCTGCGCATCGTCCGTTCGCCGCGGGGTGCCGTTTCCTGCGACCCGTCGGGCAAGGCCCCGGGACGTGGGGCGTACGTCTGTCTGAGCGAGCACTGTTTCGACCTGGTACAGAAACGCGGCCTGTTGGATTCCAAGCTGCGGATGAAGGTGGCACCCGACGATTACGAACGTTTGGCGTGCGAGATGCGTTCGATCCTGGCCGATAGGGCCGGCAGATCGGATGTCGAGGGTGGTGAGTAGATGGCTTCCATGCGTGTACACGAGTTGGCGAAGGAACTGGGGATGAGCTCCAAGGACCTTCTCGACAAGCTCGCGGAGATGAAGATACCTGCAAAGAACCATGCCTCGACGCTGGTCGACGCCTACGTGGACAAGGTCCGCAAGGAGCTCGGCCCCCAGGTTGAAAAGCAGTCGAAAGGCGACCGCACGGCACAGCGCATCGCCGAGGCGGAGGCCAAGGCCAAGGCCGATGCCGAGCGCAAGAAGGCCGAAGAGCAGCGTCGTGCCGCCGCCGAGGCCGAGCGCAAGGCGCGCCAGGAAGAGCTGGCACGTCGCGAGGAAGAGGCACACAAACAGGACGAGGAAAAACAGGCAGAAGATGCCGTCCAGGCCGAGCAGCAGGCGCCCGCCGCGGAGCCCCCGGCGTCACAGGCGAAGGCACCCTCGTCCGCCTTTGACAGCCTGCTCTCCCAGATCGCGGCCGAAAACGACCGTCTGGCCTCCAATCGGGCGCAGGAAGGACAGGCAGCAGGCGCCGATACACGCCAGAAAGGCGAGGGTACAGACGGCAAACAGGACAAACAGCCTGCACAACAGCAGAAATCCGAAGAGCCGCAGATCCCCGACATCGTCTTCGATCAGAACGCCGGCAAAGCCAAGAAGGGCGGCCGCAAGGATGCCCGTGACGACGTCTACGCCGTCTCCGAGGACGACCGCTACCGCCAGATGGCCGAGACGGCCGAGCAATACCAGCGCGACAAGGTGCTCGAGGAGGCGCGCGCGGCGGCAGCCAGCGCAGAAGGACGCTCGAGTGGGCGTCGTCAGAAGCGTAAGGAGAAGCGTGCCGCCGAAAAGGCTGCGCAGGAGGCTGCCGAGGCCGAGCGTAAGGCGGCCGAGACCGGCATCGCCGTCGGGGTCGTCCAGGTTACGAGCGGTGTCACCGTCGGCGAGTTGGCCGACCTCCTCGAAGTCCCCGGCAACGAGATCGTCAAGCGTCTCTTCCTGCTGGGCACGCCGCTGACGCTCACCCAGACGATGAGCGACGATCTGGTCGAGCTCGTCGCCGGCGACCTGGGACGCGAGGTCAAGATCATCACCCAGGAAGAGGAGATGTCGTTCAGCTTCCACGACGAGCCGGAGGACCTGCAACCGCGTCCGCCGGTCGTCACCGTCATGGGCCATGTCGACCACGGCAAGACCTCCCTGCTCGACGCCATCCGCAAGACAGGCGTCGCCGAGCAGGAGGCCGGCGGCATCACCCAGCACATCGGTGCATCGGTCGTCTACAGCAACGGTCGCCAGATCACCTTCGTCGACACGCCGGGGCATGAGGCGTTCACCGCCATGCGCGCCCGCGGCGCCAAGGTCACCGACATCGTCGTGCTCGTCGTCGCAGCCGACGACGGGGTCATGCCCCAGACGATCGAGGCGATCGACCACGCCAAGGCCGCCGAGGTCCCGATCATCGTCGCCGTCAACAAGATCGACAAGGACGGCGCCAATCCCGAGCGCGTCCGTACCGAGCTTTCCGAGCACGGCGTCATCTGCGAGGAATGGGGCGGCGACAACATGTTCGTCGAAGTCTCCGCCAAGCAGGGCACCAACATCGATGAACTGCTCGAGACCATCATCCTGCAGGCCGACGTCCTCGAGCTCAAAGCCAATCCGAACGCCCCCGCCAGCGGTTTCGTCATCGAGGCGAACCTCGACAAGGGTCGTGGTTCGGTGGCGACGGTTATCGTCCAGCGCGGCACCCTGCGCGTGGGCGACGCCCTGGTCGCCGGCACCTGTTACGGGCGTGTCCGCGCCCTCATCAACCCGAAAGGCGAAAACGTCGAGGAGGCCAAACCGTCCGATCCGGTCGAGATTCTCGGCCTGAATGCCGTGCCGAGCGCAGGCGACGAGTTCTGCGTCTTCGAGGAGGAATCCGAAGCCCGCAAGCTCGCCGAACAGCGTGCCTTGAAGCAGCGCATGGCAGCTCAGGAAACACAGGCCCATGTCAGCCTCGACGATCTCTTCGAGCGCATCGAGCAGGACAAACTCGCCGAGCTCAACCTCGTCGTCAAGGCCGACGTCCAAGGTTCCATCGAGGCTTTGCAGGACGCCCTGGACAAAATGGACCAGTCCGAGGTCCGCATCAACGTCATCCACTCCGCCGTCGGCGCCATCACCGAAACCGACGTCACCTTCGCGGCGGCATCGGATGCCATCATCATCGGCTTCAACGTCCGCCCGCAGGCCAAGGCCCGCGAGGCCGCCGAGCGCGAGAAGGTCGACATCCGCACCTACCAGGTCATCTATCAGGCCATCGACGACATCAACGCCGCCCGTGTCGGTCTGCTCGAACCTGAAGAGAAGGTCGTCGACGTCGGTTCGGCCGATGTGCGCGAGCTCTTCAAGGTGCCGGCGGGCGTCATCGCCGGCTGCACGGTCACGGAAGGCGACATCAAGAACACCGACCAGGTCCGTGTGGTGCGCGACGGCGTGGTCGTCCACGACGGGGCGATCTCGTCCATGCGACACTACAAAGACGACGTCGAGGAGGTTCACGCCGGCAGCGAATGCGGCATCGGCGTCGAGGACTACCCGGACGTCAAGGTCGGCGATGTGCTGGAGGCATATCGCGTCGAGCAGGTCGCCCGCAAGGAGTAGCGATGAAGAAGGATCCGACCACCCGCAAGGCCGGCGAGATCCTGCGCGAAAGAATCGCCAACGCGATACTCTTCGACGTCTCCGACCCGCGTCTCCAACTCATAACCATCACCGACGTACAGGTCTCGCGCGACCGCTCGGTCGCCGAGGTCTTCGTGTCCGCGGACAAGGACCGCTACGAGGAGGTCGCCGCCGGACTGGAATCGGCCAAGGGACGCATCCGCTCGCTCATCGGGCGCGAACTCGGCTGGCGCGTCGTTCCCGAACTGCGTTTTTCCATAGACACGATCGTCGACGATGCCGAGCGCATCGCGTCGACTTTGGAGGATGAGAAACGATGGCAGGATTCGATTTCGCCGACGCACTAGAAAAGATCGACCAGGCCCACAGCATCGCCATCTGCGGGCACATCAACCCCGACGGCGACTGCATCGGCAGCCAGCTGGCGCTGACGCTCGCTCTGCGCGCGCGTGGCAAGGAGGTCGCATCGCTGCTCGCCGGCACGAGCTTTCCCGACCTGTACTCGTTTTTGGAAGGCTACGACACCATCGTCTCCGCCGGCAGCTATGACGGGACCCCCGACCTCTTCATCGCCGTCGACGTGCCGGGCGCGGACCGTCTGGGGGACGGGCAGGCGGTCTTTTCCCGCAGCCCCGACAGCGTCCTGATCGACCACCATCTGCCGGGCGAGACCTGGACGCAGGCGGCCTACGTCGACACGGACGCCGCCGCCGTCTCGATCCTGATCTGGGAATTGCTCTGCCAGATGGATGCCGAACGCAGCGCGGCGATCGCCCTGTGCTGCTATACCGCGCTGCTGACCGACACCGGCAGCTTTCAGTTCCAAAACGCCGACGAACGTGCCTTCGCCGCCGCGGCCGACATGGTCAAGGCCGGCGCCTCCCCGGCACAGGCCGCCGCGAAGATCTATCAGGAGCGCTCGGTTGCGGGCCTGAGGATCGAGGCGCTCGTCGTCGACCGCATGAAGTTCATCTGCGACGGACGGGCGGTCCTTTCGTGGGCTACCCAGAAGGATTTCGAGGATCTGGGCGCGACCATGGACGACGGGGAGGGTCTCATCGACGTCATCCGCCAACTCGGCGGCATCGACGTGGCGGTCATGCTGCGCGAGCAGGAGGGATTCGTGCGCGGCAGCCTCCGGGCGAAGGGCGACGTCGACGTCTCGGTCATCGCCAAAAAGATGAACGGAGGCGGCCATGCCGCCGCGGCGGGTTTCCGTATCGAGGGAACGCTCGACGAGGCCATGGACACGGTCGAAAAGACTCTTTCTCCGTATCTTTCCGATCAGGCGCAGTCCTCGTGACGCGCCGCTCGACAACCGACCTCTGTGGCATCCTCGCCGTCGACAAGCCTGCGCAGATCACCTCGCACGACGTCGTCGACCGCATCCGCCGTGCCAGCGGCGAGGGCCGTGTCGGACATGCCGGCACGCTCGATCCCCTGGCGACCGGCCTGATGCTGGTCGGCGTCGGGGCGGCCACACGGCTGTCCCGCTATCTGAGTGGCCAAGACAAACGCTACCGCGCCCGCTTCGTCTTCGGCGCGGCCACCGACACCGATGACGTGCAGGGTCGCATCCTGACCTCCCTTGAGGAAGGCGCATCCCTGGATGCGGCGGCGCTCTTGGACGACCCGGAGCGTCAGCGCGCGACGGTCGCCTCCCTGGAAGGCACCTACCAACAGCTGCCGCCCGCCTTCTCGGCCATCAAGAAGAACGGGGTCGTCGCTTACAAGGCGGCCCGCGAAGGCAAGTCCATCGACCTGGACCCGCGCGAGGTCACGGTCTATGCCGCCGACCTCGTCGACAGCGGGCATGTCCGCATCAACCTTGCCGACAGCTCCGACACGCCGCTCATCGCAAACCTGCCGTTTTGGGATCTGGACCTGCATGTCAGCAAGGGCACCTACATCCGTTCGATCGCGCGCGACCTCGGCCAGCAGCTCGGTTGCGGCGGCTTTCTGGCCATGCTGCAGCGCACCGCCATCGGCAGCTGTGAGCTGTCGGCTTCCCTGCCCCTCGACGAACTGGTACAACGCCTGGAGACGGGTGGGGAGATCCCCTGGTGCGATCCCACGCAGCTGCTCGGATTCCCCGTCCTCGAGCTCGACGGCGACCAGGCACAGGCGGCCTGCAACGGCCGACGCCTCTCCTCGGCGCTCGCCGGCGACGATGAGGCGACCTTCTTCGGCTGCGTGCACGACCATCGACTGCTCGCGATCTACCAGCGCGACGAAGCCGCTCTGCGGCCTGCCGCCGTCATCGCGGGAGGGGTGGTCGGCGCATGAGTGCCTCCGACGGCCGCGTCATCTCCTGGGATCCGCTTGCCGACGATGACCTCGGCCTGAGCGTCGGCGTGCTCGCCATCGGCATCTTCGACGGCCTGCACATCGGGCATCGGGCCCTGTTGGAGGAGGCCCGCGCGCATGCTGCGGACACGAAGGCCGGCTCCTGGGCCGTCCTGACATTCGAGAGCGATCCCGACGAATTCTTCCACCCCGACGCCCCCACCCGCCGCCTGATGAGCGATGCAGACCGGCTTGCCCTGTTGGCCGGCTACTGCCCGGATCGTATCGTGACGCTTCCGACGCGTGCGGACGTCCTCGGTCTTGCACCTGAGGACTTCCTCGAGCGCCTCGGTGTGGCAGTCCGGCCCGAGCGCTTCGTCGTCGGCGCCGACTTCCGTTTCGGAGCCGGCAACGCCGGGACGGTCGTCGACATCGCGCGCTGGGGCCGCAGGCATGGCTGTGCCTGCGAAGGTCTCGAACTGCTCGAATCCGACGGCGCCCCGGTCACCTCGACGCGTATCCGCCGCCTTCTGCAGGACGGAGATATCGAGGCGGCGAACGCCTTGCTGTACGGCGGGCGTTACTGCGTCACCGGACGTGTCGGGCACGGGCGCGGCGAAGGTGGCAGGCTCGGCTTTGCGACCGCGAATGTCGAGTTACCGGAAGGCGCGCCTATGCTGCCCAAGGACGGCGTCTATGCGGGCGTCGCCTCGGCAGACGGCGAGGGCTATGCGGCCGCCATCAACGTCGGCCGGCCGCCGAGTTTTGCCGATGCCACCTGCCCGCTGGAGGCCCATCTCCTCGACTGTTCGGAGGACCTGTACGGACAGGAGATCACGGTCGGCTTCCTGCAACGTCTCCGCGATTCCCGCCGCTTCGACAGCGAAGCGGAGCTGGCAGAGGCAGTACAAGGCGACATCGCCCGGGTGCGCGAAACCGTATCCGCGCCGGTGCCCGCCTACGAAGGCGGTGGTCGGTGATGGGATTCATCGACGACGACGAGGTGCGCCAGGTACGCGAGGCGACCGACCTCGTCCAGCTCATCAGCGAGACGGTCGTGCTCAAGCAGCGTAGCCGCCTGTTCTGGGGCTGCTGTCCCATCCACAACGAGAAGACCCCGTCGCTGAAGATCGATCCGGCCACCCAGACCTGGCACTGCTTCGGCTGCGGCAAGGGCGGGGACTGCTTTTCGTTTCTGATGGAGACCGAACAGATGGAGTTTCCCGAGGCGGTGCGCTTTCTGGCGGACCGTGCCCACATCGAACTGCACGAGACGGGCGAGACCGGCCCGACCAGGAGCGAGCGGGAACGCTGCACGCTCGCCTGTGAGGCGGCCAAGACCTTCTTCCACAACGAACTGATGCGCTCGAAGGAGGAGGGCGCCGCCGCCGCACGCGACTATCTGCACTCCCGGGGATTCTCCTCGGACACGGCGGCGAAATGGCAGCTGGGATACGCGCCCGGGCGGGGACGTCTGGCGGCCTACCTCAACAAGCAGGGATTCTCCCGTGACGAACTCATCTCCGCGAACCTGGCCTACGTCAACGACCGCAAGCAGCTCAACGACCGCTTCTTCAACCGCCTGATGTTCCCGGTCGACGACCTGCAGGGCAAGACGATCGCCTTCGGGGGACGCGTAATCGGCTCGGGGGAGCCCAAATACCTCAACACCTCCGAGACGCCGATCTTCCACAAGTCG
Source organism: Coriobacteriaceae bacterium (assembly GCA_021203765.1). GTDB lineage: Bacteria > Actinomycetota > Coriobacteriia > Coriobacteriales > QAMH01 > JAJQAN01. The sequence continues at coordinate 22,072 of JAJQAN010000042.1, read as the reverse complement.
TCCAACCTCTTCGGCATCGACAAGGCCAAGCCGCAGATCGTCTCGACCGCGACCGCCATCGTCGTCGAAGGCTATACCGACGTCATCGTCTTGGCCGACGCCGGCGTCGAAAACGTGGTCGCGACCCTGGGTACGGCGCTCACCTCCCAGCATGTCAAGTTGCTGAGCCGCTTTGCCCGCCGCATCGTGTACCTCTTCGACGGGGATGCGGCCGGCCAGAAGGCGGCCGACCGTGCTGGCGAGTTCATCGATTGGAGCTCTGCGGTCGAAAGCAGCCGCAACCCAATCGAACTTTCGGTGGCGGTGCTGCCCGACGGGCTCGACCCGGCAGACTTTGTGGCCGAACGCGGGGCCGAACCCCTGCGCGAGATCATCGACGGGGCCCAACCGCTGCTCGAGTTTGCGATTATGCGCTGCCTGGACCGCTACGACGTGCGCAACTCCTCCCAGAAGGTGCGCGCGATGGAGGAGGCGCTCCGCATCATCCTGCCGCTGCGCGGATCGGTCACCGCGACGGATTACGTGAATCTCATCGCGGACGGTCTGGGCTTGGAGTATACTGCTGTGTCCCAGGCATTCAACGAGCTGAAGGCTCCTGCGGCCGCCCGCCGCACATCACAAGACCAAGCCGCTCAAGATGCCTCGACCGAATCGAGAACGCCCGATTCGACTGCCGCCAAAATCATAGATGCGGATCGCAAGGCACTCCAGGCCGAACACGAACTGCTCGCGTACGTGGTGCACGATGCCACGTTGCTCGACGAGCTCGACCGCGACCTCGCGTGCATCTCGTGGTCCGACGAGGCGACCTCGCGGATGGCGGGGGCCCTGCTGGCGGTCGAACACGACGCGACGCCGCAAGAGGTCATGGACGCCCTGCGGACGTCGTGCGACGATGCGGCGCAGATCCTTTCGGAGACGACGGTCGAGGAGGAAGACCACGGCGCCCTCCTGAAACGGGCGCAGATACTGGTCCGCAGCTTCCACAAACGCGACCTCGAACAGCGCATCGCCCGTCTGCAGGCGCGACTGCAGTCGGGAGGCTTGAGCGCGGAGGAATTCGACAAGACCTTCGCCGAGGTCTCGACGATGCAGAAGGACCTGCTCGAACTCCAGCGGACCGGGCGTTTGACGATACATGAACAGGATGGACACGTCGAAGGGTAAGGAGTCAGGTTTTGGCTGAGAAGAAGACCACGACAAAAGCTACCGGTACGAAATCGACCTCGAAGAAGGCATCGACGGCCAAGTCGGCTGCCACCAAAAAGCCGGCGACCAAGGCTGCGGGGGAGAAGAAGACCTCGACGGCCAAGAAGCCGGCGGCGAACAAGAAGGCGCCGGCCAAGTCCGCGAGCACCGCGAAGAAGCCGGCCGCCAAGTCGACGGCGGCGAAGAAGTCCACCGCGACAAAGAAATCGACGTCGACCTCGAGCACCGCGAAGAAACCCGCTGCCAAGAAGGCGCCGGCCAAATCGACGGCGGCGAAGAAGTCCGCTGCGACCAAGAAGTCGACGACGGCCTCGGGTGCTGCGAAAAAGCCCGCCGCGACGAAGAAATCGGCGGCCTCGGGCACCGCGAAGAAGCCGGCCGCCAAGAAGACGCCGGCCAAGTCCTCGGGCACCGCCCAGAAGAAGACCGCCTCCAAGCCTGCTGCGAAAAAGACCTCGTCCACGTCCGCATCCACCGCGAAGAAAACCGCTGCGACCAAGAAGGCCGAAGCCTCCGCTACCGAGCGCGACGACGACGAGGCGATGCTCTCCGAAGAGCAGGCCCAGGCACTTGCGGGCGTACTGGACACCGCCGCCATCGAGCAGCTCGACCAGGTGATCAAGACCTCCGAAAAGCCGATGTCGCAGGACTATCTGGACGAGGCGCTCTCCAAATTCGATTTCAACGACCAGCAGCGGGATGCTGCTATCGAATACTTCCAGGCTTCCGGCGTCGTGCTCGAAAATCCGACGGAAGAACAGGAGGAGGCGCAGGAATCCCTCAACATCGACGTACAGATGGACGACGATGAGATCCTCGAGGGGATTCCGGAGGACGAGCTGAACGCGACCCGCAGTGTCGAGGAGATGCTGCCCGCCAAGAGTTCCTCGAAGGAGGCCAGCGAATCGAGGAAGCGCCGTGCCGAAGAACGCAAGGCGCGCGCCGAAGCCTCCTCGACGGCGCTTCTGACCGGAGATCCGGTGCGCATGTATTTAAAGGAGATCGGCAAGGTCGACCTGCTCACCGCACCCGAAGAGGTCGATCTGGCCATGAAGATCGAGGCCGGTCTGGAGGCGACCCAGCAGCTCGAGGAAGCCGAGGAGCAGGGCATCGAACTCGAGCGTCGCGACCGTCGCCGTCTCACCCGCATCGAGCAGGTCGGCCTGGATGCCAAAGACCAGCTCATCGAGGCGAACCTGCGTCTGGTCGTCTCCATCGCCAAACGCTATGTCGGCCGCGGCATGCTCTTCTTGGACCTCATCCAGGAAGGCAACCTCGGCCTCATCCGTGCGGTCGAGAAGTTCGACTACACCAAAGGCTTCAAGTTCTCCACGTATGCCACCTGGTGGATCCGGCAGGCGATCACCCGTGCCATCGCCGATCAGGCGCGCACCATCCGCATCCCGGTCCACATGGTCGAGACCATCAACAAACTGGTCCGCATCCAACGCCAGCTCTTGCAGACGCTCGGCCGCGAGCCGACGCCGGAGGAAATCGGCAAGGAGATGGATATGACGCCGGAGCGTGTCCGCGAGATCCAGAAGATCAGCCAGGAGCCGGTCAGCCTCGAGACGCCCATCGGCGAAGAGGAGGACTCACAGCTCGGCGACTTCATCGAAGATCACGACGCGATCCGCCCCGACGACGCGGCCGGGTTCACCATGCTGCAGGAGCAACTTCGCACCGTGTTGGACGGCCTGGCGGAGCGCGAACGCAAGGTCATCGAACTTCGCTTCGGGCTCAAGGACGGCCATCCCCGCACCCTCGAGGAGGTCGGCCGCGAATTCGGCGTCACCCGCGAACGCATCCGTCAGATCGAAAGCAAGACGCTCGCCAAGCTGCGCCATCCGTCGCGCTCGAGCAAGCTCAAAGATTACCTCGAAGACTGAGAGGCATATCGCGTATAATTTCGGCGGGCCTATGGCGCAACGGTTAGCGCGATCGACTCATAATCGACAGGTTCTGGGTTCGAATCCCGGTAGGCCCACCACCGTCACAGCAAGGCCAGATGCATACGAGCGTCTGGCCTTTTTTGTTGCCGTATGACGTCATGGGGATTGTCCTGCGATGTTAGGTGATGAAAAAGATGGAGGCGATGTCCGGATTCGAACCGGAGATAAGGGCTTTGCAGGCCCCTGCCTTACCCCTTGGCCACATCGCCACGCAAGACAAACGGTCGTCTTTTAAAAAGAGCCGACTGCGAAGCCGGCTCCTTCATAGACGATGGAGCGGACGACGGGATTCGAACCCGCGACCCCAACCTTGGCAAGGTTGTGCTCTACCACCTGAGCCACGTCCGCGCGCAAGGCAACATAATAGAGAAAAGCCTGCAGGCCCGCAAGGGTTTGGACCCATTAACCAGAGCGTGTGTAGAGCCCTTGCTTTGGGGCCTGTACGACACATGTGGGGATTTATTTGCGCGTGGAATAACACGGCTGTTATTTCTGTAGTAGAATAATCGAACCTGTGCACATAGCTTCATCCGTATGCGCGCAGATGCATCCGTGACGGGAATGACGGAGGACATATGAGGCTCGAGGTCCAAGACGCACACTGCGGCTATGTGCAAGGCGAAGCCGTCCAGCGCTACGTCAACTTTTCCGTCGAAAGCGGCGAGGTCTGCTGCATGCTCGGTCCCAACGGCTGCGGCAAGTCGACGGTGTTCAAATCCATTCTCGGGCTCATCCCGCTGCAGTCCGGCCGCGTAACGGTCGATGGCGAGAACATCGCCAAGTGGTCGCCCTCGCGCATGGCCGACACCATGGCCTATGTCAGTCAAAGCCACACCCCGCCGTTTCCCTACCAGGTCAAAGACGTCGTCCTGCTCGGGCGCATCAACAAGGTCGGCTACATGGGCCAGCCCTCCGCAAACGACTACCACATCGTCGAAAACGCCATGATGGACATGGGCATCTACGAGCTGCGCGACAAGGTCTACACCGACATCTCCGGTGGCGAATTGCAGCTGGTCATGATCGCCCGCGCCCTGGCACAGCAACCACAGGTCCTCGTACTCGACGAACCGACCGCGGCGCTCGACTACGGCAACGTCGTCCGCGTCATCGACAAGGTCCGCTCGTTGGCCGAGCGGGGCTACGCCGTCATCATGACCACGCACAGCCCCGACCACGCCTTCATGTGCAACTCCAACGTCGTCCTCCTGCAAAAGGACAACCCGATGAAGTTCGGCCGCGCGGTCGACATCATCACGGAAAAGAATATGAAGCAGGCCTACGGCGTCAACGTCAAGATCGTCGAATTCGTCAACACGAAGGACGAGATCATGAGGATGTGCTCGCCGGTCTTCTAGGCGGGCTGTTCTATAGAAGGACAGGCACGGAACGCGCTTGTGAGTGGCGCAGACGAAAGGAACTGAAAAGACATGCTTGATCAGAAGAAAGTCGATGCCTCCAAGAAGCAGATCGACAAGATCGTCGACAACATCGACACCGTCATCATCGGCAAGCGCGAGCAGGTCACGCTCGTGGTCCTTGCCCTCATCGCCAAAGGCCACGTCCTACTCGAGGATCTGCCGGGCACCGGCAAGACGACGCTCGTCTCGGCGCTGGCCCGCTCGGTCGACTGCTCGTTCAACCGTATCCAGTTCACGCCGGATGTCATGCCCTCCGATGTCAGCGGTTTCTCCATCTTCAACCAGAAGACCAACGACTTCGAGTTCCGCCCCGGCGGCGTCATGGCAAACCTCGTCCTGGCAGACGAGATCAACCGTGCCTCGGCAAAGACGCAGTCGGCGCTGCTGGAGGCCATGGAAGAACGGCAGGTCACGGTCGATTCCAACACCTACAAGCTCGAAGAACCGTTCATGGTCATGGCGACCCAGAACCCCATCGAGCAGTTCGGCACCTATCCGCTGCCCGAAGCGCAGATCGACCGCTTTCTCATCAAGCTTTCGCTGGGCTATCCCGACTTCGACCAGGAGGTCACCATCATCGACCTGGGCGACTCGGCCAAACAGAAGCTCAGCCCCGTCGTCTCCAGCAAGGACATCCTGACTCTGCGCGAATCCGCAGCCGACATCTACATCAGCCCGATGGTCATGCGCTACATCGTGGAGATCGTCACGGCCACGCGTGACAATCCCGAAATCCAGATCGGCTCGTCCACCCGTGGTGGTCTGGCGCTGGCCTCCCTCGGCCGCACCTACGCGCTTTCGCAGGGCCGCAACTACGTCCTGCCCGACGACATCAAATATCTCGCCCCCTACATCCTCTGCCACCGCATCTCGCTCGCGCATGAGGCCAAGGTGCAGGGTCGCAGCGAGCAGGACGTCATCGGCTCGATCCTCTCCGGCATCGCCGTGCCGTACTACGACGAGGACGAGGTGCAGGGTAAGAAGAAGGTCTCCCAGAAGGAAGCCGCCGAGCGCAGCAAGGCCGCAGCCGCAAAGCAGCCGGCAACTGCCGCCTCCAAGCCTGCGGACAAGCCCGCAGCCTCTGCTGACAAGCCCGCCGCAGCAAAGGATGCGCCAGCAGCCGCCGCCAAGGATGCCGCAGCTTCCAAGCCCGCCACCCCGGCGGAGGCCGCCACGGCAGGCGCCAAGAAGTCCACGCCCACCAAGCGCACGGCTTCCAAGCAGACCGATACGAAGTAGCAACGGCATCGGGCGCAACCCGCGTCTGACACACGCAAGCATGTTTCAAGGAGCCGCCTTCGGGCGGCTTCTTTTATCTGCCCGTCCGTCAACAGACTGTAACCCTCTTGTATCGGAAAGAGGGTGTATCAAAAAATGCTATATGTGCGATAATCGCACCTTGTTAAACGCATGTAATCAAAGCTGTAAGAGAGGTGGATGACATGGCAGATTGCGACGAGAACTGCTCATCCTGCGACGTCGAGGGATGCTCGGATCGAACCGGCCCACAGGAACTCAAGGTCCATGAGGGAACCAAGATCGACAAGGTCATAGCGATCGCGTCGGGCAAGGGCGGCGTTGGCAAATCCCTGACCACCTCGCTGCTTGCCTGCGAGCTGCAGCGTCGTGGCAAGAAGGTCGGCATCCTGGACGGCGACATCACCGGCCCCTCCATCCCACGCTCCTTCGGCCTGCATGAGCCGCCCCAAGGCGACGAGGACGGGATGATCCTCCCCGAGGAGAGCAAGACCGGCATCAAGGTCATCTCCACCAATATGCTCATCGCCGACGAAGGCGCTCCGTTCCTGTGGCGCGGCCCGGTACTCAACGGCGTCATTCAGCAGTTCTACGGCGACATCAACTGGGGCGAGCTCGACTATCTGCTCGTCGACATGCCGCCGGGCACCGGCGACGTCCCCATGACGGTATTTCAGAGCCTGCCGGTCAAAGGCGTTGTCGTCGCAACCTCTCCGCAGGTGCTCGTCAACATGATCGTGGAAAAAGCCATTCGCATGGCCGACCACATGGATGTCCCGGTCGTCGGCTTGGTTGAGAACATGTCATATTTCGAATGTCCCGAATGCGGCCACCGTAGCGAGATCTTCGGTCCGAGCGAGGTCGAGGCCATCGCCGCGGACAAGAAGATCGACGCCTGGACCCGCATTCCCATCGACCCGAAGATCTCCGCCATGGTCGACGAAGGCAAAGCCGAGGAGATCGAGGGGGACTGGTTCAAGGTCATCGCAGACAAGCTGGAGACCCTCTAAGAAATTGCGGTAGATCGGCATGGCGGCACAGAGCGGACGGGCGGGAGCCTTCCAAGTTTTCGTGCGTATCGTAGCCGTCCTCACGGGCGGTGTCGGTATCGGTGTCTGCCTGTACAGCCTCACCCTGCAGTTTGACGACGTCCAGGGCACGTTCGCGTCCGTCTGCTGGTTTGCCGGGCTGATGAACCTCGTCTTGTCCATCGCCGCCTATGCCTCGACCTACCGGCGCGAGGTCGGACGGGTCGCCCTGTATGTAATTCTCGTCGTCATCGTCGCATGCATCACGATCGTCCTGCTGGTCGCTTTCCTCGACCTGTCCACCATCCTCATCGCCGCCATCATCCTCTTCGTACTCCAGATCGTCCTGCTGATCATCTGCCGCCTGTATCTGCGCTCCAAAAACTACGATCTGCCGGAGTAGCCGGCATCCATCTGTCGGGCGTCGCGAACGCGTCCTGCCACATAGGGAATTTTTCGCGAAATGAACCCGTCTGGGGTCCGCCGCCTATGTTCGGTGCTAGTATCGAATCACCGACCGCAACCCATGCAGCGCGGGGGTCTGAGCGCCCGATGTATCGCCTGTATGAGGTCGGTCAAGCAGCATGTTTGCAGTGGTCACGAGGGGAGGATGCACGCATGGCAGACGACAAGGTCCGCACCGATGACGTCGAGGTCCTGCTCGACACCATCGTGCGTCTGGAGACCTCCGACGATGCGTACAACCTGCTCTGCGACCTGTGCACCGTACGCGAGATCTCGGAGATGGCCCAGCGTCTGCAGGTCGCCAAGCTCCTCGATCAGGGCGTGAGTTACGTCGACATCCAGGAGCGCACCGGTGCGTCGGCGACCACCATCAGCCGCGTCTCCAAATGCCTCAACTACGGATCCGGCGGTTACAACCGCGCACTGGAAGACATGGACAGCTCCGGGGAGTAAGCATGGCCGAATCCGACATCCCCGCATTTGATCAGATCAAGGCCGCCAGCGAAGGCGAAGGCCCCGTGCCGACCGCCTGCCGCGATGCCGGCACTTTCGTCCACACCCACGTTCACACCGAATATTCCCTCCTCGACGGGGCGACGCGCATCGAGCCGCTCTGCGAGCGCGCCAAGGAGCTCGGCATGCCGGCGGTCGCCATCACCGACCACGGCTACATGTACGGTTGCGCGGAGTTCTACCGGGCGGCCATAAACGCCGGCATCAAGCCGATCATCGGCTGCGAGGTCTACTTCACGCCCGACAACACTCTGTCCAAGGAGAAGAAACCCGAGCTCTACCACATGCAGCTGCTCGCCAAGACCAACCAGGGATACCGCAACCTCATGCGGATCGTCTCCGATGCGGCCGTTGACGGCTTCTACTACAAGCCGCGCGTCACGCTCGATTCGCTCAAGCAGTACCACGAGGGGATCCTGGCGACAAGCGCCTGCATCGCCGGCATCATCCCGCGCTCGATCGACCGCGGCGAATATAACGTCGCCAAGGAATGGGCGCAGACCTTCATCGACGTCTTCGGCGCCGAGGACTTCTACATCGAGCTGCAAAACCAAGGCCCCGAGGTCATCACCGACAACGGCAACCCGCAGTCGCGCCTGAATGTCACCCTCGACAAGCTTGCCAAGGAGCTCGGCCTCAAGACGGTCGGCACTAACGACGTACATTACCTGCGGCAGGAGGACGCCGCCACGCAGGACATGATGCTCTGCATCGGTACGGGCAAACGCCTGGCCGACGAAAACCGCATGCGCTTTTGCAACGACCAGTTCTACCTGAAGTCGCCCGAGGAGATGGCCGAAGCCCTCAAGGACTATCCGGACTGCCTCGCGACCTCGCTCGAAATCGCCGACAAGTGCAATGTGACCTTGGACTTCGACAAGATCATCCTGCCGCGCTTTCCGTTGCCCGAGGGCGAGACGAACGAGTCCATGCTGCGCAAGGAGGCGATGGCAGGCCTAAAGAAGCGCTACGGCGACCCGCTGCCCGAAGAGGTGGTCGAGCGTTTCGAGCATGAATACGAGATCATCTGCGACAAGGGCTTTCCGGCCTACTTCCTCATCGTGCAGGAATTCACCCGCTGGGCCAAGCAGCAGGGCATCGGCGTCGGGCCGGGTCGTGGCTCGGCGGCAGGCTCCATCATCTCCTATGCCCTTGATATCACGACCTTCGATCCGCTCGAAAACGGTCTCATCTTCGAACGTTTCTTAAGCCCGGAGCGCACGGAGATGCCCGATATCGACATGGACTTCGACGACGAGCGGCGCCTCGAGGTCATACAGCACGTGCGCGAACTCTACGGCTCCGACAAGATCGCCCACGTCATCACCTACTCCACGATGGCGGCCAAGCAGGCCGTCGCCGACGCCGCACGCGTGCTGGACTTCCCCATACGTCTCTCGCAGGACATCTCCAAGCTCATCCCCAACACCCCGAAGATGACCCTCGATCGGGCCATGGAGGAAAACCCCGACCTCAAGGAGCGCTACGAGACCGATGCCGACGTCCGCAAGATCATCGATGCGGCCAAGAACCTCGAGGGCATTACCCGCGGCGAAGGCGTGCACGCCTCGGCCGTCATCATCTGCCGTGACCCGATCTGGGACTATGTCCCGGCCAAACGCGACACCAAAGGCGGCGAGGTCATCACCCAATACGACGGCACGATGACGGCGTCCATGGGGCTGCTCAAGATGGACTTTTTGGGTCTGCGCAACCTCACTGTCATCTCCAAGGCAAAGGCCAACATCCTCGCCAACCACGGTCGTGACGTCGACCTCGACAGCGAGGTCGACTTCGAAGATCCCCGCATCTTCGAGCTGATGACGAGCGGGCACACGGCCGGCATTTTCCAGATCGAGTCCGACGGCATGACGTCGCTCCTCAAGCGTATGAAGCCGGACTGCTACAGCGACATCGTCGCCACCATCGCCTTGTTCCGCCCCGGTCCTTTGGGTGCCGGCATGGTCGACGACTTCGTCGAGCGCAAGCAGGGCAAACGCTCCATCACGTACTACGACGACCGCCTCAAAAGCATCCTCGAGCCGACCTACGGCACCATGGTCTATCAAGAACAGGTCATGCAGATCTCGGTCACCATGTCGGGATTCACCATCGGGGAGAGCGACAAGGTCCGCAAGGCCGTGGCCAAAAAGAAGCTCGCGCTCATGAAGGAGACCGAACAGACCTGGGCCGACGGCACGACCGAGACGATGGAGCAGCACTGGATGAACGGTGCCGAGCGCAACGGCTATTCGCGCGAGGTCGCCCAGCGTGTTTGGGACGACGTCTTGAAGTTCGCCGAATACGCCTTCAACAAGTCGCATTCGGCGGCCTACGCCATCATCGTCATGCAGACGGCGTGGCTGAAAGCCTACTACCCCAACGAATTCATGGCCGCGGTGCTCTCGAGCTACACGGGCAAGACCGACAAGATCGTCCGCTACATCAACGCCTGCAAGGACGACGGTATTGCCATCCTGCCGCCCGACATCAACAGTTCGCGCAACGAGTTCACCGCGAGCCCCGAGGGCGTGCGTTTCGGCTTGGCCGGTCTGCGTGGCGTCGGCGACAAGGTAGCGGACGCCATCATCGCCGAGCGTGAGGAGAACGGACCCTACAAGGACTTGCGGGATTTCCTCGACCGGGCGCCGGGGGATGCTTGCAACAAGCGTGTCATGGAAGCCCTCATCAAGGCCGGCGCGTTCGATTCGACCGGCTACACCCGTCGACAGCTGTGGAACCTCGTCTGCGAAGGCCCACTGCTCGACCAGGCGCAGCAGCGCAAGCGCGATCGCGACGCCGGACAGGTCTCGATGTTCGACCTCATGTCGCAGGAGGGCGGCAGCGGCGAGGAAAGCCTCATCAGCGCGCTGCCCGAGCCCGACGGGGTGGAATGGGAGCGGCTGCAGAAGCTCGTTTACGAAAAGGAGATGATCGGCGTCTACGTCTCCGACCATCCGCTCTCCCCGTTCAGCGACAAGCTGCAGGAGGCTGCCGACGTCTCGATGGGGGATTTGGACGATGCCGACCGTGTCCACGACGGCAGTACCTATCACTTTGCCGGGATGATCACCAACATCCAGCTCAAGACGACCAAGACGGGTTCGGATATGGCGATCGTCACCGTGGAGGACATGGAGGGGTCTCTCGACTTCATCCTCTGGTCCAACACCCTCGACAAGTGTCGGGATCTGTTGGAGGAAGATCGCATCGTGGACGTCAAGGCCAAGTTCGAGCGCAACGATCGTGGCGTGCAGGGCATCGCCTACGAGGTCACGGGGCTCGATCTGGACGAAGACGAATCCCGTGCCGCCTCGGCGCTTTCGATCCAGCTGCAGGCCGCGACTATGGCGCCGACGACGATGAACGAACTGTCCGCCCTGCTGGAGCGCTATCCCGGCGGGCAGCCGGTCACCCTGCACATCGAACAGGCCGACGGCCGCAAGTTCCGCGCGCAGCTCCCCGTCATGGTGAACACCACCTCCGAAGAAATGCTGTCAGAAGTTCGCTCCCTTGTCGGCGCCGAAGCAGTCCAGCTGGTCTGAGGTACGCGATCTGACGGCTAGAGCTTCGCTCGCGTAGCTATTCGTACGCTACGCTCGCCACAGCAGGCCTATCTCGCGCACCTCAGACCAGCTGCCAAACAGTACGCGTCGCTCAGCACAGCGCCGCCATCTCACGCA
>JAJQAN010000042.1:0-10444 GCA_021203765.1 Coriobacteriaceae bacterium | reverse complement strand
GCCGCCATCTCACGCACCTCAGACCAGCTGCCAAACAGTACGCGTCGCTCAGCACGGCGCCGCCATCTCGCGCAACAAAAAAGGCCCGCCGTGTGGCGGGCCTTTTCGTACAACGCGTTTGTGGCGCCTGCTGGTCTAGTAGGCCTCGTCCTTGCCGGCATCGATGCGTCCACGGAAGATGCGGTAGCTGATGATGTGGTAGACCAACACGAGCGGCACGCCCACGCAGGCGATGCCCGTCATCCATGCAAGCGTCAGATCCCCCGATGCGGCGCTGATGATGTCGATGGGATTGCCGGCCGTATTGACGACCAGGTCCGGGAACATCGAGCACGGCACCAAGAACACGAGCGCGGCCGCGGCGACCGACTGCAGGATGAAGGGCCATACGTCGCGCTTGTTGACGAAGATGCCGACCGCCATTGCCGCCAGGAAGATGATGAGACAGGCGAAGCGCGGCACTGCCAGGGTGGCCGGGATGTAGGAATCGATGCCGAAGACCCCGTAGACGAAGGTGATGACGAAGATGACGAGCGTGATGGTCTGCACGATCGGGCGGACCGTACGCGCCCGCTGCCTGAGCGTCGAATCCTCCGGCGCCTTCAGTGCCAGCCAGGCGGCCCCGGCCGAGATGAACATCCCGAGTCCGAGTACGCCACAGAGCAGCGTGAAGGGCGTGATGAGGCCGATGAGGGGCAGGCCGGTGTAGTCGCCGTGTTCGTTGAGCGGGATGCCCGCGATGATGTTGCCGACCGCCACGCCGAGAAGCAGCGCCGGAAGCAGCGAGCCGATAAAGAAGCAGCCGTCCCAGATCTTGTGCCACTTGTAGTCGTGCCGGCGCCATTCGATGGCGACCGCCCGCACGATGAGCGAGAAGAGCACGAGCATGATCGCCAGGTAGAAGCCCGAAAACGTCGTCGCATAGGCGGTGGGAAATGCCGCGAACAGCGCCCCGCCGGCGGTGAGGAGCCAGACCTCGTTGCCGTCCCAGACCGGGCCGACGCTTTGACGCACGATGCGCTTTTCGTCCTCGTCCTTGGCGACGAAGGGATAGAGGATACCGGCGCCCAGATCGAAGCCGTCCAAGATGAAGTAGGCGGCGATCAGCAAAAAGATGAGGAAGTACCACAGTATGGAAAGGACCGTCATGACTGGCCTCCTTTCCCTTGGGCGGCATCATCTGTCGCCGTATCCGGGCCCGTGTCGTCCTTCGGCTTGGCATCGGCTTTGGCTTTGGCTTCCTTCTTCTTATCGTCCTTCTTGTCGGTATCGTCGGCCTTGGCCGGGATCTTCTTGTGGGCGGGCGCCTTGGTCGCCTCCTCGGCCTCCTCGAGCACCGGGCCTTGGTTGATGAGGTGCGCGACGATGCGCGCCCACGCGACGATCAAGAACAGGTAAATGAGGATGAAGAGCACGAGCGTGATGATCATCTCCGGCGTCGACACGCTCTGGGAGACCGCATCGCTGGTCAGCAGGCTGATGCTGCCGTCCGATGAGGCGGTCGGATAGACCACCCAGGGTTGTCGCCCGTATTCAGCGGTCGCCCAGCCGGCCTGGATCGCCAGGAACGGGAAGATCGGCGAGACGATGAGCACCCACTGGAACCAGCGCTTGGTGCCGGCGGTCTTGCGGATGCCGAAGATGAGCGCCAGGATCGTGATGATCGCGATGGCGCCGAACATGATGATCATGAGGTGGTAGGACTGGAAGACGAAGTTGACCGGTGCATCCTCCGCATCGAGCTCGCCGTACTGCTCGCTTTCGGAGAGCGTGTTGAGGCCTTCGTACTCCGTGTCGGTGTCGCCGCTGGCAAGCCAGCTCGTGCCGCCTTCGATTTCGAGCGGGGCATAGAGCGTCTCGTTTTCCTCGTCGACCCAGCCGAAGAGGCTCAACCCCACAGCACCGTCCTCGTACTGGCCTTCCATCATCGCAAGCTTGGTCGGCTGCTCTTCTGAGACCTCGAGCGCCGAGGAATGCGCCGAGACCATCATGAGGGCGCAGAGGATGATGGCGGCCACCGCGCCGACGCGCAGGGTCGTGGTCGCGAAGTCGATGTGGCGCTTCTTCCACAGATACCAGCCGGCGATGGCCAGGGCGATGAAGGCGCCCATGAGCAGCACCGCGACGATGACGTGGCTGTAGCGCGCAAGGGTGGAGGGGTTGAAGGCGGCGGCGAAAAAGTCGGTGAGTATCGCCTGGGATCCGTCGGAGGAAAGCTCGGCTCCGGCCGGGGTCTGCATCCACGAGTTGGCGATGATGATCCACAGCGCGCTGAGTGCCGAGCCCACGAACACCAGCCAGGCGCTGATGAGATAGGGGACACGCCTGATGCGGTGACGTCCGAAGATGAGGATGCCCAGAAAGACGCTCTCCAAGAAGAAGGCGATCAGGGCCTCGGCGGCAAGCGGCGCGCCGAAGATGTTGCCGACGTAGCGGGAGTAGTCGGCCCAGTTGGTGCCGAAGGAGAACTCCATCGTGATGCCGGTTGCCACGCCGATGGCGAAGGTGGCGGTGAAGATCCGGACCCAGAACTTGGCGGCCGCCTCGTTTTCGGGGGTCTGGTGCCTGAAGTAGCGTGTCTCCACGATGGCGACGACGAGGGCGATGCCGATGGAGAGCGGCACGAAGATGTAGTGGTAGGCCGCCGTCAGCCAGAATTGCATGCGGGAGAGCACGACGGGATCGAACAGGGCGTCCATAAAGTCCTCCTTGCAGGTCGGGAAAGGTACGGAAAAACAGAGCGATTATCCTCGGTGAAATAGTACGGTTTATAGGGCATTTTTTCAACTCTCGGTGTCATCCGCAGCGTCTATAGCGGTTATCGAATTGTGTTATAATCTTGAAGATTTTTGGCTGGTTGTGCGACGCTTTTGAGGGAGCTCGCGGCATGGCCGGCGCGTGGAGAAGGCGGGCTTTGCCTGCGAGGTTTCAACAGCAAAGGAGAAGGACTCATATGAGTGATGAAACCAAAATCGGCGGACACAAGATGAAGTGGTACAAGTTCCTGATCTACTTCTGGCTGCCCGTCAGCATCTTCGTCGGGATACTCGACGGCGTCTTCCTGCTCATCGGTCTCCACTGGAATGAGGGTGCCGATATACTCCAGGGCGTCTCGGTCAGTCTGGGTGCGGTCAAAACCGTCGACGTCGTTCTCGGTGTGCTCTACATCTGCTCGGGATGTCTGGCATGGGCTGCACGTCATACGCTTGCTCGTTACCGGACGAGTGCCATCAACTGGCTGGTCCTGTTCTTCGTCTGCGACGTTGTCCTCTCGATCGTCTACACGCTCTGCCTGTACGTGGCGACCGGTACCTTCGTCCAGTTCGTCCATACGTGGCATTTCGTCGGCCTACTGGCCAGCGCGTTGGTGTCCATCATCTTCATCCTGATCAACCAGATCTACTTCGACAAGCGCAGGGACCTGTTCGTCAACTAGATGGGTTTCATAGGGGAGCGACCCGAACCATAGGTCCACCTGTTTGGCGTGGCATCCCGGAGGCGTTTCAGCGCCCGGGGTGTCGCGCCAAACGTGTATTTGGGACCCGATGCCGGCGGGCCGGCTCTGCGCTTCGTCGTCGGCAGGTCCCAATCGAGTAGAATAGCCCCGTCCGTACAGATGAGAGGAGACCTCATGGCGGAGGATCTTTCACGTATATCGCTTGCAATCCCGACCGACCTGCTCCAGGGGCTCGACGAGCTGACCGAACGCCGCGGCATCCAGAAGAACCGCAGCGAGGTGATACGCGATCTCATCCGCGACGCCTTGGTGGACGAGACCGTCGCCGATCCGGACGCCGAGGTCATGGGCACCCTCACCATCGTCTTCAACCACCACGCCAACGACCTGCAGGAACGCCTCGACGAAATCCAGCACGCCCACTTCCAAGAGATCGTCGCGACGACGCACGTACACGCCGACGCGCACAACTGCCTGGAGGTCATCATCATGCGCGGCAAGAGCGCGCAGATCCAAGAGATCGCCGACCGCTTGCTCGGTACGAAGGGGGTTCGGCACGGCGAGTTCGTCATCACCTCCATCGAGGAGACCGCGCAGCACGAACACTGAAAGCCGCAGTCAGCGTCGGGTCCCTTGTCCTCCGAGCGTTGCGCGAACGTCCGACACGAGGATTTCCGGCGGCAGGTGATACCATGGAGGCATGGATATGACAGCGATCATAGATGCGATCGGCAGGCTTGTCGCCCCGGTCTCGAATGCGCTGGGCATCGATGATGCTTGGGTCCTCATCGCCGCCTGCTTCGCGCTGCTCTTCATCGTCTTTTTGATCCTTTGGATCGTCGGCATGGGTCGACGGCATTCGCTCAAGCGTCGGCTCTACGATGCGGAGGATTATGCGCAGGCTCTCGAGACCATGACGCAGCTGCGTCCCATCTCGCAGCAGCAGTCGCAGCCGGCCTCCTTCCAGGCGGAGGTTCCCGCGCAGCAGCCCGCTGCAGCCGCTCCCCAGCCGGCGGTTGCGCCCCAGGCCACCGCTCCGACAGCGGCATCGGTTCCGCCCGCTGCACAGCCAGCCCCCGAAGTTGCCTCCGTTTCCGCGGCAGAGGACGACCAAAACCTGACCGAGGTGGTACACAACGCCATTCTCGCTTCGGTCAGTGGCACGTTCCAGGCCCTTTCGGGCAAGATTCCCAAGGTCGATGCCTCAGAGGAGCCCGCTGAAAGCACGGAGGATGCATCCAAGCGTCCCCATACACGACTCAGCGGACGCATCCCCCGCGTTTAGACACCGCTTTTCCCACCATCCAAGACCGAACGTCCTGTTTTTATCCGGAACGCGCTCCGAAACCGTTCCATTCGTGACCGCATGCCCAGATCGGTCAGGTCCTGATGCGGCTTGGAACACGACCGGAATCGCCTGGGAAGTCGTTCGGCGTTTTGTACAGGTCCGCCTTCTACCATCGAGAAAAGACCGATGTCACGAAGGAGGCGAACGTGGGCGCTCGGGATCAATTCGACTTGAAGCTCAACTGCTTTTTGCGGCGGCTGGGGCTGTCCCGTGTGCCCCGCTCGGTGGTCGTCTGCCTGTTGATCATCTGCGTCGGGATCGTCGGCTTCGGCATCTGGCGCTTCTGGCCGGGCGATACGTCGTCATCCGATGACTTCGAGGTGAGCCTTACCGATACGGCATCGGCTGCCGATGCCGACGAGGAGGAGGGCACAGAGGAGGAGACAGGCGTGCTCGCGGTCGAGTCGGTCACCGTCGACGTGGGCGGCGCGGTCAGACATCCCGGGGTCTATGTGCTCGATGCCGGACAGCGTATCGACGATGCCCTCGATGCGGCTGGCGGCACGAAGAAGGACGCCGCCGTCTCGGTCATCAACCGGGCGCTCGAGCTCGAAGACGGCGCGCAGATCTACGTTCCGACCAAAAAGCAGGTGTGGAGCGGTCGCTACCGCAAACTGCTCGAAGCGGGCACGGTCGCCTCGTTCGGCTCTGTCACCGCCGGCACGCCGCAGACGGCGGGCGCCTCGTCCGATAGCACGGCGGGGACCGGTTCCACCTCTTCGAGCGGCTCGTCGGGCGCGGCAGGCGAGTCCGACACCCTCATCAACATCAACACCGCCGACGAAAGCGAGTTGCAACAGCTGAGCGGCATCGGTGAGGTACTTTCCGCCCAGATCGTCTCCTACCGCGAGGAAAACGGAAACTTCTCCTCGATCGAAGACATCAAGAACGTGTCGGGGATCGGGGATGCCCGCTTCGCGGCGATCGCCGACTCCATCTGCGTCTAGACAGACGTGCGAGGATTCCGGCCGTGGTCAAGCGTCCCGCCTTCGGCATCCTCGTCTTTGCCGCGATCGCGTCCTGGGTCGGGGTCTGCGCCGCCGAGTGGTTGATGTGGGAGGTCTATGTCCGCCAGCTGTCCGCGGATGAGCCCGCCGGCACCCTGCAGATCATCGGGGAGCTGCTCCGGCAGGGTCTATCGGATGCGGTGCCGGTCATCCTATGGTGTGTGGTGGGGTTGGCCGCACTGCTTTTGGTGGTGCACACGATACTCAAGGCCTGCGACATCGATCCGGACCGCGTACTCGATCCGGCGCGTACCTTGCTGCATCGCCTCTCTCCTAGGATGCTTTTGCCGCTCGTGGTCGGCCTGGCCGTCTTCATCAGCTCCTGTCTGTATTGGAACGTTTGGTATGCAGGCGGCCTGCAGCTGCAGGAGGCCTGCGGCGCAGGAGCCGTCGAGGCCGAACTCACCGACGATTCCGCCGAGCGCGACTACGGAGTCGTCTCGGCCGTGGAGGTCCACCTCGACGGGCGGACCTGCCAGGCGCGCATGATCTGGCCGGAGGACGCCGAGGTGCAAAAGAGTGGCGCGCTCGTCGAGCTCAAGGGCAGCGTCTTGCTCCCACAGGACTCCGACGGCGGGCGCTGGAACCACCGGCAGGGAAACGTGGCCACGATCAAGGCCAGTCAGGTGAGTCCGCTCGGCTACGCGAACGGTCCGCGCGGCTGGATCGCGCCGTTTCGCGATGCCTCCTTCGAGCGCCTGTCCGCCTTCGACGATGACATCGCCGGCATTCTCTGCGGCATCATCCTCGCGGATCGGACGATCTATTCCGGCAGTGAGGTCGAGCAGAACTTCCAGACCACCGGACTGGCGCACCTGATGGCGGTCTCCGGTACGCATCTTGCCGTCGTCGCAGCCCTGCTCGGCTTCCTCCTCAATCTCTTTCCCTTCTCGCGGCGTACGCGCGTCGTGGTCCTCACCGTCTGTCTGGGCGCCTACGTGGTGCTCACGGGCTTTTCTCCTTCGGCGATGCGCGCGGCGGTCATGAGCATCGTCGGTTTCGGTGCCGGGCTCGTCCTTCGGCGCAAGGACGTCCTCAACGCGCTGGCGCTCTGTGTCCTGGCCTTTTTGGTGGCCACGCCGTCGGTGGCCTTTTCGGTCGGCTTCGAACTGTCGGTGCTGGCCGTCGCCGGCCTGCTCGTCCTCACGCCTCTGCTGCAGGCGTGGCTCGACGCCCTCTTTCGGCATCATGCGAGAGCTGTCAGCACCGGCATATCGGCGGCGGTCGGTGCGAACCTGACGACGCTGCCGCTCACCATCCCGCTCTTCTCCCAGCTGCCGCTCATCACGCCGATCGCCTCTCCCATCGCCGCGCCCCTGGTGACCCTCGTCCTCGGCTTCGGCATCACTGGGATACTGGCCGCCCTCGTGCCGGTCATCGGCCCCGTCCTGGCTTCGGCGCTGCTCGCCCTTGCAGCCTTCTTCGCCGCCATCCTCGTCCGCCTGGTCTCCTTTTTCGCGGGCCTGCCGTTTGCCTGTGTGCCGATGGATGCGGACTCGCCGCTCCTCATCGCCGTGCTCGTCGTCGTGCTGCTGGTCGTAATCGTCTGGTGGCCGCTGCCGGCCTCCGACGAGGCCGTCGAGGAGGCCTCGGTTACGTCGAACTCTCCCCGACACGGCAGATTCCGTCTGCCTGCCGCCGTCCGCCCCGTCCTGGCGAGCCTCCTGCTCTTCGCCGTGCCGCTCGTGGCGATACTTGTCGACGGTCTGCACGGCATGGGCGGCGTCGCCAACATCGCGACGACCGTCGTCGACAGCGAGGCCGAGGTCGTCATGCTCGATGTCGGTCAGGGCGACTCGATGCTCATCCACGACGGCTCCGCGGCGGTGCTTGTCGACACCGGCGAGGAAGGCGACGTGCTCAAGCGCGCGCTGGCCCGTCACGGCATCACCCATCTCGACGCCGTCATCCTCACCCACAAGGATTCCGACCACACCGGGGCGCTCGGCGACCTGGCCGGGGTCGTGACGGTCTCGCATGTCTACATTCACGCCGATCTGCTCGACGCGGAGGGCGAATACGCGGTCCTGCAGGCGGCGCAGCGGGTGAGCGAGGCCGGCGGGGCCGAGGGTATCCGGCCCGGTGCGCAGATCCATGTCGGTTCGTTCACCCTCACGATGCTCGCCCCCGAAGACGGCAGGGAAAGCGAGAACGAGGACAGCCTCATCAACCTGCTCGAATACGATGTCGAGTCCGACGGAGACCCCGAGGCGCGCGGGCTTTTGACCGGGGATGCCGAAGAAGACGAGGTCGCCGTCGTCTATCAATTGGTCGGCGACGTGGATTTCGTCAAGGTCGGCCATCACGGCAGCCGGGATGCCTTTTCTGCCGAGGAGCTCGAGGTGCTGCGCCCCGAGGTGGCGCTCATCGGCGTCGGCATCGACAACTCCTACGGGCATCCGACCCCGGAGACGCTGGCCGTCTTGGAGGATTGCGGCGCCACGGTCTTCCGCACGGACCTGGACGGCGACATCTCGGTGGCGTTTTCCGCAGACGCCCTCTCGGTCACGACCCAAAGCGGGCTGTAGGAGGCGTCCGTGCCGCCATCTGCGGCGGGTGGATTTTCGCGGTGCGTTTTAATACGATGATTCCTGCGCGTGGCGTCTTCCCGTCGCGCGGCGCCGTTCGAAGAGGGGAGCGTCATGCCGCAGAGCAGCAACAGCGACAAAGCCCTGCTGCCCGTCTACCTCTTCAACGGCAGCGACCGGCTCAGACGCGATCAGCTCGTCGACCGGCTCACCGGGCGCATCGCCGCCTTAGGCGACATCGACTTCAACAAAGACGTCTTTTCCGGCGAGTCGACCGACGCCACCGAACTCATCGACGCCTGCAACACCCTGCCCTTCGCTTCCGAATTCCGCTTCGTGCTCGTCAAGGATGCCGACAAGCTGCCCAAGCAGGTGCAGGAGGCGCTCGTGTCCTATCTGGAGGAGCCCTCCAAGACGACGGTACTCGCGCTCAGCGCCGA
Source organism: Coriobacteriaceae bacterium (assembly GCA_021203765.1). GTDB lineage: Bacteria > Actinomycetota > Coriobacteriia > Coriobacteriales > QAMH01 > JAJQAN01. The sequence goes on along the minus strand of JAJQAN010000042.1, from coordinate 1,664 downwards.
GAAGCTCGCGAAGAATACCCGCCTGTACAAGGCCGTCGCCAAAACCGACCCGCAGGCCGTCATCGACTGCACCCCGAAAAAGGCGCGTGACCTGCCGGCGCAGGTGCGCGGCATGGCGGCCGAGGCTGGAGCCAGTATCGGAACCCCGGCGGCCGAAGAACTCGTCGCCCGGGTGGGCGAGTCCACGGTCCGTCTCGACACCGAACTGCAAAAGCTCATCGCCACCGTCGGAAAGGGAAACGAGATCACGCGCGAGGTCGTGGAAGAAAACGTCGCCCACACCTCCGAGGTCAAGCCCTGGGAGCTCACCGACGCGCTCTGCAACCGTGACACCCACAAGGTCGCTGCGACGCTTTCCCGCATGGACACGCAGTCCCCCTACGGCCTTTTGACGATGTGCCTCAACCGCCTGCGTGAGCTGCTCATCGCCAAGGACCTCGACGAACAGGGGCGGATCGGGGAACTTGCCGGCATGCTGAAACTCCCCGACTGGCGCGTGCGCAACCACCGCCGCTGGGCGGCGTCGTTTACCCAAGATGAGCTCGAGCAGGCCGTCATCTCCGCCGCCGAACTCGAGCGGCAGATGAAGAGCGGCGGGGATGCGGACATGCTCTTCGAGCAGTGGATCCTGCAGGTCGCCCAAGGGGCGTGAGGTGTCCGCTGCACGGAGTTTTGTGCATCATGTATAGACAAGATTACGAAGTCTGTACATCCTGCAAAATCCGCCGCTGACCTCTCAACCTTCCCGCAAAGTAGGACTACCATGTCAGCACTGACCGCAAAGTCGAAAGGGGATTTGAGGTCGACCGGATGCAGACGATCTTCGATTACATACAGGATGAACAGCGCGGTTTTCAGGAATATCCTGTCAACGAGGCGGATGCCGCCGTGTTCTCGATGATCGTCTATCTCGACCTGGCTCCTATCGTCGGGTCGGATTTCTCCGCAATCGGCGCAATCGCGCTGCAGGACCTGCTTACCCGTGCCACGGACAGCCAGCTGCGCGGTTGGCCGGGTACCGGGGACGAGCAGGCCATGGCGGACTGCCTCGCCGCCTTAAAGGCCAGCCATCGGTTTTCACCGGTCCGTATCACCGCCTTTACCGAGGATTATTCCAGCGAGCATAACAAGCAGTTCGGCGCGATGAGCGTCCTGCTGCCCGACGGAACCACGCTGGTCGCCTTCCGTGGGACGGACCTAAGCTTCGCGGGGTGGCAGGAAGACCTCGACATGGGCGTCAAGTACGCCATCCCTTCCCAGGAGCATGCCCTGGAGTACCTGGAGCAGGTCGCAGGCGCAATCGACGACCCGCTCGTTGTGTGCGGGCATTCCAAGGGCGGCAACATCTGCGAGTATGCGGCGGTCATGTCCGATGAGGACACCTTCGAGCGCATCACCGACATCTACGATTTCGACGGCCCGGCGTTCTTCGAGGAGCCGAGCGAGCGTATGCACAGCGATCCCTACCGTGCAAAGCTGCACAAGTTCGTCCCCGACTCCTCGGTGGTCGGCCTGTTGTTCGAAGACCGCGACGACTACGTCGTCGTCAATTCCGAAGCCCCCGCCATCAAGTCGCACACGCCTTTTTCCTGGGAGCTCTCAGAGGACGGGTTCGTGCCTGTCGATCAGCTGAAGAAGGGTTCGGTCTATGTCGGCCGTACCTT
>JAJQAN010000051.1 GCA_021203765.1 Coriobacteriaceae bacterium | reverse complement strand
CGTAGCTCAGGGGATAGAGCACCGCTCTCCTAAAGCGGGTGTCGGCGGTTCGAATCCGTCCGGGGGCGCCATTTTTCAGCCCTTACATCCTCCTGTTTTGCCGTTTTATGCAGAAACTATAGAGAAGCTGTCCTCAGCCTCCTGTTCGGGATGCGTCGGGCGTATCTTCTCTTCGGTCATTTTCTCCGATACATTTTGACAGACGATGTAGAGGTGGTAATCGAAATCGGAAATCAAGTCACTCGGCCAGCGAGCAAATAAGTATGCTGAGCACACACCCCCGAGGGGAATCGCTCCCGTCGGTTTGTTTTCATCATAGCTATTTGCCTCCTGGCCAATCCGCCCATTATCGATTTTGAGAAGGGAGGGTTGGGTCATGGCAATGACAGAAACCCTTACACAACTGGACGTCAATCAGACAGCTTTGGTGAGCATGGTCAACCTCGAAGGGACCATGCGTCGCCGCCTGCAGGATCTGGGTCTCATCCCGGGCACGAAGGTCACCTGCACACAGAAGAGCCCCTCGGGCAGTCCGATGGCTTTCATGGTGCGCGATACCGTCTACGCCCTGCGCAACGAAGATTCAGACCTGATCGAAGTAACCGTCGATTAACGCAGCTATCTTGCGTAACGAATAGCGCATAGCGGGGAAGTTTCCGACCGCTCGGTTCCGCCCGTCTGCATCCACCTGCCATGACGGGCAGGTCGTATGGCCGGATATCGGAAGGCTTCCTGCCCGTTCGGCTTGAATCATCCCGTATCCTCTCCTGGCCGCTTCCACGTTAGAAAACGGCTTTCGTGGGATACGTGCGGTCTGAAGGACCGTTCCCCGTGCGTCAACGAACAACGCAAAAACGGCAGTGCCGTCGATTTTCGATGAGATGCTTTGATGAGAGACAAGCCCTGTACAAGCGGCTTCTCGATGAGAAGTTTTGATGAGAAATGAGACAAGATGACCGAGCAAAACGAAGAGGTCACGATCTATGAGGTGCCGGAGCTCAAGACGCTCAAGCCGGGTGACCACATCGTCGCCCTGAGCGGGCAGCAGAACACCGGCAAGACGACGACCTTCAATGCCCTGACCGGGCTCAACCAGCACACCGGCAATTGGCCGGGCCTGACCGTCGACACGGCGGAAGGGCGCTATAAATACAACGACCAGGGTTTCGTGATGGTGGACCTTCCCGGAACCTACTCCCTTTTGACGGCGACCAGTGAGGAGGATATCGCCGCCTCCTTCGTGATCAGCGGTATGGCGGACTGCGTCTGCGTGGTCTGCGATGCCTGCAGCCTCGAGCGCAATTTGGTCCTACCCCTGCAGATCCTCGAACTCACCGACAAGGTCATCCTCGTCGTGAACCTGATCGATGAGGCGCAGAAGCGTGACATCACCGTCGACTTCGAGGAGCTCTCCCAGCTCCTCGGGGTGCCGGTGGTCGGCATCGCCGCCGGTCCGCACTGGGGTTTGGACGAACTGAAGCAGACGATCGACGACGTCGCCGACGGACGGATCGAATGCCATCCCAACCGCCGCATCTGCGACGGCACCGAAAGCGGCATCGAGCGCATCCACAAGCTGCGTGGCGACAGCCCCGAGGATTCCGATGCGACCGCGGAGCTGCTGGTGCACCGTGCCGAGGAGATCGCCTCACGCGTGGTCGAGCGCGGCAAGGAGACCGGCACCGTCAGGCGTCAGCGCGTCCTCGATCAGATCTTCATGGGACCGCTCGGCATTCCCGCCTCCCTGCTGCTTTTGGCCCTGGTCTTCTGGATCACCATCGAAGGGGCGAACTACCCGTCCGACGCGCTCCAGATGTTCTTCGACTGGGCGACGGAGATGCTTACGAGGGGCGCGATCTTCATAGGCATGCCCGATTTCCTCCAAGGTTTTTTGATAGACGGCGTCTTCGTCGTGGCAGGTAAAGTCATATCGGTCATGCTGCCGCCCATGGCCATCTTCTTCCCCATCTTTACCCTGCTCGAGGACTTCGGCTACCTGCCTCGCGTCGCATTCCGTCTTGACCATACCTTCCAGCGTTGCGGCGCCTGCGGCAAGCAATCCCTGACCATGTGCATGGGCTTCGGCTGCAACGCGGCCGGCGTCGTCGGTTGCCGGATCATCGACTCGCCCCGCGAGAAACTCATCGCGATGTTGACCAACGTGCTGGTGCCGTGCAACGGACGTTTCCCGACCCTCATCATGATGATCACCATCTTCTTTTCGGGAACGGGGATGTTCAGCTCTCTCATCTCGGCGCTCATTCTGGTGGCCTTCGTGGTCATTGGCATTCTGGCGACCTTTTTGATGTCCAAAATCCTGAACGCGACCATCCTGAGGGGGCAGCCGTCCTCCTTCGTCTTGGAGATGCCGCCCTATCGTAAACCGCAGGTCATCCAGGTGATCGTCCGTTCGGTCATCGACCGTACCCTGAAGGTTCTCATGCGCGCCCTTGTCTGCGCCGCCCCGGCCGGGGCGATCATCTGGATCTTAGGCAACGTGATGGTGGGGGATGCCTCCATCCTGATGCATTTCGTCGACGTGATGAACCCCATCGGCATCTTCCTCGGCCTTGACGGTGTCATTCTGGTGGCCTTCATCTTAGGGCTACCCGCAAACGAGACCGTCATCCCGGTGGCGATCATGATCCTGATGGCGTCCGGCACCATCGTGAACACCGACGATACGGCACTGATCGGAGACCTGTTGATCGGCGCCGGATGGACCTGGAAGACGGCGCTGTGTACGATGGTCTTCGTCCTGTTCCACTGGCCCTGTGCGACCACCTTGCTCTCCATACGTAGGGAGAGCGGCTCGTGGAAATGGGTTGGTTGGGCGCTCTTGCTGCCGACCGCCCTCGGGGTTGTCACCTGTGCGGTCTTGCACATCCTGCTCAGCTTCATACCGCCCTTCATATGAACGGGTGGCACTCTATGTGTCTGGCGTTTTCTGTTGCTGACCTGCCCGTTTGAGGGTCTCGCCTTGACGGGGTGATGCATCTGGTGCTATCGTCTGGAGCGTTCTTCAGGGCAGGGTGAAATTCCCGACCGGTGGTTACAGTCCACGACCCGCCTGACGGCGGCTGATCCGGTGCAATCCCGGAACCGACAGTACAGTCTGGATGGAAGAGGTACACAGGGATCATCCTCGATCCCTTCTTTCAATTGAGAGGCCCTGGATCGTTCGATCCGGGGCTTTTTGTTTCTTTCATCCTCTTTCACATATCTGTCCTGGAGTCGTGAACAAAGCGGCGAAGGGAGTGTTTGTCTGTGAACCGTGACGAGGAATACATGCACCTTGCTCTCCGCGAGGCCGAAAAGGGTCTGGGCTGGACCGATCCGAACCCCCTGGTCGGTGCCGTCATCGTATACAACGACGAGATACTGGCAACCGGCTGGCATGCCGCATTCGGAGAGCTGCACGCCGAGCGTCATGCGCTTTCCCGCTGCGAGGACGACTGCACGGGCGCGACGATGTATGTCACGCTCGAACCCTGCTGTCACACGGGCAAGCAGCCGCCCTGCACCGATGCCATCATCGAGGCCGGCATCGCGAAGGTCGTCGTCGCTTGCACCGACCCCAACCCGCT
>JAJQAN010000049.1 GCA_021203765.1 Coriobacteriaceae bacterium | reverse complement strand
GTTCGCCATTTAAAGCGGTACGCGAGCTGGGTTCAGAACGTCGTGAGACAGTTCGGTCCCTATCCTCCGTAGGCGTAAGAGAATTGAGGAGATCTGTCCCCAGTACGAGAGGACCGGGATGGACGGACCTCTGGTGTAGCAGTTGTCGACCAACGGCACGGCTGCCTAGCTACGTCCGGAACGGATAACCGCTGAAAGCATCTAAGCGGGAAGCCAACTCCAAGATGAGTTCTCTTTTCGGTAAGACCCCTTCTAGACCAGGAGGTTGATAGGCTGCAGCTGTAAGCGCTGTGAGGCGTTCAGGTGAGCAGTACTAATCGGTCGAGCTCTTCTTTACTGAACTTTCATCATCGTGTGCTTGATCCCACAGTTTCGCTATGCTGGCCTTCAGGGTGCTTGCCAAGAGGCTCTTGATGGTCTCAGTGATTATAGAGGAGGGGTCACACCCGGTCCCATTCCGAACCCGGAAGTTAAGCCCTCCATCGCCGAAGGTACTGCGGATTAGTTCGTGGGAGAATAGGTCGTCGCTGAGTCCATCAAGGGCCTCTTTTGTTTTGGGGGCACATACCTGCAACGTGACGGTTCGGCGGCAGGCGTTGAACTTATCGCCCGCCTCGGGTAGGCTTGCGGACACGGTTCGAATTCACAGGCGTGCGCTGTGCGTCCGTACGCGGACGTGAGGCCTGCCGGAGCACATAGAGGAGCTGACGAAAGCGATGATGAACAGGAATCCCAACAAGAAGAAGAAGGATGCCGAGGCGGCCCAGCCCGCCGCTGATGCGCCCGCCGAAGACGGCAAGATCGACCGCAAGATGCTCGACTACGTCTTCGCCCAGATCCGCCCGCAACTGCAGCAGGACGGCGGGGATGCGGCCGTCACCGAGATCGACGACGAACGCGGCTACGTCTACGTGGCGCTCAAGGGTGCCTGCGCCGGCTGCCCGATGTCGGCCATCACGCTCTCGCAGGGCATCGAACAGGTGCTGACCGAGTACGTGCCCGGCGTGAAGAAGGTCCTCCCCGACATGGAGAACACCGACGCCTTCCAGGACATGGAGATGGAGCCGGTCGCGGCCGAGGAGAAGACCGAGGAGAAGACCGAGGAGAAGGCTGAGGAGAAGGCCGAGAACTAGCCGACCGCCCGGCACTCGAAGGGAACGCGCATCATGGTCGCCACCATCATCATAATCGTCGTCGTCGTGATCATCGTCATACTCGTGATCGCTGCGATCGGGATCTACAACAGCCTCGTCAACCAGCGCAACCGCGTCGACAACGCCTGGGCGCAGATCGACGTGCAGCTGCAACGACGCCTCGACCTCATCCCCAACTACGTCGAGACGGTCAAGGGCTACGCGTCACATGAGAACAAGACCCTGCAGGGGGTCACCGAGGCACGCAGCGCCTGCATGCAGGCGAGCAGCCCCGACGAGCGGGTCGCGGCCGAAAACAAGCTCACGGACTGCTTGAAGTCGCTGTTTGCGGTGTCGGAGGCCTACCCCGATCTCAAGGCCAACGTCAACTTCCAGCAGCTGCAAGGCGAGCTCTCCGAGACCGAGGACAAGATCAGCTACATGCGCCAGTCCTACAACGACACGGTGCTGAAGTACAACACCTCCATCCAGACCTTCCCCGGGGTCATCGTCGCGCGGATGTTCGGCTTTACCGCGCGCGAGAACTTCGATGCGGTCTCGGAGGCCGAGACGGCGCCGCAGGTCTCCTTCGACTAGCACAGGCCACCCATGGCCGCCCGTCGCACAGGCAACTATTCGCTGCTCATACTCATCCTGATCGTCGTCATCATCGATGTCGGCTTCACCTTCTTCGGCTCATCGCTTGCCTCGTGCAGCAGTTCCACCTTCTCATCCAAAAGCCGCACCATCACCTCCGAGGACATGCAGGTCGAAGTCGCCGACGACGGGACGCTGTCGGTGAGCGACGCCTGCACGTACCAGTTCAAGGGAAGCTGGGAGCTCGTCGGCGTGACGCTCGATCCGCCCGATGGCGGCGCCTACGAGGTCGACGGCGTGCGCGTCATCGACGAGGACGGCACGAAGGCCAAGCTCAAGGAGGTCGCCTTCGAGACGAGCTGGCGTAGAAGCGGCGGGCCGGGGGACGGCTACTATGCGATCGATGCGGCCAACGACGCGGTCTACATCTTCACCGATTCTGTCGACTGCACCAAGACGGTCGTGCTCGACTACACCTACACGAACGCCGTGGCGGTCTACGCGGATGTCTCGGAGCTGTACTGGAACTACATCGGCGCGGACTGGGACATCGGCCACAAGGATGTTGACGTGACGGTGAGCCTGCCGGTGCCGGCCGGCCAGACGGTCGCCGGCGGGGACAACGTCCAGGCCTGGGGTCACGGCGAACTCGACGGTCAGGTCCGCTTCAACGAAGACGGCACCGTCTCCTTCATCTCGCCGCAGGTCGCCGCCGGACAAACCTGCGAGATGCGCATCATCTACCCGGCCGCGTGGTCACCAGACGTCGCGAAATCGCAGAGGAGCGGTACCGAGATGCGCGAGACGATCGTGGCCGAGGAGCAGGCTTGGGCAGACGAGGCCGACCACGAGCGCTGGGTCGCCCGCTTCAAGGTGATCGGCGCGACCGCTCTGGCGCTCATCCTGATCGCCCTCGCCTTCATCCTCTGGCACCGCTACGGCCGCGAATACAAGCCGAACTTCGACGGGAAGTACTGGCGTGACGTGCCCGACAAGGACCTGCACCCCGCCGTGGTCGCGCGGCTGTGGCGCTGGGACAAGGAGGACGCAAACGACCTCACCGCCTCGCTCATGCACCTGAGCGCGCGTGGGGTGGTGACCCTCGAGCAGGTCGAGAAGAGGACCACCGGCGTCTTCGGACACGAGAAGGTCGAGACCGACTACAAGCTCGTGCGCCATCCCGAGCGGGCGGTCGATCTGGACGTGATGGATGAAAAGACGCTCGAGACCGTCTTCGACGGGATCGGGGACGGTGAGGACGCCATCACGATGGACGAGATGAACGCGGCGGCCGAGAAATACCCCGACCACTTCGTGAACTGCATGGACTCGTGGCAAAAGACGCTCACGACCCAGACCGACCTCCACGCCTTCTTCGAGTCGAGGGGCGAAAGTCTCAAAAGCCTCTTTCGGGTGGTGGCCGTCGTCTACGCGGTGCTCGCGTGGATCCTCTTCTTCACCGGTTTCCTCGACATCTACTCCACGCTCATCTCGACCTGTGCGGCGCCGATCATCTTCGTCGTCGGCCTGCAGATGCCGCGGAGATCGCGCGAGGCGATCGAGGTCTACGCGAGAAGCAAGGGGCTCAAGAAGTGGCTCGAGGACTTCACGCTGCTCGACGAAGGCGTGCCCGACGACCTGCAGGTCTGGGGCGAGTACCTCGTCTACGCCTACATCTTCGGGATCGCCGACAAGGTCGCCGAGGCGATGAAGGTCGCCGTGCCGGAGGTCGCCGACGACGTCTACTACGGCGGCTACGGCGGGTTCTGGCTGTGGTACTACGCGCCCTTCGTCGGCGGCTTCGGCCACGGGATGGCCGCCTCGTTCGGACACTGCATCGACCGCTCCTTCACCATGTCGCGCACGGCGACCTCGC
>JAJQAN010000056.1:13240-16645 GCA_021203765.1 Coriobacteriaceae bacterium | reverse complement strand
GGTGGAGGCTGCCTTGAAGAGGTTCAGGTTTCCGTAGCTGCGCCCCGAGCCGCGTGCATGGCCGTCCTCGATGGTGAAGATGAAGGTCGGACGCTTGTATTTGCGTGCAATCCGCGAAGCGGTGATCCCCTTGACGCCTTCGTGCCACCCTTCCCCGGCGACGACGATGACCTCTTCGCCGGAAAACTCCGTTTCCAGCCGCTCCTCGACCTGTTTGGTCAGCTCGGCTTCGGCCTTGCGGCGCCTTTGGTTGATCTCGACGAGCTCGCCTGCCAGAAGCCGGGACTCCTCCGCATCGTCGCAGAGCAGCAGGTCGAGCGCATCTGTCGCATCACCCATCCGACCTGCCGCGTTGATGGTGGGGATCAAGGAATAGGCCAGACGGTCCGAGCTCACGTCCTTGGAATCGACCCCCGAGGCGACGAGCAAAGCGTCGAGGGCGGGACGCGGATTGTTACGGATGCGGGCGACGCCGTCGGCGACCAGGGCGCGGTTTTCGCCGACAAGCAGCATGAGATCGCCGATCGTGCCGAGGGTGACAAGATCGGTGTAATCACGCCACAGGTCGGGCTTGCCGAAGCGGGAACCGAGCTCGCAGATGAACTTCAAGGCGACGCCGGAACCGGCCAGATCGTGCGACGGGGACTCCGTATCGCGTTTGGGATCGCAGAGCTCGATACCGCTCGGTACCTGTTCGCCCGGCTCGTGATGGTCGGTGACGACGACACGTACCCCACGTGCCTTCAGGTCTTCGACCTCGGGGGCACACGAGATGCCGCAGTCGACCGTGACGATCAGATCGGGCTCGAAGGTCAGGGCACGTTCGATCGCCGCGTCCGAGAGCGCGTATCCTTCGTCATAGCGATGGGGAATCAAGCCGCAGACGTCGGCGCCGAGGGACTTCAGGCCGCGCATGAGCGTCGCGGTGGCGGTGACACCGTCGGCGTCGTAGTCACCGAAGACGAGGATGCGTCCCGAGGAGCGGATCGTCTCCTCGATGACGTCGGCGACATCGGAAAGTCCGGAAATCCTGTCGGGATCGACCCACTCACGCTGCAGGTCGGCTGCCAGAAAGCGCTCGACCGCCTCAGGGGTCTCGTAGCCGCGGGATATGAGTAGGCGCGCCGTGAGCGGGCGCAGTCCACAAGCTACACAGAGGGATTCGGCCTTGTCCTCACTGTCCGTCGGAAGCGTCTGCTGCGTCATCTGAGCGCTCCGAAGCCTCTTTGTCCGCGGCTTCGCCCTTGGCGGATGCGGACGTGTCTACCTGCTCCGGAGTCGTATCTTCTTCCGTAGCCGTGTGATCGTCGGTTTTCGGTTCCGTCGCCGTGCCTTCGGTGTCGGCCTGGGAGGCTTCACCCTTCTGTGCCGCCTTCTGTTGCGCCTTCGCTTCTTTGTACTCCTTCTTCTGACGACGGTATTCCTCGTCCTGTGCGGCGGCGAGCTGCTTGCGCTCGGTCTTCTCGGCCTTCTTGGCGGCCTTGTTCATCTGGCGGGTGAAGACAGGCTGTTCGACCTCGTAGGGGTACTTCTTCTCCAGGCGCGCATAGTTCGGATCGTGCGTCTTCCAGATGGTGTAGATCGGAGCGGAGATGACGATGGTCGAATACACGCCGATGATCATGCCGGCGAACATGGCGATCGCGAAGTCACGCAGCGTGTCGGTGCCGAGTATCAACATGAACAGAACCGGCAGGGCGGAGGTGATGGACGTGTTTATGGACCGCACGATGATCTCGTTCATGGAACGGTTCGCGCAGGTCCTGAGCGAACACTTCATCTGCGGGGAGGCATTCGAGTTGATGCGGTGGAACACGACTATCGTGTCGTATAACGAGTAGCCGATGATCGCCAGCAGGGCCGCGATGACGTCGGAGGTTATCTCCATGTGTAAGAAGATGCCGCCCCAGGCGTAGAGACCGACGATGATGATGAGGTCGTGGAAGAGCGTTATGAGGGCGACGACGCCCATGCGCGGATCCCTATAGCGGATGGCGATGACGATGAGGATGGCGATGCACGACAGGATGAAGGCGAAGAGCGAGCTCCAGATGACCGAGGCGCCCCAGGAGGCACCGATCGTCTCGACCTGGACGCTGTCTTCGTCCAAGCCCGTGTCCGAGACCATGGTGGTGACGATCTCGTTCATGAGCAGGGAATCCGTGCTGCTCGTCCTTAAGATGAAGCCGTTTTCTCCGGTCGCGGAGGTGGACGACTGCACGGAGGTGAGGACGGCGTCGCCGTCGATGGATGCGGCGGCCGTATTGTAGGCGTCCGTTATCTCGTCTTCGGTCATGTCGCCGGAGTTTTCGATCTGGATGGACGTTCCGCCGGAGAATTCCGTACCCAGCGTCAAGGCCGAGCCGGTCATGACCGTGCTGGTGATGAGTCCGGCGACGGCGAGGGCGATCAGGAAGATCGAGATGCCGAAGCCGATCCTCCAGGCGCCGACGAAGTTGAACTTATGGCGGGGGCGCAGGGCCATCATGACTCATGCACCTCCTCCGTTATGTACTTGCCCTCACGGACATCGTCACCGACCCCGAAGAAGTTGGGGAAGCGTGCGATGAGCCCGGGGGCCGTCAGACGGATGAGCGGGCCGCTGAACAGCGCCATGATGATGAGGTCACAGACGATGCCGAGGGCGAGCGTCAGACCGAAGCCGCGCACATCGCCCATGGCGAAGAAGTACAGGATCAGGGCCGATATGAGCGTGACCACATCGGCGTCGATCGAGGTCATTATGCCTTCATGCACACCGGTCTTGGCGGCGGACTTGATCGAGACGCCCTTCCGTAATCGCTCATGGAAACATTCGAGCATGAGGATGGACGAGTCCGCGGCAAGGCCGATGTTGACGATGACGCCGGCGATGCCGGACAGGGTCAGCGAGAACCAGCCGAACGCGGACAGCGCCGCGAGGAGGCCGAGGTAGATGCAGGCCATGAAGAGGATGGAGATGCCGGTCAAAAGGCCGAGGCCGTTGTAGAAGATGAGCAGCCAGATGATGACGAGGGCGAGGCCGAGGAGGGCCGCGAAGATGCCCGACATCAGGGCGTTTTGACCGAGCGTCGGGCCGACGACGCTTGCCTGGTCGATGTTCAGGGTGACCGGCAGGGAGCCGGAGTTGATGATCGCCTTGAGGTTGTTCGCCTCGTCGACGGTGTAGTTGCCGGTGATCTGGACCTCACCGCCGGTGATGGCCGACTGCACCGACGGGGCGGACTGGACGACGCCGTCGAGCAGGATGGCGATCTGCCCGTGGTTGCTGACCAGCTCGGAGGTGACGTCGGCGAACTCCCGGGTTCCGGTGCTGTCGAGGGACAGGTCGACGGCGTACGAGGTGCTGTTTTCCTCGCGGCTGACGTTGACGGTGGTGACGTTGTCGCCGGTCATGAACGCCTC
>JAJQAN010000056.1:0-13140 GCA_021203765.1 Coriobacteriaceae bacterium | reverse complement strand
CCGTCGGTGGTGGAGGCGCTCACGTTGACCGAGACGCCGCCCTCGATGTCCAGGCCCATGGTGATCTTTTGATCGAGCGGCGTGAACAGGAAGACGGCCCCGATGGTGAGCGCGCAGATGACGATCAGGGCGATGACGTTGCCGGGCCTGCGTTTGGGACGGCTCGTCTTGGGAGCCGCGGACTTCAGGCCTTCGTCCTTCTTTGTACGCTGTGTGTTCTTCTTGTTGACCTTTTCCTTGGAACGCTGTGCGGATGCCGCCTTCTTCTCGGAGCGCTTACGGGTCCTCTCGACCTCTTTGCGGCCCTTTTCCTTCAGACGTTCGGCTTCCTTTGCCTGTTTAGCCTGGTACTTCGGGTCCTCGGCGCGTGCCGCCTCCTTCTCGCGCTCCTCGGCGACGCGTTTGCGTTCGGCTTCTTTCGCCTTTTCGTACTGCCTGGCCTCGCGCTCCTGCTTGGCCTTGTCCTTCTCGCGCTGCTTGGCACGCTTCGCCCTGGCCTTGGCGGCCTGGGCGTGCATCTTTTCCTCTTGGGCCTTCTTCTTCGCTTCCTGAGCGTCGGTGGGCTTTTTCTTGTTGTCTGCCACGTACGTACTCCCGGTTTTTCAGTGGTCAAAAGTCGGTTTATGTCCCCTGAAAAGGACGGTGCTGAAAGGGCCTGGGCGCCCGAATGCACAGAGGTACATTCTATAACAGACTATCTTCTTTGCTAAGTATATTTCCAAGAAAACTTCTACGGTGGAGAGGGCATGGACCCAACTCGCGGATGACCTGCATATGCTCGGCCGAAGCATAGCCTTTGTTTTGGTCGAAACCGTAGTCCGGATACTCCTCGGCATAGTCTCGCATGAGCGCATCGCGGGTCACCTTGGCGATGATGCTGGCGGCGGCGATACAGGCGACCTTGCCGTCTCCTTTGACGATATTGCGCTCGAGTGGATGGACATGCAGTGCCTGACCGTCGATCAGGACCGCATCGACGCTTTCGGTGATGCCGTCGAGGGCCTGGGTGAAGGCACGGCGCAGTGCTGCGGCCATGCCGATACGGTCGATGACGTCGGCAGGCACATGGGCAAGGCTGATGTCGAGGGCCGACTCGCGGACCTGGCCGGCTATCTCTTCGCGGCGCTTGGGGGTCAGCTTCTTCGAGTCGTCGAGACCGACGATCTGCGGCTCGTCCGGCAGACAGACGGCGGCGACCGTCAGAGGGCCTGCAAGAGCTCCCCGTCCGACCTCGTCGAGACCGACGGCGAGACCACCGTCGGATAATTCGGCCATATGTGAATAGAGCCCCGCCGTTTTCTGTCGGCGGAGCTCCTCTCGTTGTGCTTTGGTTTGTGTGATCGGCTAGAAGCCTTTTTCGCGCAGACGGACTGCCTTTCCGACACGGTCACGCATGTAGTAGAGCTTGGCGCGGCGGACACGGCCATGGCGCACGACCTCGATCTTCTCGATCTTGGGGGAATGCACCGGATACGTGCGCTCGACGCCGCAGCCGAAGGAGATCTTGCGGACGGTGAAGGTCTCGCGGTTCATCTCGCCGTGGCGGCGGATGACGTCGCCTTCGAAGACCTGGACACGTTCGCGGTTGCCCTCTTTGATGCGGTAGTGGACCTTGACGTGGGAACCGACGAAGAACTCGGGGAGGTCGTCCCGGATCTGCTGACGCTCGATGGCGCGGATGACATCCATGATGGTAAATCCTTACTTCTCATGCCGAACGTTTCGCGTGCGAGCCGATCTCCACGGAGGAAACGACGCAAGGCGACAGATTACAGGAAAAGCAGGTGGCACGCAAGAAGTTTTCGCGCTCGTACCTAACCGCTCATGACGGTTCCGTCGGCCAGTGTGATGGTATGGCCGTTGTAGTTGATGATCCCTCTGTTGTCCACACTCGTGACCGTGCAGTCACCGGTCAGGTTCCAGGTCGAGCCGTTCTCGATGGTGATGGTCGCATTGTCTCCGACCGACGCTCCGCCGGCGGCGTTGTTCACGACGGTGACCACGCCGTTCAGGGTACTCGAACCGGAAAGCGTCAGGTCGAGTTTGGAGATGGTGTCGACCTCGATGCTTCCCTCGAGGGTCTGGTCGGTCGCCCTGATGGTGGCGGTGCCGCCGTTCGAGCCTGCGTTGCCCCAACCGCGGGTACCGCTGTTGCCGCAGACGCGTATCAGGTCGCCGTTTGCCCCCTGATCGATGATCTCGGTGCCTTCTAAGGAGACGGTGCACTGCGTGTTGGTGATGTAGAAGACGTCGCCGTTGTTGGCGGTGAGCGAGCCGCCCGTCATGGAAAAGTTCGAGGTGCCTTGGTCTGCATCCCCCGACATCGACTGATAGATCATGACGGTGTGTACGTTCTCGTCAGAGGAGGTACCCTGCGTGCTGCTCATGTTGCCTGTGCAGTTGCAGTTTTCGAGTGCGATGGAGTTCTTTCCCTCGATGACGAAGGCCTCGGAGTTGTGTGCGCAGAGGTAGGCGTTTCGCACGGTTATGTCGGCCGTCGAGTAGATGGCCGGGGAATTGAAGCCGTTGCTCACATAGCTGCCACGGTCGACGGTGACGGTGCCGCCGCCCCGATCGCTTCGGATGGCAGCCGCCGATGAGCCGGAGGTGTTGACATCGAGGTTCGTCGCGTTCGTCGTCGCACCGCCCGTCGTCTGTATGCCGCCCGAGTTGTCCGAGGTCGTCGTGATGGTCGTATCGGTGATGTTGACGGTCGTACCCGAACCGTAGCTGAAGACGCCGTTACCGCCCTGTACGGCCGAATAGACGCTGCCTCCGTTGATCATGACCTGCGCCCCGGCCGTCGCCAGCAACGCGGCGTTCATGCCGTAGAAATCACCTTCGCCGGGATTGGAACTCTCTCCGGCGTCCTTGTTGACCGAGGGATTGTCCAAGATGACGTTCGCCCCGCTGACTCGCAGCGCGTTCTCGTCGCTGTTGACGGACGTGTAGGTCATATCCGAGTAGGTGCCGTCCGTATCGAGGGTATTTGCCGCCGTTCCCTGGCTGTTCGATCCCTCGCTCGAGCCGCCGTTGGTATCTCCTCCGAGCATACCGCCCAACATGTCGCTGACCGCCTCATTCGCATCGCGAACGTCTTTGACGGTGACCGACGTGATGGAATTGTTGTCCCCCACCTCGATGACCAGTACATCGTCGACCTGGATGTCGTAAACCGTCTCCTCGGTATCCCCTTGGGCTCCTTCGACGGTGACGGTCGCATCGCCGAGGTCGATCGTCGTGGTCTCACCGTTGGCAGCGAAGGTCACCGAACTGCCGCCCATGTCACCGCCCGGCATGCCGCCTTGGCCGCCCATGTCGCCTTCGGCCGTGCCATCTTGGCCGCCCATGTCGCCGCCCGGCATGCCACCCTGGTCGCCACCCGACATATCGGAGCCGCCCATGTCGCCTTCGGGCATCTGTGCGCCTCCCTCAGCGGACGCATCCGGTGTCCCCTGGGCGTTGCCGGACATGTCGTCTTCGCCCGAAACTCCGCCGGGGGCTGTCTGTGTGGCGTCACCACCCTGGGCGTCGTCAGTACCGGTCGCCTCATCCCCGTACGCATCGGCAACCGTATAGGTACCGGCCTGATCGAATCCATCATATGAGGTGGAGACGTTAAACGGCATCAGGGACAGTATGTTCGGGGTCTGATCGGATTGGGAGGAATCCTCGCTCTCCGATTCCTCTGTGGAGGTACCCTGCTGCTGATCTGCGGAGGGCGTCCCCTGCTCCATCTGCGAGGCGTCCATACCCTGGCCCTGGTCGTAGGTCATGCCACCCTGCGGGGTCTGTTCGGTCTGTCCGCTTCCCTGGTCCATGCCGTCCTGGCCCTGCGAGGACGTATCACCGGCTTCGGGCATCTGCTGTCCGCCGGCCATGGCCCCTCCACCGACGTCCTCATCCTCGACCTCGTTCAACTCGCCGAGCAGGAGCGTAACTTCCGTTCCGTTTATGGCGGTCACCTGCCCGGTCACCGTGGAGTTGCTGAAATCGCCCAGCGAGCAGCCGGTCAAGGCGCAGACAAGCGCCACGACGCACAGGACTGCGGCAAGACGTCTCATGGATTGCCCTCCAATTGCCGGGAAGATTCGCATACCTAGGAATTATAGCCCCTTGCCGAAGCGTATGAGGGGGACTTTCTTCAGTACAGATCGTAGGGGTCCATATCGACGGCGAAACGGACCTCCTCGCTCGGCTTGCGACGGGCGAGCATGGGTTCCAAAACCGCAGCTATATCGCTTGCGGGAGCAGCCTTTATGAGCGTATGCCAGCGATAGAGCCCGCGACGGCGGGAGATGACACAGGGCGCCGGCCCCAAGACCTCCCAGTCACAGCCGGCTGATTCAAGGACTCCTTGCAGGTTGAGCGTCAAAGCGGAGATCTCTGTACGCACCGCCGACTCGCTCCTCCCCCACATCAGGATGTTCGCCAAGCGTCTGTACGGCGGATAGCCCAGCTCGCGGCGCAGGGGCAGCTCCTCGTTCAAAAAGAGCTGGCGGTCGTGGACGGAGGCGGCCCGGATAGCCGCAGCTTCGGGACGGTAGGTCTGCACGATGACACGTCCGGGCTTTTCGGCCCGCCCTGCACGGCCGCTCACCTGTTCGAGGAGCTGGTAGGTACGCTCGCCGGCACGGAAATCGGGAAGGTTCAGGGTCGTATCGGCGTTGACGACGCCGACCAGGGTCACATCGGGAAAATCCAGGCCCTTGGCGATCATCTGGGTGCCGAGTAGGACGGCCGAAGGAGCGGACGCGAAGTCTTCGAGGAGGCGCTCGTGAGCGCCCTTTCCCTTCGTGGTATCGGAATCCATGCGGACGATACGGGTCTGATCCGGCAAAAGCTCCCGAAGCTCGGACTCGACCCGTTCGGTCCCCGCACCGAACTTCCGCAGGTACACCGACCCGCATTTGGGACATTTCGTGGGCATGCTCTCGGTATGGTTGCAGTGATGGCATTGCAGGAGGTTGCCCGTCTCGTGATAGGTGAGCGAGGTCGAACAGTCCGGACATTCTGGAACGTAGCCGCATTCCCGACAGAGTAAAAAGGAAGCGAAACCACGTTGATTGAGGAGCAGGACGGCCTTCTCCTGACGTTGCAGGGTCTGCATGAGGGAATCCTGCAACTCACGCGAGAACATCGAACGATGCCCGTCTCCGAATTCCGCTCCCATATCGACCACGGTCACCGGCGGCAGGGGTCTGCCGTTCGGGCGCTCGGGAAGTAGCGCATGACGCCATCCTCTATCCGGGCAGGCGCCATCTCCCTCCCCTGCCGTATCGCAGGCTCCGCAGGCCGACAGGGTCTCTATGGAAGGCGTCGCCGAGCCCAAGACGAGGACGGCTTCGCGCAGCTTGGCCATATGGACGGCCACATCACGGGCGGCATAACGGGGAGAGCGGTCCTGCTTGTAGGAGGATTCGTGTTCCTCGTCGATGACGATGAGACCGAGGTCACGCAGCGGTGCGAAGAGCGCCGAACGGGCTCCGACCACCACACGTGCGGCGCCGGAGCGTATGAGGTCCCACTGGTCGAAGCGCTCGCCGAGGGAAAGATGCGAGTGCAGGACAGCCACCGTGTCGCCGAAACGTGCGCGGAAACGTCCGACCGTCTGCGGGGTGAGCGAGATCTCGGGCACCAGAACACAGGCGCTCTTACCCTGATCCAGCACCGATGCGATGGCCCGCAGGTAGACCTCGGTCTTTCCCGAACCCGTGATCCCGTCACAGACGACGACACCGCCGGGTCCCGCATCCGAGATCGCAGCGAGGGCCTCTGTCTGGCCTTCGGTCAGGGTCTGGAGCTCCACGTCGGGTACCCGGACCTGTTCCATCGCCTGCCGTATACGCCGGCGGTGCTCGATCCGAACGACCCCATGCTTTTCCAGGGACTTCAGGGTAGCGTTGACCGCGCCGAGCTCGATCGCAAGCTCGGCAACCCGCATGCCGCCGCAGGCAAGGGCGTCGAGCACCCGTCGTTGCTTGGTCGCGTTGGCCGCCGGGACGAAATCTTTGGCCGCATCGGTCAGGGATACCCAACGGTCGTCGACCGCGCCTATGCCGGAACGGACGAGTGTCCATTCGTCGTTTTGACGGCGGATCTTCGGGGTGCCGCCCGGCGGAGTGAACAGATGGATCGCATCGCTTAGGGGGCAGAGATATTCGTGGGATATCCAACGGGCGAGGTCGGCGGAGACCTCGTCGAAATAGCCTTCAGAGAGAACGCCGAGCACCGGCTTGAGCGTCCCTTCCTGGGCACGCCCCTCCCCCGTGAAGGCCGTCACCTCGTCCTCACGCACGTCGACGACGTAGGCGACGACGGGACGGTTCCCGAACTCTACGCTGACGACGCAGCCAACCTGCAGATCCGATGCGATCTGATCGGGGACGAAGTAATCGAAAGGCTTGTCGATCGCCCGTGCAGGGATATCGACTATGACGGAGGCGACCAGCACGGATGGAAGCTTCAGGATTCGACGGCCGAGCGGAGTTCCTCGACGCGGTCGAGCTGCTCCCAGGGAAAACAGTCGCGGCCGAAGTGTCCGTAGGCCGCCGTCTGCCGGTAGATGGGACGGTTCAAGTCGAGATCGCGGATGATGGCGCCGGGACGCAGGTCGAAGGTCTGCTCGACGGCCGCTTCGATGCGCTTGCGGTCGACCTCTTCCGTGCCGAAGGTGTCGATGGAGATGCTCAGCGGCCGTGCGACGCCGATGGCATAGGCGACCTGCACCTCGCAGCGCTTCGCAAGTCCCGCCGCGACCACGTTTTTGGCGACCCAGCGCGCGGCATAGGCCCCCGAACGGTCGACCTTGGTGCAGTCCTTGCCGCTGAAGCCGCCGCCGCCGTGACGGCCGACCCCGCCGTAGGTGTCGACGATGGTCTTGCGGCCGGTCAGACCCGCATCGCCCATCGGTCCGCCGATGACGAAACGGCCCGTGGGGTTGACGAGCAGCTCGGCGTCCACGTACGGGATATCCTCCTCGTCGAGGAGCGGCTCTATGAGATGCTTTTGCAGATCCGTACGAATAGTGTCCGTGGAGACGTTCTCGGCGTGCTGCGTCGATATCAAGAGGGTTTGGACCGCAGCGGGACGCCCGTCTTCGTAGCGCAGCGTCACCTGCGTCTTACCGTCAGGACGTAGATATTCGAGGGTGCCGTCCTTGCGCAGGTTGGCAAGGCCCTGTGCGAGCCTGTGGGCGAGATGGATGGGCATCGGCATGAACTGGGCGGTCTCGTCGCAGGCGTATCCGAAGACCATGCCCTGGTCGCCCGCGCCGAGACGGTCGAGCTCGTCCTCATCTTGATTGCGGTGCTCGAAGCTGTCGTCGACTCCTTGGGCGATGTCGGGACTCTGCTCGTGGATGGCGTTGATGACGGCGCAGGTATCGGCGTCGAAACCGAACTTTGCTCGGGTGTAGCCGATGTCGCGTATGACCCCACGTGCTATCTCATCGAAGTCGATGTAGGCCTGCGTGCGGATCTCCCCTGCCAACATGACCAGTCCGGTGGTGACGAGGGTCTCGCAAGCGACACGGATCTTGCTCGGGTCGGCCTTCTGGCCGTCGGGGGCGACATAGCCGTTTTGGGCCAGTTCGGTCTCCTTGGCGATGATGGCGTCGAGTATCGCATCGGAGATCTGGTCGCAGATCTTATCGGGATGCCCCTCGGTCACGGATTCCGAGGTGAACAGATATGGCGAATCACTCATCGATACCCCCGGGTGTCAGGACAGGGCATGCAGAACTGTGCACGCCGCACGTAGTGCAAGAGAATACCACGCTTTGGCGCGCGGGACCGTTCGGATGCGCTTATATGCCTAGTCCGAAGGTTGCTCGATGCCGAGGTGTTCGTAGGCGAAGCGGGTCGCCTGACGGCCTTTGGGAGTACGGATGATGAGACCCTGTTGCAGCAAATACGGCTCATAGACGTCCTCAAGGGAGTCGGGCTCCTCCCCCAACGCGCTCGCAAGCGTCGTCAGGCCGACCGGGCGGCCTTCGAAGGTGCGGGTGAGGGTCTCGAGGATCCTGTTGTCCATGGAGTCGAGGCCGAGCTCGAGGGTCTCGCAAGCGACACGGATCTTGCTCGGGTCGGCCTTCTGGCCGTCGGGGGCGACATAGCCGTTTTGGGCCAGTTCGGTCTCCTTGGCGATGATGGCGTCGAGTATCGCATCGGAGATCTGGTCGCAGATCTTATCGGGATGCCCCTCGGTCACGGATTCCGAGGTGAACAGATATGGCGAATCACTCATCGATACCCCCGGGTGTCAGGACAGGGCATGCAGAACTGTGCACGCCGCACGTAGTGCAAGAGAATACCACGCTTTGGCGCGCGGGACCGTTCGGATGCGCTTATATGCCTAGTCCGAAGGTTGCTCGATGCCGAGGTGTTCGTAGGCGAAGCGGGTCGCCTGACGGCCTTTGGGAGTACGGATGATGAGACCCTGTTGCAGCAAATACGGCTCATAGACGTCCTCAAGGGAGTCGGGCTCCTCCCCCAACGCGCTCGCAAGCGTCGTCAGGCCGACCGGGCGGCCTTCGAAGGTGCGGGTGAGGGTCTCGAGGATCCTGTTGTCCATGGAGTCGAGGCCGAGCTCGTCGACCTCGAAGAAAACGAGGGCCTCTCGCGCCAGTTCAGAAGAGATGGAACCGTCCGAGCGGACCTGTGCGTAATCGCGGACCCGCTTGAGCAGGCGGTTTGCCAGACGAGGAGTAGCACGTGAACGATGGGCGATTTCCAGAGCGGCCGCCTCGTCCACCTGGATGTCGAGGATGGAGGCGGAACGCAGGACGATTTCCTGCAGCTCCTGCGGGGTGTAGTAGTTCAAACGAAAGGTTGCCCCGAAGCGGTCGCGCAAAGGACCGGTCAGCAGGCCGGTGCGCGTCGTCGCGGCGATAAGGGTGAAAGCGGGAAGGTCGAGGCGGATGGAGCGGGCTGCCGGACCCTGACCGATCATGATGTCGAGGACGTGGTCCTCCATGGCGGGATAGAGGATCTCTTCGACGGCGCGGTTGAGGCGGTGCACCTCGTCTATGAAGAGGACGTCGCCCTCCTCGAGATTGGTGAGGATGGCGGCGAGGTCGCCGGCACGGTCGATGGCCGGACCGGAGGTCGTTTTGATGTTGACCCCCATCTCGTTTGCCACGACCCCTGCCAGCGTGGTCTTGCCGAGCCCCGGAGGCCCGGAAAACAACATATGGTCCAGGGCCTCGCCGCGCTGCTTTGCTGCCTCGATTAAAACGGAAAGGTTTTCCTTGATGCGCTCCTGGCCGAGATAGTCTTCCAAGAAACGGGGACGCAGGGTGGGCTCGTTTGGTGCGTCTTCCTCCGTTTGGCTCGTCGTGACGAGGCGCTCGGAATCCTGCGACGCATCGTCGGGTGAAAAGTCTTCGGCTTCCCACATGATCAGGCCGCTCCCCCCAGATTGTGCAAAGCGTAGCGTATGACCGCGGAGACGTCGGCATCGTCGCCGTCGTAGCCACGCAAGGCCCCGGCGACCTCGGCGGAGGCAAAGCCCATAGACGCCAGAGCCTCCTGGGCCTCCGTGTAGGCGGCGCCGCTCAAAGCGGCACCTTCGACCGGCTCGAGGTCCTTCAAGGCGCCCTGCATCTCCAAAACAACCCGCTGAGCAGTCTTTTTACCGATACCGGGGATGGTCGCGATCAAGGAGACGTCGCCCTGTGCGACGGCCGCAGAAAGCTCTTCGAGTGGGAAGGCCGACAGGGCGGCCAAGGCGATTTTGGGACCGATTCCGCTGATGCCGATGAGCTTTTCGAAGAAGGCACGTTCCGCCTCGTCCACAAAGCCGTAGAGGAAGATCCCGTCGTCTTTGAGCTGCAGGTAGGTGTAGACCTGGGCGGTGCTGCCGACGGCAGGCAGGTGGCTGATTGCCTGTGCAGACATGCCGAGGCGATAGCCGATACCTGCGACCTCGATGACCGCCTCCTCTGCTCCTTTGGAGACGACGGTCCCTTTGAGATACGCGATCATTGCTGCGCCGCCCTTTCTTCGAGGCGGCGACGCGCATCGGCCTCGTCGGCGGCCTGAGGGATGGAGACCTTGCCCTGCAGGGTGTTACGGCTGTGGGCATGGCAGATGGCCGCGGCCAGCGCGTCGGCGGCATGGTCGGGTTTGGGATCGTGGTCGAGATCGAGGATGGTACGTACCATGAACTGGACCTGGGTCTTGTCCGCCGATCCCGTTCCGACGACCGCCTGTTTGATCTGCATGGGGGTGTATTCCGCATACTCCAGGCCGGCCTTGGCGCAGGCGACCAGCGCCGCACCCCGGGCCTGGGCCGTCGCCAGGGCGCTTTTGGTGTTGGCGCCGAAATAGACGCCCTCCACGCAGAGCACGCTCGGCTGGTAGCGTTGGATATATTCCAGAAGCTCCGTGTGGATGGATTCCAGACGCTGCGGCAGCTGCTGTTTGTTTGAGGTGGAGATGCAGCCGTATGCGAGAGGTTGCAGCTGAGAGCCCTGTGCCTGGATGACGCCCCAACCGGTGTTTGCCAGGCCGGGATCGATGCCGATGATGGTTGCTTGGTTCATAACGACCCTTCAACCCACACCCGAAACGGATGCCTAGGACAGCCGCTCAGATACGAACATTTGTTCCATTATAGCGCAAAAGATGCGATGTAGCGTGAAACTGTGAAATTATTCGTCGAGGGCGGCGAGGATCTCGTCGGTGACCTCCATGGTGTTCGAGACGCTCTGCACATCGTCGTTTTCGTCGAGGGCATCGGCCAAGCGCATGACCTTCTTCGCATCGGCGACCGATACGGCGACGGGATTGGTCGGCTCGAAGATCTGCTCGGCGCCTTTGACCGGGACGCCTGCCGCGTCGAGGGCGTCTTTGACCGCCATGAGTTCGTTGGCGTCGGTGTAGACGACCCATTCGTCATCGGCGTCCTCGTAGTCGTTTCCGCCGGCGTCGGCGACCGCCATCATCAGCTCCTCCTCGTCGGGGCAGTCCTTCTTCTCGATGGTGATCTGGCCCTTCTTCTCGAACTGGAAGGCGACCGAGCCGCTCGATCCGAGGGAACCGCCGGCATGGTTGAAGGTGCTGCGGACGGCGGCGGCGGTCCGGTTGCGGTTGTCGGTGAGGCACTCGACGTAGAAGCCGACCCCTGCAGGGCCGTAGCCCTCGTAGACGACCTCTTCGTACTTGGCAGCGTCCGCCCCGGTCGCAAAAGCCTTGTCGATGGCCGTCTGGATCTTGTCCTTGGGCATCGAGTAGCCCTTCGCCTTGGCGATGGCGGCGGCAAGCGAGGCGTTGTTGTCGGGATTGGGATCCCCGCCGGTACGGGCCGCAACGGTTATGATACGGCTGAGCTTGGAAAACTGGGCGGAGCGCTTTGCGTCCTGGGCTGCCTTACGGTGTTTGGTCGTCGCCCACTTTGAATGTCCTGACATGGGAAAACCTTTCTGACTCGAAAAACCGCCACCGGACAGCAGAGGCCCTGATCCTCGAGATGCGAGCGGAGCCGGGATGCAAGAGCGTCCATCTGCAATCCGGGTTCAGATTCTATCACGAAACGAGCAGCTAGAACGGATGAGTCGGAGGGGTCCGATCGGTCGAAAGTGCCTGCATTTCAGTCGCTCTCAGCGGTTTCAGCCGGGACCTTGCCGATCCCTGCCTGCGGATGGTGGGTATGTCGCGCATAGATCAGCAGCAGGATACCGATGATCACCATCGGAAGCGAGAGAAGCTGACCCATCGTCCCCCAGGTCCCGAAGAAATAGCCCATCTGCGCGTCCGGCAGGCGCACGAACTCCAAAAGGATCCGAAAGCAGCCGTAGAGGATAAGGAAGAAGCCGGAGAAGGTCCCACGCGGGAACGGTGGAAGCCGGCGGCTCAGGATGAACAAGACGAGGAAGATGACGAGTCCTTCGAGAAGACCTTCGTAGAGCTGCGAGGGATGGTAGAAGATGCCCGTACCGGTGAAGTCGACACCCCAGGGAAGATCCGTCGGCGCCCCGTAGAGCTCGCCGTTGATGAAGTTGGCGCAACGGCCGAAGAAGAGTCCGATCGGTATGCCGATCACGAGCAGGTCGCTCAGCGTCATGAACGGCATGCGGTAGATGACGGCATAGATAAAGACGGCCAAAAGCATGCCGACCATGGCGCCGTGAAAGGACATGCCGCCGTTCGAGACGGCAAAGATCTGCAGCGGATGCTGGAGATAATATCCTTGGCCGTAGATGAGACAGTACCCGAGCCGTGCCCCGATGATGACGCCGACCGCGCAGAAGATGGTGAGGGTCAAGACGTAGTAGCCGCCGTAGCGTATCTTCCAATGTCGGGCGACCGCGTAGACGATCAGAGCAGCACAGACGAAGCCGAGGATGTAGGCGATTCCGTACCAGCGAACGGAAAACGGTCCGATCGAAAAGGCGACCGGGTCGATGGCGTTGTAGATATCGTTCAGCATGTGTGCATGGTACCATGCCTGTATGCTTTACGCCGAACACTACACCACGCTCGTCGTCGGGGCAGGACCATCCGGCGTCATGGCCGCCTACCAGGCGAGCAAAGCCGGAGACGTCCTCTTAATCGACGCGCTGCCACGCCCCCGCGAAAAGAGCTGCGGCGGCATGCTCAACGAATATTCCCAGTCCTTTCTCAAAGGCCAAGAAGGGCTCGGCGAGATACCCGAAGAGGTCATCTGCGAGCCGGATCAACTGACCTTCCGCTTCGTCGACTGGGACCGCTCCATCCGGAAAGCATCCACCCTGCATTTCGTGAACGTGAACCGTCAAGGCTTCGACGAATGGCTCCTCGGCATCCTCCCCGATACCGTCACCATCGCGCCTTCGACCCGCCTCACCGACATCATCGGCAACGAAGAGAACGGGGTCGCCGTGCGCATCGGCGACGCCGACGATACACAGGCCCCGGCCATGACCGTCACCTGCGACTATCTCATCGGCTGCGACGGACCGCGCTCGACGGTGCGCAGACATCTCCCGGTCAGCCAGCTTTCCCTCTATAAGACCCTGCAGGACTACATCCCCCTGACACAGGAGATCGAGCCCTATTTCGACTGCCTCTATACGAAGTCGCTCGGCCCGACGTACGGCTACGGCTACGTGGTCCCGAAGGGGGATCACGCCCTGGTCGGATCGGTCTTCTATCCGGG
>JAJQAN010000007.1 GCA_021203765.1 Coriobacteriaceae bacterium | reverse complement strand
CTTGCGGTGGATTATGTCGACCAGGCCGACAACAAGAAAAAGGCGAGTCACGAGGTCGGCGAAACCGTTACCGACGCGGCAAAGATGTTTTTTGGCAAGCGCACGGACGGCGAGCTGCGGGAAAGCGCGCAGAAACATCTGAACACGTTTATGGTCATGTACGTGTTCCCCTGCATCCTTTGTACGAATGAAAAGTACGCCGACCTCACGGCGCGGGGCGTGCTCGAGATCTGGAACAGGCGAAAGAGCAACGGACCGAACATCAAATACACCGACTACGATTCCATTTGCAGCGGCTTCAAGCGATAAGCGGACTTTTTAAAAAGGCGATCCCTTTTGTCAAGTTTTTTTGACAGAAGGGATTTTTTTTGTCCCAAAATATACTTTCTTTTTACATTCGGTTGGTTTCGGACTTTACGTTCCCTTGTTTAAATCAAACTGTGTCAAGTAACCAGGCAGTGAGAAAGAAAGGAAATGCATCCATGAGAGAGCGGGGAATCCACTTTGTATTTTTGTGCTTCGGCGTTTTTTCCGTGGGCCTCGTGCTCCTGATCAGCGTCTATCTGATCATCTCCGGCGTGCCGGCCATGGTACAGATCGGACCGATCAAGTTTTTGTTCGGGACGACCTGGTCCGCGGCGACGGAGGAGTTTGGGATCCTGCCGTTCCTTCTGACCAGCGTTTACGGCGCGGCGGGCGCGCTGCTGATCGGCGTCCCGATCGGGCTGTTCACGGCGATGTTTCTGGCGAAGGTGGCGCCGCCCCGGGTGGCGACGCTCATCCGCACGGCCGTCGAACTGCTCGCGGGCATCCCGTCCGTCGTCTATGGTCTGGTCGGCATGATGGTGGTGGTCCCGCTGGTACAGAGGGCGTTTGACCTCTCCTCCGGCGCGACGCTTTTAGCGGCCATCATCGTGCTGGCGGTGATGATCCTGCCCTACATCGTCAACGTGTCCGAAAACGCGCTGCGGGCCGTACCCCGTGAGTACGAGGAAGGCTCCCTGGCGCTCGGCGCGACGAAGACGGAGACGTGGTTTCGCGTCACGATGCGGGCCGCGCGCAGCGGCGTCATTGCCGCGGTCGTGCAGGGAGTCGGCAGGGCGCTTGGCGAAGCGATGGCCGTCATCATGGTGGCCGGCAACGTCGCCAACATGCCGGGGCTGTTTCGCTCGGTTCGCTTCCTTACCACGGCGATCGCCTCGGACATGTCCTATGCCGCCTACGGCTCCCTGCAAAGGCAGGCGCTGTTCTCCATCGGGCTGGTGCTGTTCCTGTTCATCCTGTTGATCAATGCCTTGCTGACAAGGCTTTCGGGAAGGGGGGATGCGTGATGACGAATCCGCCCAGGTCCTCCCGCTCCCGACAGGTTAAGAGTGTCATACTGCGGGCGCTGATGTACATCTGCGCAGGGATCGCATGCATCCTGCTGGTGTTCCTGATCGGTTACATCTGTTTCCGCGGTATCCCGCACCTCACGTGGCAGCTGGTCTCGACACAGACGAGCTATATCCAGGGGACGATCGGCATCCTGCCGAACATCCTCAATACATTATATATCATCTTTACCTCCATGATCATCGTGGTGCCGATCGGCGTCTGCGCGGCGATCTACCTGACGGAGTACGCGAGAAACCGCGTGCTCGTGCGCGCCATCGGCTTTGCGGTGGAGACCCTGACCGGCATTCCCTCCATCATCTTCGGACTCGTGGGCATGCTCTTTTTCGTACAGATCTGGGGTCTTCGGGAAGGCGTCCTGGCCGGTTCGCTGACCCTGGTCATCATGGTGCTGCCCACGATCATCAGCAACACGCAGGAGAGTTTAAAGACCGTTCCCAACTCTTACCGCGAGGGCGCGCTGGCGCTGGGGAGCGGCAAGTGGCACATGATCCGCACGGTGGTGCTGCCGAACTCGATGGACGGCATCGTCACCGGCTGCATCCTGGCGATCGGACGGATCACCGGGGAGAGCGCGGCGCTGTTGTTTACCGCCGGGATCGGCCTGGAACTGAACAACTATTTTCATTCCCTGCAGTCCTCCTCCGCCACGCTGACGGTAGCGCTCTACCTCTTCGCGGGGGAGCAGGGCGAGTTTGACGCGGCCTTTGCCATCGCCGTGATCCTGATGGCGCTGACACTGGGGTTGAATCTGCTGGCAAAGTTTGCCGCGCGGAAATTAAAAAGAGGAGAAGAGTAAGATGCCGGACATTATTGAGACACACGATCTGAATCTGTGGTACGGAGAGCAGCAGGCTCTCTATGACGTCAACGTCGCGATCCCCAAGAACCGGGTCACCGCGCTCATCGGGCCGTCGGGCTGCGGGAAGTCCACGTTTTTAAAAACCTTAAACCGCATGAACGACCTCGTGGAGGGCTGCCGGATCGAAGGGCAGGTCTGCTGCGACGGGCAGGACATCTACGCCCCCGGGACCGATGTGAACCAGCTGCGAAAGCGCGTCGGCATGGTCTTCCAGAAGGCGAACCTGTTTCCGATGAGCGTCTACGACAACATCGCCTACGGGCCGCGCCTCCACGGGACCCGGGACCGGGCGCGCCTGGACGAGATCGTGGAAAAGTCCCTGCGGGACGCGGCGATCTGGGACGAGGTGAGCGACCGGTTAAAGACCAACGCGCTCGGCCTCTCCGGCGGGCAGCAGCAGCGGCTGTGCATCGCCCGCGCGCTGGCCGTGGAGCCGGAGATCCTCCTGCTAGACGAGTCGACGAGCGCGCTCGACCCGATCTCCACCTCGAAGATCGAGGATCTGATCGGGGAACTGAAGGAAAAATATACCGTGATCATGGTGACCCATAACATGCAGCAGGCGGTGCGGATTTCCGACCGGACCGCGTTTTTCCTGCTGGGAGAACTGGTCGAGTTCGACCGAACGGAGGACCTCTTCTCCATGCCGAAGGATCCGAAGACGGAAAACTACATTTCAGGGAGGTTTGGATAAGATGACACTTCGCAAGACCTATGAGGAACAATTGCAAAAACTGCACGACAAGCTGACGCAGATGGGGAGCCTGTGCACCCTGGCGGTCCAGCTGGCGATCGAGGCGGTCAAGACCGGCAATGAAGAGCTGGCCGCGCGCGCGTGCGAGACCGACGAGGTGATCGAGAAGGAGCAGCAGGAGGCCGAAAACCTCTGCTTTACCCTCCTGCTCCGGCAGCAGCCGGTGGCGGGCGACCTGCGCCGGATCTCCGCGGCCCAGAGCATGGTCTCCGACCTGGAGCGGATCGGCGACCAGGCGGCGGACATCGCGGAGCTCTCGGAATATGTCACCCTCCGGGACGGCCCGGTCGCCGAGACCCTCTGCACCATGTCGTGGGAGGTCGTCAACATGGTCAGCTCCGCCATCGACGCGTTCATCCGGGACGACCTGGACCTGGCGAAAGACGTCATCGTCTGGGACGACAAGGCCGACGACTGCTTCATGCAGATCAAGAGCGACCTCGCCGCGGCGATCAAGGAGGACAACACCCAGGCCGGCTACTACCTGGACATCCTGATGGTCGCCAAGTACCTCGAGCGGATCGGAGACCACGCCGTCAATGTGGCGGACTGGGTGGTGTACTCGGTTACGGGAGCACACTCCGAAGAAAAATAGACTGGAAGAAAAATAAACTTGCCGATTTTGCCCCTTTCCTCTATGCTATAGGAGAGGGGCTATTTTTATGATCTATTATATTGCGGATCCGCATTTCGGACATTCGAAT
>JAJQAN010000045.1 GCA_021203765.1 Coriobacteriaceae bacterium | reverse complement strand
TTCCGTCACCGCCCCGCCCTTCCCCCTCTTTCCCGAGACCAGATCGTCACCGACTTTGATTCGCGCGGCGCCACGCCGCCAATACCGCTTCTACCCACTCCTCCCGTTTCTTAAGACCAGATCGTCACCGACTACGCCGTCAATACCGCTTCTACCCACTCCTCCCGTTTCCAGAGACCAGATCGTCACCGACTGTTTCGCAGGCACAAAAAAGCCTCCGCCAACGGTGGCAGAGGCTTAACAGTCGGTTGACAGATTATTGGCGGTACAGTCTGCCTGCGAAACACGGGGCGCGCCATCAAGCGTCTCTACACAGGCTGCGAGTTAAATGGGATGCGGGGTGTCCGCGAAAACTTGGAGCGTGGCACCCCGCGTCCCTTAAAAGCCGCTAGTCGGTGATGGTGATGCTCTTGATCAGGGGCTGGTCGCCTATGTCGTCGATGGTGCCGGAGTTGGCGGCGTCGGTGTTGCCGATGTAGTCGGTGACGATCTGGTCGACCACCTTCATCCCTTCATCGTCCACCGTCCCGAAGGCGGCGTACTGCCCGTCGAGGGAGGAAGCCGCCGAATCGTCGAGCGTGATGAAGAACTGGCTCGAGGCGCTGTTCGGGTCGCTCGAGCGTGCCATGGCGACGGTGCCGCGCTGGTACTTGTCCGCAAGCGGGTTGTCGACGTCGTTGTCGGAGAACTCGCCTAAGATCTCGTGGTCCGAGCCTCCCGTGCCGTTGCCGTCCGGGTCGCCGCCCTGCAGGCAGAAGTCCTCGACGATGCGGTGGAAGGTGAGGCCGTCGTAGAACTTGTCGTTGGCCAGCGAGCAGAAGTTGGCGACGGTGACCGGCGCATCGTCGGCGTCGAGCTCGATGGTGAAGGGATCGTAGTCCTCGACGGTGACCTCGGCGTGGTGGATGCCGCTGCCGTACTTGTTGTCAGGGCTCACGGAGCCGATGTAGCCGTTCGCGGTGTCATCGGTGTCGACGACCGTGTCCTCGTCCTGTGTGTCGGCATCCTCGGTGGCGGCATCTTCTGTGGTCGAATCGTATTCGCTTGCGGCCACGGTGCCGTTGTCCTCCTCGGTCGCGGCGTTGTCGTCCTCACCGCAGCCGACCAGGACGCCGCAGAGCAGCGTGACGCAGGCGAGGGCGACGAAGATACGTGAAAAGAGTTTGAGTTTCATGAGATGAGCCATCCTTTGATCGTGGGTTTGTGCACGTCGCTCAGGCGTGCGCGGGCGTTACGGTGCAGTATACCCACCGAATCTGAAATTACGCAACAGGGGGGGGCTAGAGCTCGGCGATCTGCTCTTCCTGCTTTTCGTACTTGTCGTTGAGGAGGGTCTGGCCGGTGTAGGCCCCGTCCTGGTAGAAGGCGATCTGGCCGGCCAGCTTGCCGGAGAAGCAGAACATCACGCGCGTGTAGGTGATCTTAGAGCGGCCTTCCTCGTCGCGGACGGTTGCCGTCTGCTCCTCGTCGTAGATGTACTCGACCGACTTGACGTGGTTCAGGTTCTTGACCTCTTCGACGTCGGTGTCCTGCAGGGTGAGGTCGTAGCTTGCGTCCATGATGTCGTAGACGGTGAAGTAGTCCTTGTCATCCTCCGTGAGCTTGGTGGACTTCTTCTTGCCCTGGTGCAGGACGATCCTCGTGGGCATGTCGAATTCGACCGGCGGGTTGACAGCGGTGTCGACCGCGTCGCTGATGCGCTGGGCCGTCGTCTTCTCCTTGATGTTCTTCATCGACTTGATCTTGGGCTGCTTGGAGATCTTGGTGATGTGCCCGTTCTTGTCGGTCTCGGGAGAGAGCTTCTTGACGATCTTTTCGAGGACCTTCATGCCGGAGCTGACCTTGCCGAAGGCGGCGTAGTTGCTGTCGAGGTAGGAGACGTCGCTCAGCATGATCATGAAGGAGGAGGAGTCGCTTTGGGTCTCGTCGTCGGTGCAGGGCATGGCCAGCATGCCGCGTGTGAGGGAGAGCGAGTTGGTGTAGTAGCCGGCGTTTTCGTATTCGCCGTCGATGAGGTAGTCGTCGGAGCCGGCCAGATCGGCATCCCCGATGCGCAGGTAGAGGCCGTCCATGAGGGTGTAGAGCGTCTTGTCCGTGAAGTAGCCATCGTCGACCAGGTGGCAAAATGCCGAGGCGGTCTGCGGCGCGTAGTCGGAGTAGATCGTGAACTCGACCTTGCCGTAGCCCTCGAGCTTCATACGCACCTTGTGGGTGCCGCTCGCATATTTGTCTTCTGTAGTGGATTGTGCGACCGTCGTGGACTGGGCGTCCTTGTCCGCGTCTTCTGTCGCAGCCGCGTCATCCGCGGTATCGGCCGCCGCGGTGTTCTGGTCCGCAGCAGCGCCGTCTTGGGTGTCGCCCGCACCCGATGTGCCGCAGCCGGTCATGCAGACGACCAGCGCCAAGACCGCACACAACGCCAGGATGCGCTTCATGGGCGAGACCCCCCTTCTCGACAGCTGCAACTGCGGAAGCGGCGCCATTCTAGCGTATAATCGTGTGCTATATATGGAGGCAAGGAGGTTGTTTTGAACTGGGAGACGTTTTTCCGTGCCGACATTGAGCCGCTCGTTCCCTACGAGCCTGGCCTGCGTCCCGAACAGGTCGAAGACATCGCCGGCACCTCGCAGATCCACAAGCTTTCTTCCAACGAAAGCCCCTACCCGCCGTTTGACTCGGCGATCTCGGCCATGCAGGCCGAGCTTTCCGGCCTGAACGAATACTGCGACGGCGCCTCCACGGCCATTCGCCAGGCCTTGAGCGAGCACTACGACGTCCCCTTCGAGCAGGTCTTTTTGGGCAACGGTTCCAACGAGCTCGTCGACCTGATCGCGCAGTCCTGCGTGGACCCGGACGACGAGGTCGTCTACGGCTGGCCCTCCTTCGTCGTCTACTCGTCGATGACGCAGCTCGGCGGCGGCGTCTCACGCCAGGTGCCGCTGCGCGAGGACGGCTCCTACGACCTGGACGCGATGCTTGATGCCATAAACGATCGCACGAAGATCGTCATGGTCTGCAACCCCAACAACCCGACCGGGGCGGTCGTTTCCGCCGCGGAGTTCGAACGCTTCTTAGAACAGGTGCCCGACCACGTGCTCGTCGTCGTCGACGAGGCCTACATCGAGTTCGTGGAAGAGGGCGCCTCCTTCGATGCGCTCGACTACTTCGACGGCATCCGTCCCCTCGTCATCCTGCGCACCTTCTCCAAGATCTATGCCATGGCCGGCATCCGCTGCGGCTACGGATTCGCACCCGTCGAGGTCGTTTCGGCCATCGACAAGGTGCGCGAGCCCTTCAACGTCAACTCGATCGCCCAGGCGGGGGCCGTGGCCGCCCTGGCCGATACCGCCGAACTCGACCGGCGCCGCCGGGCAAACCGCGAGCAGCGGGCACGTCTCTGTGCCGGCCTCGACGAGCTCGGCATCACGTATGCCCCCTCGCAGACCAACTTCGTCTGGGCGCATATCCCGGATGCGGACACGGCATTTGAGCAGCTGCTCGAGCGCGGGGTCGTCGTGCGCAGCTTCGGGGCGGCCGACGCGCTGCGCATCACCGTCGGCACCGCCGAGGACGTGGACGCGACACTCGCAGCGCTGGGGGAGGTGCTTCGCTGATGGCTGCCGATATCAAGACCGTCACCATCGCCGGCGTCGGCCTCATCGGCGGCTCGATCGCCGCGGCCCTTCACGAGCTGGATGACGCGCCGCGTGTCTTCGGCATCGACCCGGACCCTGCCTCGCTTGACGAGGCGCTCGAGTCCGGTGCCCTCGACGTGGGCGCCGCACCGGACGATCCCAAGGTGGACGACTGGATCGCCCCGGGCGGAAGCGACCTCTTCATCCTGGCCACGCCGGTCTCGGCTGCCCGCGACTGGTTCAAGCGCCTGGCGGCTTCCGGATACGACGGCATCGTCACCGACACCGCCTCGACCAAGCGCGTCATCTGCGAGATCGCCGAGGAGACCCTGGACGACACCACGCGCTACCTGCCCGGACATCCCATGGCGGGCAGCGAGGTCAACGGCTTTTCCGGCGCGCGGGCGGACCTGTTCGCCGGCGCCTACTGGATCTTGTGCCCGTCCGAGGAGACCGACGATGCGGCCTTCCTCGCCCTGCACGACCTCTTCGGCCGGCTCGGATCACGCATCATCTCCATCCCGCGTGAGGAGCACGACTCCGCGATCGCCATCGTGAGCCACGTGCCGCACATGGTCGCCTCCTCGCTCGTCGAGCTGGCCGGCGCGCATGCCGGCGAGCACGAGGAGCTGCTGCGTCTTGCGGCCGGCGGCTTCAAGGACACGACCCGCATCGCCTCGGGCTCCCCGCAGCTGTGGAGCGGCATCGCCTTGGACAACCGCGAGGCGCTCGCCGACGGGCTCGCGGAGCTGGGCGGGATCTTGGGCGAGTTCGAGCGCGCCATACGGGCCGAGGACGTCTCCACCCTCACCGACCTGCTTCAAAGCAGCGCCGATCTGCGCCGGTCCCTGCCGGCCGAGTGGATCCCGGACTCCTCCAAGCTCGTGCAGGTCCGCATTCCGATGACGGACCGTCCCGGCATCATCGCCGAAGTCACGGGCATCGCCGGCCACGCCGGCTGTAACATACAGTCCATCGACATCGACCATATCAGCGAGTCGAGCGCCGTGCTCGAGCTGATGCTGACCGACGAGGGCGACATGGGGAGGCTGGGAGGCGAGCTCATCGCCGCCGGCTTCGACGTGTCGTTCACGAACCTGATGGAGGATTAGATGGCACTCACCGGAACGATTCGTGTACCGTCCGACAAATCCATATCGCATCGGGCGGTCTTCTTCGCCGCGATCGCCAAGGGGCGGTCGCACCTGCGTGACCTCTCACCGTCCGCCGACCTCGCCGCCACGATCGCGGCCGTGCGTCTTTTGGGCGCCGACATCGACCTGGCGGAGGGCGCACACGGGCTGACCGGCAACATCACCGGCAACGAGGGCTTCTGCGTCGCCGCCGACGAGCCGCTCGCCATCGACTGCGGTAACTCGGGCACGACCGTCCGGCTGCTCCTCGGCCTCCTCTCCGGCCTCAACTGCGCCGCCCGCCTGATCGGCGACGAGTCGCTTTCGGCGCGTCCCATGGACCGGGTGATCGAGCCGCTGACCCAGATGGGGGCCGACATCGATTCCGACGGCGGTCATCTGCCCATAGCGGTCAAACGCCGCGGCGCCTCCGAAGAGGTGCTGCACCCCATAAGCTATACGACCCCCATGGCATCCGCCCAGGTAAAAAGCGCGATTCTGCTGGCAGGGCTCTTCGCCGAGGGCCGCACGGAGGTCACCGAGCCGTGCAAGAGCCGCGACCACACCGAGCGCCTCCTGTCCGCCTTCGGCGCCGACGTCGCCGTCGACGATCTGACGGTCGCCGTACAAGGCCCGCTGCAGCTGCACGCCCACGATGTGACGGTGCCGGCCGACCCGTCCTCGGCCACCTTCGTCGCCGTGGCCGCCGCGCTCATCGAGGGCAGCCACGTCGTCTTAGAAGACGTCGATTTGAACCCCACGCGCATCGGCGCCTTCGAGGCCATGCGCCGCATGGGCTGCGACATCTCCTGGACGCAGACGCGCAAGGAGGGAAGTGAGCCCATCGGGGACGTCGAGGTCTCCTACGCGGAGCATCTGCAGGGCACGACGGTCGTCTCCGAGGAGGTCCCGACGCTCATCGACGAGATCCCGGCCTTAAGCCTGCTCGCCTGCTTCGCGGAAGGGCGGACGGTCTTCGAAGACGTCGGCGAGCTGCGTGTGAAGGAATGCGACCGGCTGGCCGCCATCGTCGAGGGCCTCGGCATGCTCGGCTTGGCGGCGAGCGCCGAAGGGGACGACCTCATCATCGAGGGCAGCCCCACCACCTTGGGCGTGTCCGCACGGGCCGCGGAGGTCCATGCGGCGCTGCGGGAGGTCGGAGCTGAGCCGTCGGTGTTGCCGTGTCACCACGACCACCGTCTTGCAATGACCTGGCATCTTGCGTATCTTGTCCTAGGCTCTCAGATACGCACCGACGATCCGGACTGCGTGTCGGTGTCCTGGCCGAACTTCTACGACGACATCCACCATCTCGAGGAGCACGAATGATCATCGCCATCGACGGGCCGGCAGGCTCGGGTAAATCGACCGTCGCCCGTGAGGTCGCCAAGATCCTGGGCTTCCACTACCTCGACACCGGGGCGATGTACCGCGCCGTGTCCTGGCTGGCGCTCGAGCGCGGCATAGCCCTCGACGACGCCGAGGCCTTGGGCGATCTTGCAGCAAGCGAGCGCATCGAGTTTGCCCACGAGGAGGGAAACCCCATCGCGACCGGGGTCTCGATCGCCGGCAACGATGTGACCGACGCCATCCGCACCCCCGAGATCGACAAGGCTGTCACGCCGGTATCGGCAACCCCGAGCGTGCGCGAGGCCTTGGTCGAGCAGCAGCGCGCCATCGCCGCAAGCGACGACATCGTGATGGAGGGCCGCGACATCGGGACGGTCGTCTTCCCCGACGCCGAGGTCAAGATCTTCCTCACCGCCGACGCCGACGAGCGTGCACGGCGCCGCTCCAACCAGAACCTCACGCAGGGCTACGGCGAGACGGACACCGAGGCGATCCTGGCCGATCTGAAGCGTCGCGATGAGGCGGACTCCACGCGGGCGGTCGCTCCGCTCAAGCCCGCACCCGGGGCCGTGGAGGTCGACACGACCTCGCTTTCCATCGAGCAGGTCTGCAAGTGCATCACCGACATCGTCGATTCCGTCCGCTAGATCCAAAGGATAGGTATCATGCACATCATGCGTCCGTACTACGAGTTCTTCGACGAGCCGATGCAGGAGCGCCACACCTGGCATCAGAACTGGTTCATCTGGCTCGCCCAGTTCACCGCGCGCCCGGTCATGTGGCTGTACTGGCGCTGGAAGGTGCGGGGCAAGGAGAACATCCCGGCCGCCGACGAGGAGCCGGTGCTCTTCATCGCCAACCACCTCTCCTTCGTCGACCCGCCCATGCTCTGGCTCATCGCCTACCCGCGCATCATCCGCTTTCTGGCACGCACCTCGCTTTTCTCGCACTTCTTCGTCCGTACCGCCATCGCCCGCATCGGCGGGATCCCGATCGAGCCGGACTCGGCCGACCGCGGGGCGATCAAGCGGGCGGTCACCTGCCTCAAGCGCGGGGAATGCGTCGGCATCTTCCCTGAGGGCACGCGCATGAACTCGCCGGACAAGGAATACAACCCGCATGCCGGAGCGATACTGATCGCCCAGATGGCGCACGTGAAGATCGTTCCCATCGGCATCAAAAACGCCGACAAGATCGTGCCCTACGGCAAGCACTTCCCCCGTCCGGTCAAGATCTACGTCAAGTTCGGCAAGGCCATCGACCTCAAGGACTTCGACGGCCTGCCCCGCAAGGAGCGCAACCGGGTCGCGACCGAATACATCATGGACCGCGCCTTCGAGCTGCGCGACAGCGCCGACGAGGACTACACGCCCGAGCCGCCCGACCCGGCCGAGGTCGTGGCCGCGGAGAAGGAAAAGCTCGAGGCGGCCGAGGCGGACAAGCCGGCCAAGGCCGAAGCGGCCGAGACGACCGAAGCGGGCGGTGAGGCCGAGAAGCCGGAGACTCCTGACACAGCCGACGAATCCGAGCAGTAGGGGAGGCTCCGTGGAGGTCGAGGTCGCCCGATATGCCGGTGCCTGCTACGGGGTCACCCGCGCCCTGAAGATGACGTTTGACGCCATCGACGAGCACGAGACGGTGCACACCCTCGGCCCGCTCATCCACAACCCCCGCGTCGTCTCCTCGCTTGCCGAGCGTGGCATCGAACCCGCCGAGACCCTCGACGAGATCGAGGGAGGGGCGGTCGTCATCCGCTCGCACGGCGCGGCGCCCCAGGTCATCGAGGAGGCGGCTTCCCGCGGGCTTGCGATCGTCGATGCGACCTGTCCGTACGTCTCAAACGTCCACACCTGCGCCAAGGAGCTCGCCGAGGACGGCTACGCGATCGTCATCGTCGGCGAGCCGAACCATCCGGAGGTCGAAGGCATCTGCGCCTGGGCCGGGGACGCGCTGTTCGCGGTCGTCGACGCCCCCGAGGACCTACCGGAGCAGCTGCCCGCGCGCGTCGGCGTGGTGGTGCAGACCACGCAGGAGCGGGCGACCTTCGACGCGGTCGTGGACAAGCTTCAGGAGTGCTGCGAGGAGGTTGAGACGCGGATGACCATCTGCGGGGCGACCGCCCAGCGCCAGGACGCCGCACGCGAACTGTCGGCCCGCTGCGACGTGATGATCGTCATCGGCGGGCGCAACTCCGGAAACACCAAGCGCCTCGTCCAGATCTGCAGTGCCAACTGCACGCGCACCCACCACATCGAGGACGCCGCCGAAATCGAGGAGGGATGGCTGGAAGGGGCCGAACTCGTCGGGATATCGGCCGGGGCCTCCACCCCGAAGGCACACATCGACGCCGTCGTCGACCGCCTCCAAGAACTCCAAGACTAGCAGCCGCGCCACCTTCTCCAAGCCAATTAACTCCACACTCAGCGCCTTTTTGACGCTCTCGGAAAAAATCGAGGCCGCTTTTGCCAAAACTGCGCTCCATGTGGCGCGATCTGAGGCTTGCCGAAAATCAGGGATTTCCTGCAGCCTTTTGACCTGCGCCTTTGCGAAGCGCTACGATTCGGCGCCACGCTCAGGTCCTTGCCGACGCCCTGCGGGGCCACATGCGCGTGCATTTTGGCGTTTGGAGC
This sequence comes from Coriobacteriaceae bacterium, assembly GCA_021203765.1. GTDB lineage: Bacteria > Actinomycetota > Coriobacteriia > Coriobacteriales > QAMH01 > JAJQAN01. The sequence goes on along the minus strand of JAJQAN010000045.1, from coordinate 9,410 downwards.
CTCGATTTTTTCCGAGGCGGATCATCTCGCGCGGCTTTGGCAAAACTCGCGCCGTAAAAATTTGGACAATCTGTCCCGTACGCGGCGGGGATGCGGCACGCAGGGGGTACAATCTGCGTACCGATAGAAATGAGGACGCATGCCCCTGCCCGTAGTCGCCGTGGTCGGCCGCCCGAACGTTGGTAAATCGACCCTCGTCAACCGCATAACCCAAAGAGAGGACGCCATCGTCCACGAAACCTACGGCGTCACGCGCGACCGCTCCTACCACCAGGCCGACTGGAACGGGCGGGACTTCATGCTCATCGACACCGGCGGCATCGAGCTGGGCGAATCCGACCGCTTCCAGGGCTCCATCACGAGCCAGGCCCTCATGGCCTGCGAGGAATCCGACTGCATCATCTTCTTGGTGGACGGCACCGTCGGCATCTCCGCCGACGACGAGGAGGTCGCCCGCGTGCTCAAGCGCACCAAGGTGCCCGTCATCTTAGCCGTGAACAAGATGGACAACACCAAGCGCGAGGAGAACCTCTGGGAGTACTATCCGCTCGGCTTGGGCGACCCGATGCCGGTCTCGGCCACGCACGGCAACGGCACCGGGGATCTCCTCGACGAGGTCGTCGGCAAGCTTCCCGACGAGGGCGCCGGCGAGGAGGAGGACGAGGCCATCGACATCGCCATCATCGGCAGGCCCAACGCCGGCAAGTCATCGCTCACCAACCGCCTCGTCGGCACCGAACGATCCATCGTGAGCGAGGAGGCCGGCACCACACGCGACGCCGTCGACACGCTCGTCGAGCACGACGGGAAGCGCTACCGCATCGTCGACACCGCGGGCATCCGCCGCAAGTCGCAGATCGGCGAGGACGTCGAATACTACGGGCTCGTACGTGCCCTGCGGGCGATCGAGCGCGCCCAGGTCGCCGTCCTCATGGTCGACGCGACGCTCGGCCTCACCGACCAGGACCAGAAGGTCGCCGCCATGGCCGACGAGCGGGGATGCGCGCTGGTCATCTGCATCAACAAGTGGGACCTCGTCGAGGATGCCGACGAGCGCGAACGGATCAAGGAACACCTCGCCGACCGCATGGAGTTCGTCGGATATGCCGAGGTGCTCACCATCTCGGCTAAGACCGGCAGATCCGTCGGGCGTATCTGGGGCGCGGTGGATGCCGCCTACGCGCACTATGCGGCCACCTTTCCCACCAACCAGCTCAACGCCTTCCTCACCGAGCTGCGCGACTTCGGCCACAGCGTCTCCAAGGGCGGCAAGCACCTCAGGATCAACTACGTCACCCAGACGGGTACCTGCCCGCCCACGTTCACCTTCTTCGCCAACCATCCCGAGATCATCGACGACACCTACCGACGCTATCTGGAAAACCGTCTGCGCGAGGCCTTCGATCTGAGCGGCACCCCGGTGCGCCTGCGCTTCAAGAGAAAGAACGAATCATGAACTGGATCATCCCCTTCATCATCGCCATCGTCGAATCCGTCCTCCTCGGCTCCATCCCCTGCGGCGTCCTGGTGGGCAGGGCCTTCGGCGCCGACCCGCGCGAGGGCGGCTCCGGATCGATCGGGGCGACCAACGTCAACCGCACCTTGGGCTGGCAGGCGGGGCTGATCACCTTCATCCTCGACGTCGCCAAGGGGCTTGCGGCAAGCTTTCTCGGCCGGCTCCTCGTCTTCCTGTTCGCGGTTCCGGCCGGCTGGCAGGCCGACCTCGTCATCGCCTCCTGCGTCATCTGCGCCATCCTCGGCCACATGTTCACGCCCTGGCTCCACTTCAAGGGCGGCAAGGGCATCTCGGTGGGGCTCGGCTCCCTGCTCGGCGCCTCCTGGCCCGTCGCGCTCACGGCGCTGGCCTTCTTCATCGTCTTCGTGCTCATCACCCGCATGGTCTCCTTCGGCTCGATCGCATCGGGCTTCGGGACCTTCTGCGGCGCGCTGATCTTCCACACCCAGTCGGTGCCCTGGCTCGTCGTCGGCGCCCTCGTCTGCGTGGCGGTCGTCTGGGCGCACCGCGAGAACATCGTCCGCATCGCACACGGCGAGGAGTCGACGTTCTCGCTCAACCGCTCGTCTTCGAAGAAGGATGGCGGAGACGATGATCCGAAGGGGGATGATGCGGCATGAAGGTCGCCGTCATCGGCGCCGGCTCGTGGGGGACGGCCGTCGCCCATCTTCTGGGCAACAAGGGATACGACATCTCCCTGTGGTCCTACCGCGCATCCACCGCCGAAGGCATCAACGCCTCCCACTTCAACCCCGACTACCTCACCGATACCGAACTGCCCGCTTCAATCGTCGCGACCTGCTCGTTTGAGGAGGCCTGCGAAGGCAGCGAGGCCGCCGTCGTCGTCACCCCGTCCTCGGCGGTGCGCGAGACCGCCGAGCAGATGGCGCCCTATGTCGGCGCCGACGTCCCCGTCGTCGTGCTCTCAAAGGGCGTGGAGGATGAGACCGGCTTCACCATGGTCGGGGTGCTCGCCGACGTGCTGGGAGGCGAGGAGCGTCTGGCGGCCCTCTGTGGTCCCAACCACGCCGAGGAGATCGCCCGCAAGCTGCCGGCGGCCTCGGTCGTCGCATCCTCGTCCGAGGAGACCGCCTGTTTCTTCCAGGACCTCTTCACCTGCGAATACCTGCGCATCTACACGTCCTACGACGTCGTCGGCGTCGAGCTCTGCTCGGCCGCCAAGAACATCTACGCCATCGCCAACGGCGTGCTGGCCGCCCTGCACTCCGGCGACAACGCCTCGGCCACCCTCATGACACGCGGCCTGGCCGAGATATCGCGCCTCGTCAACGCCTTGGGCGGGGACGCGCGCACCTGCATGGGGCTCGCCGGCATGGGCGACCTCGTCACCACCTGCACCTCCCAGTACTCGCGCAACCGCACCCTCGGTCAGATGCTCGCGGTCGGAAAGACCCTGGAGGACTTCGAGGAGGAGACCCACATGGTCGCCGAGGGCGCCGTCGCCTGCAGGACGGTGGTGGCCCTCGCCGAACGCAACGGCGTCGAGCTGCCGATCGCGGACTGCATGCGCCGGGTGCTCTGGGAGGACCTCGACCCGGCCGAGGCGGCCAGGATGCTCATGAGCCGCCCGAAGAAGAGCGAACTGGAAGAAGGCTGATCGGCATGTACGGACCGGTACAGATCGCGCCGTCCATCCTCTCTGCGGACTGCGCCAACCTCGAACGCGACGTGAGGGAGGTCGTCGACGCCGGCATCGACTGGATCCACGTCGACGTGATGGACGGCCACTTCGTCCCCAACCTCACCATCGGGCCGGCGCACGTGCGCGCCTTAAAGGAGATCACCGACGTGCCGCTCGACGTCCACCTGATGATCGACAACCCCGAAGAGCAGGTGCCCTGGTACATCTCGGCGGGAGCCGACATGATCAGCGTCCACTACGAGGCCTGCTCGGATCCGCGTGCGCTCATCGCCACGATTCATGAGCGCGGCGCCCAGGCCGGCATCGCCATCAACCCCGATACGCCCACCGAGGTACTCGCCGACGTGGTGGACGTGCTCGACATGGTGCTGGTGATGAGCGTGCATCCGGGATTTGCCGGGCAGTCCTTCATCCCCGAAAGCCCCGCGCGCCTGGCCGCTGCCATCGGGCAGTGCAAGGATGCGGGCGTCGAGCCCCTCATCGAGGTCGACGGCGGCATCAACTTCCTGACCGCCCCGCTGTGCTCGGCCGTCGGCGCCGACGTGCTCGTCGCCGGAAACGCCATCTTCAGCCAGACCGACCGTGCCGCCGTCATAAAAGAGCTCCGCCATGTCTGCGACTGAACGGAGCGCAGACAGGGTCTATCTCGACTGGGCGGCCACCGCCCCCTTCGATGAGCGCCTGAAAGAGGCGATGGAGGAGGCCTCGTGGGCCAACGCCAACTCGCTGTATGCCGAGGGCAAGACCGCCGCACGTCAGCTCGACGATGCGCGCCACCGCCTGGCCGCAGCGCTCGACGCCCGTACGCCCGCCGAGATCGTCTTCACCTCCGGCGGCACCGAGGCCGACAACACCGCCCTGCGCGGCCTCGCGCACCGCAACTGCGACGGGAACCGCACGGCCGTCCTCATCGGCGCCTTGGAACACCACGCCGTACACGAGGCCGCCCGCATCCTCAAGCGCGAGGGCTTCGACATCTTCGAGATCCCCGCGAGCTCCGGCGGCCTCATCACCGTCGACGCCCTGCAGGCCACACTCGAAAAGGCCACCTCCGCCGGCAAGGACGCCAGCGTCGTCGCCGTCCAGGCCGTCAACAACGAGCTCGGCACGGTGCAACCCGTGGCCGATTTGGCGCAGACGGCACACCGGGCCGGCGCGCGCTTCTTCTGCGACGCGGTGCAGGGCCTGGGCAAGACGGCGATCGACCTGGAGGGATCCGGCGTGGACGCGGCGGCGTTTTCGGCCCACAAGATCGGCGGCCTCAAGGGCAGCGGAGCCCTCTACCTGCGCCGTTCGGTCCCCTGCGACGCGCTCATCGTCGGCGGCGGACAGGAGGCCGGACGTCGTGGCGGTACCTCCAACGTACTCGGGGCGCTGGTCTTCGCCGAAGCCGCCGAGCATGCGGTCGCCGAGCGCGAGGAGACCTGCGCCCGCCTGCAGGGCTTCAAGGATGAGATCCTCGCGAACTTGTCCGAGCTGGACGCACCCCACGGCCTGACCCCGACACTTTCCGACCAGGAATGCTGCGTGCCGCAGATACTCTCGCTTCTCTGCGACGGGCTGGAGGGGGAGACCCTCGTGCAGCGCTTCGATGCGGCCGGCATCGCCGTCTCCTCGGGGTCCGCCTGCTCGTCGGGCTCGCTCGACCCGAGCCACGTCATCACCGGCATCGGCATCTCCAAGGAGCGCGCCTTCGGTTCCCTGCGGATATCCTGCGGCCGTACCACGACCGCCGCTGACATAGAACGTTTCCTGACCTGTTTGGAAGAGGTGTTGAGATGACCCAGCTGATCGACTGCCATTCCCACAGCGAACTGTCCGGCCACGGGAGCGGGACCATAGAGGACTTCGTCCGCCGCGCCGACGAACTCGGCCTGCACACCTATGCGCAGACCGAGCATCTCGTACTGCCGCCGCATCTGGACCCGCACTACGAGGTATCCATGGGTTCGGAGGTGATGGACGAGTACGTGGATGAGCTGCACCGCATGCGCGATGTGCTCGCCGACGAGGGATCGACGATGAACCTGATCGTCGGCATCGAGGCCGACTGGCTCGACGACCGCGCCGAGGAGCTCAAAGAACTCTGCGAGCCCTTCGAGTACGTCTTGGGCTCGGTCCACTTCATCGACGAGTGGTCGCTCGACAACCCCGATTCCCAGGACGGCTGGGCCGAGCGCGGGGTCGAGTACGTCTGGAGCCGTTACTTCGAGGTCTGGAAGGAGATGGCCTCCTCGGACGCACCGTTCACAGCCTTCTCGCATGTTGATTTGCCAAAAGTTTTCGGGGACCGTGTGCCCTTCGATGCGACCGAGGACTACCATGAGATGGCTGCGCTGACGGCCGACCGCGACGCGATGATCGAGGTCAACACCGCCGGCTGGCGCAAGCCGGCAGGCGAGCAGTACCCCTGCGAAGAGGCGCTGCGGATCTTTTGCGAGGCAGGCGTCGACTGCACGGTCGGTGCCGACGCCCACTATGTCGCCGACGTCGCCTGCGACGTCGAGCGCGCCTACGACGTCATGCGCCGTGTCGGCTATACCCGCGTCGCCGTGCCGATGGCCGACGGCGACCGTATGTATCTCGAGCTGTAACGGAAGGGGAGGGAGAGACCGTGGCACAGACCGTCGGGGATCTGGAAGCGGCGCTGTTTGCGGCCTTCCCGCGTGACGACGCCGAGGACTGGGACCAGCCCGGGCTTGCGGTGGGGGACCGTACGGCTCCCGTCACAAGAATCGCGGTCAACCTCGACATGACGACCGCGGCGGTCACCGCGGCCGCAGATGCCGGCTGCGACGTGCTCGTCACCCACCATCCTCCCTTCATCAAGGGCGGCCCCACCGAGTTCGGCCCGGCTACAAGTGCCGCGACGCCGGGCCCGGGGCGGATGATCTACACGGCAGCCCAGCGCGGCGTCAGCGTCATCGCCATGCACACCAACGCCGATCGTGCCGTCGCGGTGCGTGAACGTTACGCCGACCTGCTCGGATACGACTGCGAGGGCAACTTCGAGCACCTCCAAGACCCCGCCCGCGATGCCCAAGGCACCGGGCTCGGGGCGGTCCTTTCCTCGAAGAGCCCGCAGACCCTGGAGGATCTGGCCGAGCGTTGCCAGGAGGCCTTCGGGGGCGCTCCCCGCGTCTGGGGCGAGCCTGAGCGTGCGGCCGACCACGTGGCCTTCTTAAACGGCTGCTGGACGGAGCCTGAGCTCTACGGCATCTGTATACAGAACGGCATCGACTGCCTCATCGTGGGCGAGACGCGCTACCATTTCGGCACCGACGCCGCCCCGCATCTGGCCCTGATCGATCTGGGCCATGACAAAAGCGAGCTGCCGATCGTCGAGGTCCTCGCCGAGACGCTCGTCGACGCGGGGTACGCGGCCGACTCCATCGTCCGCATCGGCACCTCGGAAAGCAACTGGTGGATTCCGCGCTAGGAAGGGATGGACATGTCTTCTGCACAAGCACTCAAGCAGATCGGTGATTGCGATATCCAGACGCTGCGCCTGAAGCGGCAGCTCGACGAGTTGCCCGAGGCCGCCGGGATCTTCCAGTGCCGTGCCCAGCGCAAGGACCTGCAGGCCAAAAGCGACCAGGCCGCCGAGCTTGCCGAGGATGTGCACGCCAAGCTGGCCAAGGCCCAGACACAGAAGGCGGAGATCGACGAACGCGTCGCCGACCTGCGCAAACGCATAGACAACAACAAAGACTTCCGCCTCGCCGATTCGCTCACGCGCGATCTGGACAGCCAGGTCGAGCAGCAGGAGGCGCTGGTGGAGGAGGAGCAGTCCCTCAACGAGCGCCGGGACAAGATAGAGGAGCTCACCGCCCAGCTCGACCAGATGAAGGCGGACCTGGACGCCAAGGAGGCCGGCCTGACCGAGACCTTCAAGGAGAAGGGCGGCGCCATCAAGGCCCAGATCGACGAATACGAAAAGCAGCGCACGGAGAGCCTGGGCGAGCTCGACGATCAGACCGCCAAGCTCTATGAAAGCCTGCTTGACGAGAAGAACGGCATCGCGATCGCGCAGCTGGAGGGCGAGCACTGCAGCGCCTGCCACTTCACCTTCCAGGAAGGCCAGCTCTCGCGCCTGCACCACGGGCCGGACGTCACCGAATGCCCCAACTGCCACCGCATCATGGTCGTGCGCGGCGCGGAGGACTCCGACTAGGGGCCATGGGATTCACCCTCCACACCGACGGCGGCTCGCGCGGCAATCCCGGCATCGCCGCCTGCGGCTTCGACCTGCTCGACGGCGACGAGGTCGTCTTATCCGGCGGCTGGTATCTGGGGGAGACGACCAACAACCAGGCAGAGTACTCCGGCCTCATCTGGGGGCTTTCCAACGCGCTCGAACACGGGGTGACCGTCCTCGACATCCGGCTGGACAGCGACCTGCTGGTCCGCCAGGTCAAAGGGGAGTACAAGGTCAAAAACGCCGCGCTCAAACCGCTCTTTACCCAGGTGGAGGGGCTCTTGGGACGCTTTGAGGGCTATACCATCGAGCACGTCTACCGCGAGAAGAACACGGTCTCGGACGCGCGTGTGAACGAGGCGATGGACGCCGCGGGCCCGGTCGGGGACTACCTGGTCGATTTCGATACGGGCGCCGGCCAGGGTGCGCTGTTCTAAAGACGAACAAGGAGGCAGGCGATGTATGAGCTGACCATCAAGGATCACTTCGACGCCGCACACCGCATCGTGGGCTATCCCGGGCAGTGCGCCAACCTGCATGGGCATACCTGGGATGTCGAGGTGACGGTCGCGGGAACCGAACTCGACGACATCGACATCCTCTACGACTTCAAACAGCTCAAAGACGACCTGCACTCCGTGCTCGAGGACTACGACCACGCCTACGTGAACGAGGTAGCGCCCTTCGACGAGCTCAACCCGACGGCCGAAAACTTCGCCCGCGTCATCTACGAGCGGCTGGATGAGACCCTGCCTGCACAGGTGGAGATCTCAGAGGTCGCCGTCTGGGAGTCGCCGGTCGCCAAGCTGGTCTATCGCAAGGACGATGGGGATTGAGACCATGCAGACGGTCCTCCTCGGCATAACCGGTTGCATCGCCGCCTACAAGGCCTGCGAGATCGTGCGCGGGCTGCAGAAGGCGCGCGACGATCTGCGCGTGAAGGTCGTGATGACCGAGCACGCCACCGAGTTCGTCGGGCCGACGACGTTCCGGGCGCTCACGCACGAGGAGGTCGCCGTCGGGATGTTCGACGAGCCGGGCGACGCTATCCACCACGTCTCGCTTGCCGAGGAGGCAGACCTCTTCTGCATCGCGCCTGCCACGGCCAACACCGTCGCCAAGATCGCGCAGGGGCGCGCCGACGATCTGCTGTCCACGACCGCCCTCGCGTTCGAAAAGCAGCTCGTCGTGGCGCCCGCGATGAACGAGGCGATGTATCACGACGAGGCCACCCAGGAAAACCTCCGGACCCTGGAGGCGCGCGGCGTGCGCATCATCTCCCCGGACGAGGGCTATCTGGCCTGCGGGAAAGAAGGGGAGGGACGCCTGGCCGATCCCGAGGCGATCGTCGAGGCGATACTCGGCGAGCTCGACCGCCGGCGCGACCTGGAGGGCAGACACGTGCTCGTGACCGCCGGGCCGACGCACGAGGCACTCGATGCAGTGCGCTACCTGTCCAATCCTTCGAGCGGGCTTACCGGCATCCTCATCGCCGAGGAGGCCGCCCTGCGCGGCGCCGAGGTCACGCTCGTCTGCGGGCCGACTGCGCTCGTGCCCCCGGCCGGCGTCGACTTCGTCTCGGTCACGAGTGCCGATGAGATGCTGAAAGCCTGCGAGGCGGTCTACGATACTTGCGATGCGGCGGTCTTTGCCGCCGCGGTCACCGACTGGCGCGCTGCCGATGCGAGCGATAAGAAGATCAAACGCGACGGGGAGGGGCTCACGCTCGAGCTCGAGGAAAACCCCGACATCGCCGCGACCTGCGCGGCCCGCAACGCGGGCTGCTACAACGTGATCTTCGCCGCCGAGACCGGCGAGCCCACCGAGAAGGCCCGCCGCAAGCTTGCAGACAAGGGGGCCGACCTCTGCGTCGCCAACGACGTCTCCGGAGAGCTCGGCTTCGGGAGCACCGACAACCACGTCTGGTTCGTCACCGAGAAGGGCTGCGAGGAGCTTGCGACCTGCTCCAAGCGCACCATCGCCACCCACCTCCTCAATGCTGTTGTGGATGCCCTTTCCCCTCATGAGTGAGG
>JAJQAN010000027.1 GCA_021203765.1 Coriobacteriaceae bacterium | reverse complement strand
AGCACGAGCCGCCTACGTCCGCGCTCCTGTTCGCGGGCGACGTAGGTCCGCATCATCGCGCGTGCCAGGCCCTGGCCTTCATGCTCCGGCAGCACGCAGACCCCCAAGATCATGACCGTATCGCCGTCCGGGTCGTTGAGCGACGCGTCCGCGTAGAAGGCGTCGAGGAGGTGTTCCTCGTCGGTGGCGATGCCGTTGATGTAGCCGGCCACCGTGCCCGTCTCGCGCTCGACGGCCACCAAGAAGAGCTCGGGGACCTGCTCGGCGCGCGCCATCATCTCCTCGCGCGTGCAGGCCTGCTCGGGCGGAAAGCAGACCTGTTCGATCTCGGCGGCCGCCGCAGCCTCCTCCGGGCGTATGTTTCTGAGCTCGTATCTGTCCTCGATATCCTCCATCACCTGCTCCTTTGTCCGGGTTCCGCCCCCATTATAGGCACGTGCGGCGGACGGGCGCTTTATCCCTGCGCACAGAGAATGTCGGCGCATGGCATCTGATTTCCTCTATAATTCCTACACATGTGCATTCTGTCCCATACATCCATTGAAAGGTCTTATCCATGCGACGAATAGCCCACGCCTACAACTCCGTCAGCCTGATCATCCGTATCCTCATCGGGCTCGTCATCGGTGCCGTGCTCGGCATCTTCTTCAAGGACCTGCCGGTCATACCGCTGCTCGGCACGCTCTTTACCGGGGCACTCAAATCCATCGCCCCGGTGCTCGTCTTCTTCTTGGTCATATCGGCGCTTTTGGGCGCGAAGGCCGACCGGTCGATGGGCACCATCATCATCTTGTATCTGATCGGCACGCTCTGCGCGGCGATCGTCGCCGTCGTCGCGAGCATGCTCTTCCCGAGCCCGCTCACCTTGGACGTCTCGGCCTACGACGATATGTCGGAGATAAGCGACGTGGGCTCGATATTCGTCACCTTGCTCACCAACATCGTCTGTAATCCGATCGAGGCGCTCTCCGAGGCCAACTACCTCGGCGTCCTGTGCTGGGCGATCCTCCTCGGCATCGCCATGCGCCACGCGCCCAAGGGCGCCAAGGAGACCCTGAACGCCATCTCCGACGCCATCACCACCGTCGTGCGCTGGATCATCGCGATGGCTCCCTTCGGCATCCTCGGCCTGGTCTATTCCGCGGTGAGCGAAAACGGCCTCAACATCTTCGTCGAATACGGGCATCTGCTGCTCGTACTCGTCGGCTGTATGCTCTTCATCGCCTTGGTCGTCAACCCGCTCATCGTCTTTTTGTTCGCGCGGGTCAACCCCTATCCGCTCGTCGGCCGCTGCCTGAAGGATTCGGCCATCACCGCGTTCTTCACGCGTTCGTCGGCGGCGAACATCCCGGTCAACATGAACCTCTGTAAATCGCTCGGACTCAACAAGAACACCTACTCGGTCTCCATACCGCTCGGCGCGACCATCAACATGGCCGGCGCGGCCGTCACCATCACGGTGCTGTCGTTGGCGGCCGCCCAGACCCTGGGGATCGAGGTGCATCCGGTGCAGGCCGTCATCTTATCGGTGCTCGCCGCCACCTCGGCCTGCGGGGCATCGGGTGTGCCGGGCGGCTCGCTCATGCTGATACCGCTGGCCTGCTCGCTCTTCGGCATCAACGCCGACGTCTCCGCGCAGATCGTCGCGATCGGCTTCATCGTCGCGGTCATCCAGGACAGCTGCGAGACGGCGCTCAACTCGAGCACCGACGCGCTGTTCACCGCCACCGCCGAACTGCGACAGCGCCGCAGGCTGGGACTGTCGCTGAAGCTCGACGGCACGCCCGTGCTCGGCCCGGAGTCCGAAGGCTACGAAGGCGACGAGGAAGACGAGGATGCCGAGACGGAGACCGACGCCGACGCCGAGCTGGAATCGGCCGAGGCGAAGGCCGACGCCGCAGAGGAGGCGCAGGCGGACAAGGTCGCCAAGCAACAGAAGTCATCGAGTAAGAAGAAGGAGTAGGGAGGCACCCCGGTTAGGGCTGGCTGCCCTGCGATAGCGATACGCGCGCACTAAAAAAGCCGGCGGGAAATCCCTGCCGGCTTTTTGTTGGTGGGCGTGAAGGGAAGGAGCGGTTTTTAGGCCTTTTCGGCCTGCTCGGCCTGCTCGGCACCCTCGTCGCCTTCGCCGGTGTCGATGTCGGGCCTGTTGTCCATCCAGTCATCGACCTTGTCCTGGAAGTGCTCGACCTTCTCCATGGGGGACTTGCCCTCCATCTCCGGGTCGGGCTTGACGTCGGCGGCCTGCTTGCCGGCCTCGATGCCTTGCTTGGCGCCCTTGACGGCGCTGTCGGTGCGCTTGCGCAGGCGGGAGAACAGGGCGGGCCCGCAGAGCACGACGATGATGACCAGGATTATGATGAGTTCCGGAATACCGAGTCCGAAGATCTTCATGATGTACGCTCCCTCGACAAAAGAGCCTGTCTTGCGCTGTGGGAGTATCTTATCTCATTTCGTGATATAGACCACCGACTTTGCCGAATTGTTGAAGAACCCCACAAGGCTCCACAAGCCCTGCGCTATACTGCGGGCAGTGAAGAAGACGTCCCACGTGGGGAAAGCCGGGTGTAAATCCCGCACGGTACCGCCACTGTGATTCGGCGCAGAGCCTGCGGCCGATCAGCCAGAACACCCACCGGGAAGCGTGCCGACAAGTAGCGGCGGATCTACCGTGAACGCGGCCCTTGCAGCGCTCGGCCCTAAGCGCCCGGTGCTGCACGGCTTGATCAAGACGTGACGAATACGGGTCGCGTGCCCCGCTGTGGGCGCGCGGCCTTTTTTGTTGCCTTCTTCATGGGAGCTGCGATCCGTTTTGTGAAGGAGGAGACGATCATGAAAAACGCGATGAACTGCACGTATGCCGACCCGGAGACGGGCAAGGAGACGCCCTGTCCCCTGCGGCCGGTGCGCCGGATCCTGAGTGCGGCCCTGGCGGTCGCGGTGGCTATCTGCATGTGGCCGGCCATCGCGCCGAGTTCGGCACAGGCGGCCGACTACGACGAGGCGACGGCACGCACGCTCTGCGCCAACCTGGCGGCACGCTTCGGCGCCGGCGGGGCGGACGGCTCCATCACCAACGACACCTTCTATGCGGCCCTCGCCTTGGACGAGCTGGGATTCGGTAGCGACGTGGATGCCGATGCGATCCTCGCCAACATGGACGGCTTCGAGCAGACCAACGGCTACGCGCTCGGGGCGGGGACGCTCGCCAAATACATCCTCGCGCTGGATGCGGCCGGATGCGATGTGACGGCGCTGCCCGATCAGGGCACGACGCGCGATTTGGTGGCCGAGATGGAAGCGCTGATCACGACCGAGGGGATGCCGGACGTCTATTCGCTCGTCTACATCCTGCCGGTCTACAGCGTCGCCGCGGGGAGCGATGAGATGCGTGATGCGGTGCTCGAGGCGCTGCTCGGCTATCAGATCACCGATACCGAGAGCAGCTACTACGGGCTGTTCGGGGAGGTGTTTTCCGAGGGCACCGACTACGAGTACTGGGACTACACCGTCCAGACGACCGCGCAGGCGGTACTCGCGCTCGCGCCGTTCAACGACGAGTTCTACGAGGACGGAAACGAGCATTCGTCCGACCTGAGGAACGCGATCACGAGCGCCTACTCGGCCGTGGGCAAGGCACAGACCGACGACGGCGGCTTCTACTACAGCCCCGACTACGGTACCGATGCCAGCGACTTCGACACCTCTGCGAACGCCCTGGCGGCGGTGGTCGCCTACGACGCCCTCGAGCACGTCGTGCGGACCGGCGGCGGCAGCGGGAGCACGGACCGGGTCAGCCCGGCGGTCTCCTACATCCTGGGCTGCGCCGATACGGACTTGGCAGGTTTTAACGCGGCAGGCACCTGGAACGAGACGATGTCGGCGGCCGCGGCCTTCTACGGGCTTGCCGTCGCCTGCGACGTGGACATCGCCGGTGCGCTCTCGATCAACGGCGCGAAGGTGACCCTCGCGCAGGGTACGTACACCTACAGCGGGAAGGCCTGCACGCCGGCCGTCAGGAGCGTGGTGCTGAACGGGCGCACGCTGCAGGCCGGCACGGACTACACGGTGGCCTATGCGGCCGGGTGCACAAACGTCGG
>JAJQAN010000022.1 GCA_021203765.1 Coriobacteriaceae bacterium | reverse complement strand
CCTCTTCGGTGGACCTGTCTTCCATGCCGACAAGTTCGACGATGACATTCGCGCCACCGGCAAGCAGGAGGTTCGAGACAGCCTTGTGGGCAAGATCGTCGAGATCGTCGTGATGATAGTAGAAGGCATTGCGGTTGACCTGCGCTTTTTTAACGATGTCGGTAACGGTTATCTTCGCGTAAGGCTTTTCTTCGAGCTCTTCCCAAAACGCTTCTTCCATGCGCTCGAGTGCGGACGGGCCGTCCTGTTCTTTCCTCGGTCTCGCCATGACAGCGCCTCTTTCAATTAATTAGGCATGGCGCCTATTTTTTATATTTTTATTAGACAACAAGTCCAATAAAATACCCGACGGCAAGCATAGCCGATAGGAAGGCGCAGGTCAAAGCCTTCTCCTTTTTATCCGAACACGAAAGGAAAACAGCTTCTGTATCATGCTGCTCTACATCGGTGCGATCAACATATCGATGGCCCTGGGCGCCGTCATCATGATTGTGTTCATGGCATTCGGCATGATGACAGGCAACCTGCCCTACGAGATGCTCCCGACCTTCTGGCAGGACTGGATCTATCCGTGGGCACCGCAGCATTACATCAGTGAAGGCATCCGCTCCGTCATCTATCTCGGAGACGGTGCGTGGAACCGCGCCAGCCTCCCGCTGCTCATCTACGGGCTCGCCGGCATCGTGCTGGCTGTCATCGCCGGCCTCATCCCGCACAAGACGGACGAGGAGAAGGCCGCAGCGCGCAAGGAGCTGCACGACGCTTCGGACAAGGAACTGAAAGAGGCGAAAGAGGCGGCGGACGAAGCATAGACTCGGATCTCGTTTCCGCTCCTGAAGCAGACGCCCTGGCTGCCCGATCGGCGGCCGGGACGTTTTCTTTATGCAGGGAAAAGCATCCTATCCGAACACGTGCCGCAGAACGCTGTAGGCGTGCGGCCCGAGCATGCTGGCGACCAGGCGCCGTTTGAGCGCGCCGGGGGCATCTTTATCCGACAGCACGTCCGAACGGTGCGCGGCCAGCGCCTCGCGGAAGGCGGAGGTCGTCTGCGGATCAAGTGCCTTGGCATCGATCGCCTTGCGCAGGCAGCTCAAGACCCGCTCCTCGTAAAAGACCGCGGCACGGCCTGCGAGGGTTTCGTCAAGCTCGACCGCCTGCTCGAAGACACGCTCGAAGACGTCGAACTGGCAGAGGTGCCGCTCGGTGAAGCTTTGGTCGACGCTTCCGGCGCGCATCGTATAGAAATAGCCTGCCTCGTCGGTAGTCGCGACGCAGAGTTCGTCGCGTGCGAAGATGCGGGCGTTCATGTCCAGGTCCTCGGCGATGTAGTCGTCGGGATCGGCGCGGATGCCCTCGAAGAGCGAAGCACGGTAGAGTTTGCCCCAAAGCGACCAGGGGATCTTGTCGTCCAAAAATGCACGCCACAGGTCGTCGCGGAAGCGATAGATCCTATCCGGGACGGCCATGCCGAATCGGCGCTCGTTGCCATGCTCGACCATCATGCAGTCGCTGATCACGATGTCAGCCTTCGTCTCGCTTTGAACACGGGCCAGCCGCTCGAGATAGGTCGGGTTTATGAGGTCGTCGGCATCGACGAAGGTAATCCAGCTGCCGCGCGCTTCATCGAGGCCGGCGTTGCGGGCGACGGCCGGGCCGCCGTTTTCGATGTGGAGGACCCGGACGCGCTCGTCGCTTTGCGCGATGGCATCCGCCAGATCCGCGGTGCCGTCGGTCGAGCCATCATCGACGATGACGGCCTCGAAGTTCTCGTAGGTCTGGCCGAGTATGCCAATCAGGCAGCATTCGAGGTCGCGCTCGGCGTTGTAGGCGGGTGTGATGATGCTGACGAGGGGACCTTGCACGACGCTCATGCCATGACCTCGGCGAAGGTCTCATGTATCTCGGCGACCTGTGCGGGCAGATCGAAGGTCTCACGCGCGAATGCCTTGCCGCGCTCTGCGATCACGCGCGCCTCCTCGACGTGCTCGGCGGCCCATCCCATCTGCTCGGCCAGGCACTCCGCATCGCCGCGGGGGTAGAGCAGCGCACGCTGCTCGGGTGCTTCCTCACCCTCCGGAACCTGAAAGCCTAGAAGCTCGGCGTTGCCGGGGGCATCCGAGCCCAAGACGAGGCAGCCGCTTCCCATGGACTCCGCGATAACGAGGCTGCAGCCTTCGGTGAACGAGCAGTTGAGGGCGACATCGGTCTGCTTCCACACGCTCGTCATATCGTTGATATCCCCTAAAAACAGGATGCGCCCTCCCACGCCGCTTTTGTCCGCGGCCTGCTTGACGCGGTTCTCCCAATCCTTCGTACCGCTGCCCACCAGGAGCAGCCGTGCACGTGGGTACGACGGGGCGATCCGGGCGAAGGCTTCGATGGCATCGATCTGGTTCTTGTTGGCATCGAAACGCCCGGCCAAGGTGAACGTGAGCGGGGAGTTCGCGACATCCTCAGAGGCGTTCTCGAAGGCCAGGTGGTCGTCGACCCAGGCATGTTCCGGCACGCCGTTGTAGATGGCACGCATGGGTGCGGCACCGGGAAACCGTGTGCGCAGGTCGGTACGGATGCCCTTGGTGACGGCGATGATGTGCTGGACGCGATGGAGCATTGATTCGACCTGTTCGTCGCTGTCGATGAAGGAGATGCCGCCACGGCCGCCGTCGATGTACTGGTGGAAATGCCAGACGACCGGGATCTTCTGTGCCTCGGCGGCGGCGATGCCTGCGGTGATCGTCCCGTCGCAGATGTAGACGAGGTCGATGCCGCGACCGAGGATGATCTCCTCTATCCGCTGCTCGGTCCTGCTGTTCAGCCGATGGGCGAAGCGCCGTCGGATACGATGGATCAGGGAATGAGGGTTGGCGTCAGAGGTGACCCACCAGGAGTAAAACGAGGTCTCATAGGTGATGCCACGTAGCTGCAGGGCTTTTTCCATGCTGCCGTCGCCACCGTCGGGCAGCAGAACGAACGGCTCGACCCCGCGCTGCATGAGCCCATCGAGCAGATGCAGCCACATATGCGCGGCGCCACCCGTCCTCTTGGCGATCGAGAAGACGAAGAGTACCCGCATGCGTATGGGTATGTGAACGTTTTGGCGCACGGGCAGATTCTACACTCCCACCACGTCAGGGACAAAGGAGCGCGGCGCTAGAAGCGGCCGCGGCGGATCATCGATTTGAGCCAGCGGGTACGTGGCCCGCTCGTCATCACCAGATCGTCGCGCTGTGCCAGAAACTCCCGTGCCTCCTGCGAGGTCTCCCGCTCGACGACCGCCTGTACGAGTTCGCGCGTGTCCGCATCCATCTGATCGCCGTACTCGCGCAAGAGACAGCGTGCTGCTTCCGTGTGCTTGCGTGAAGTCTCGGGATCGCCTTCGAGCGCCCAGCTGGTCGCTTTGCGCGCAAGATAGACAGGCGAGCGCCTCTCGTTCATGACGCCGACGAGATTGTCTTCGGAGATGAGACGGTCGACGTGAGCATGCTCCAAATCGCAGACCACCCGGCCGCCCGTGTAGAGCGCGACCATGTGGATCCAAGCGTCGTACATTCGGGCGAAATCGTAGACGGGATGTTCCTGCAAGCGACGGACGAGCGCACCGTTCATGAGCGTCGTACAACCGAGACACCAGTTCTGCACGAGCAACAGGCTCGCGTAATTGTCGGCGCAGACACGGTAGGGGGCGTATTCATTGCCCAAGGAATTCCCCTGCGCACCGACGTTGTCGATGCCGGCATAGTAGAGCTCGGGGCGGTCGCTTTTCGCATCCAGACACGAGACGGCCGCAGCCAGTTTGTCGGGATGCCACACGTCGTCCTGGTCGGCCAGCGCGACAAAGTCGCAGTCATCCACGTCGCAGGCATAGATGAGGTCCATGAAATTCTTCGAGCAGCCCTTGTTGGACTCGTTGAAGATGAGCTCGATGTTGTCATGCTCGGCGGCCAGCCTTTCCAAGATGCTCCGTGTCGCGTCGCTCGAGCAGTCATCGGCGATCAGCAGCGCCACCTCGACGTCTTGCTGGGCAAGGATGCTTTCGACCTGGTCGACGACGGTCTTCTCCCCGTTGTAGGTCGTCATCAGCACGCGGATGCGCGGTCGGGCAGGCGTGGTCTTGTCCTTCGAAATCCTCACGACAGCCGCGCGGTCTCCTCGCGCAGCGCACGCGCCATGAACGCGCACTGTTCCTCGGACATGCCGGGGTAGGTGCCGATCCAGAAGGTGTCACGCATGATGCGGTCGGTGGCCGGCAGGTCGCCGATTAAGCGATAGCCCTCCCCCGACGCGCGCATCTCGTCGAAACAGGGATGCTTGACGATGTTTCCGGCGAACAGGCGCCGCGTCTGGATGCCCCGCGCCTCGAGCGCCTGCGTGAGCACGGTCGCGTCGATGCCGTCCTCGCAGGTGATGCAGTAGCCGAACCAGCTCGGGTCGGCATGGGGACAGGCCTGCGGCAGGATCAGGCCGTCGCAGCCCGTCAGGCCGGCCTCGATCCACGCAAAGCGCTCCTTGCGGGCTGCGACGAAACCGTCGAGCTTGTCGAGCTGCGCGAGCCCGATGGCTGCCTGCAGATCGGTCGCCTTGAGGTTGTAGCCGAAATGTGAATACACGTATTTGTGGTCGTAGCCTTTGGGCAACTCGCCGTAGGTACCGTCCCAGCGATGGCCGCAGCGATCGTCCTGGCCGCTTTCGCAGGCGCAGTCACGCCCCCAGTCACGCAGCGAGCGTATGATCCGATGCAGCTGGGCATCGCCCGTGTAGACCGCGCCGCCCTCGCCGGTCGTCATGTGATGGGGCGGATAGAAGCTGCTCGTGCCGATGTCGCCGAAGGTCCCCGTCTTGGCCGTCACGCCGTCCAAGGTGTAGGTCGATCCGAGCGCATCGCAGTTGTCCTCGATGAGCCACAGGTCATGGGCATCGCAGAAGGCCTTGACGGTCGCGACGTCAAAGGGGTTGCCGAGGGTGTGCGCGAGCATGACCGCCTTGGTACGCGGACCGTATGCCTCTTCGAGTTGGGTGACGTCGACGTTGTACTGCGGAATGGTCACGTCGACGAAGACCGGCTCGACGCCGAACTGCACGCAGGGCGCGATCGTCGTCGGAAAGCCCGCCGCGACCGTGATGATCTCGTCTCCGCGTTTGATGGCACGCTCACCGAGTTCATCGCTCGTCAGCGCCATGAAGGCGAGTAGATTGGCGGACGATCCGCTGTTGACGAAGCTGACATGCTGGACGCCGAGATAGTCTCCGAGCTTCTTCTCGAAATCCTCGGTCCTCTGTCCGGCGGTCAGCCAGAACTCGAGCGAGGCGTCGACGAGGCTTTCCATCTCGGCATGGTCGTAGACGCGGGCCGCATAGGGGATGTAGTCGCCCTCCTGCCACGGTTCTTTGGAGCCGTGATAAGTGTCGCAGTATGCGCCGACCATATCAAGGATCTGCCGGCGGGCTTCCTCCTCGCTCATACCCTCGAACATCCCTCGGCTCCTTTCTTCCTGCCGGCCGCTGTAACGCAGGGGCGACGCCCACGTTCAGCTTGCGAAATAGTCGTCGATCTGCGCGCGCATGCACGCCGCGATGTCGTCTCCGTCGAGCCAGGCGCGCGTCCATTCGGCCGTCCGGGCGACGGCCTCGTCGATGTGCCAGCGCGGGCGCCAGCCCAGATCCCGCTTGATCTTGGAGTTGTCGAGCTTCAAGAAACCGGCTTCGTGTTTATCGGGTTCTGTCTGCGCCGCGGAATCTGCAGCGCCGGACGCTTTCTCATCGACGCAGCGGGAGGTGGCCCCCTCCCAGCGGGAACACCACAAATCCACGAGTTCGCCCGTCGTCACGCAGTCGCATTCGTCGGGGCCGACGTTGTAGCTTCCCGCCTTCGAGGCGTCCTCGTACTGGCTCTTGGCGATGAGCAGATAAGCGGAAAGCGGTTCGAGGACATGCTGGAAGGGACGGACGGAGTCCGGATTGCGCACCAGCACCTCGTGCCCTTCGGCGGCGGCCCTCACACAGTCGGCGATGACGCGGTCGTTGGCGAAGTCCCCGCCGCCGATGACATTGCCGGCCCGTGCCGTCGACGTCGCGCAGCCTGCCGCATCCAAAAAGCAGCGGGCATACGAGCGGGTCATCAGATCCGAGCAGGACTTCGAATTGCTGTACGGGTCGTAGCCTTCGAGCTTGTCCTCTTCGGCATAGGCGTAGTCCGGAAGCTCCTCGTTGAAGTAGACCTTGTCGGTCGTGACGTTTACCAGCGAGCGCACCGATGGCGCCTGCCGCGCGCACTCGAGCACGTTGAGGGTGCCCTGCGTGTTGATCTCGAAGGTGGCATGCGGGTCGTCGTAGGAGTCGCGCACGATCGGCTGCGCTGCCAGATGAAAGACGATCTCGGGCTCCAACTCGAACATGGCTTCGAGCTGTTCGATACGGCAGACATCTCCCAGATACGATGTCATGCCGTCTTCGACGTGCGCCAGACCGTAGAGATGGGGACTCGTCGGCGCGGCAAGTGAATAGCCGACGACGTCGGCACCTGCCTGCGCCAGCATGAAGGAAAGCCACGAGCCCTTGAAGCCGGTATGGCCGGTGACTAAAACACACTTGCCGGCGAAGAAGTCGAGCAGCGCATCCATCAATCGTCCCAGATTTTCCAGGGCGCCTTGCCCGTCTCCCAGAGCTCTTCGAGTTCGCGGTGATCGCGCTGGGTGTCCATGCAGCGCCAAAACCCGTTGTGCCGATAGGCCATAAGCTGGCCGGTCTCGGCAAGCGTCGTGAGGGGCTCCTCTTCGAAGACGCAGCCGTCGCCGTCGAGCAGGTCGAAGACGGCCGGCTCGAGCATCATGAAGCCGCCGTTGATGGAGGCGCCGTCCTCGTCATGCTTCTCGCGAAACGACAGGACCTGTCCGTCCTCGATGTCCAAGACACCGAAGCGCTGGCCCGGGTTGACCGCGGTGAGCGTCGCCGTCTTCCCGTGGCCTTGGTGGAAGTCGGCCAGCGCGGAAAGGTCAACGTCGGCGACCCCGTCTCCGTAGGTGAGCATGAAGGTGCCGTCGACATAGGGCTGGATGCGCTTGATGCGCCCACCGGTCATGGTGGTGTAGCCCGTGTCGATGACGGTGACCTTCCACGGCTCGCAGGCCTCGGTGTGGACGGTCATCTGGCCGCCCTGGGTAAAGTCGAAGGTCACGTCGCTATTGTAGAGGGCGTAGTTGTTGAAGTAGTCCTTGATGACCTCCTGCTTGTAGCCGCCGCAGATGACGAAGTCATTGAAGCCGTAGGCGGAGTAGATCTTCATGATGTGCCACAGGATGGGCTTGCGGCCGATTTCGATCATCGGCTTGGGGCGCAGATGGCTCTCTTCGGAGATGCGCGTCCCGAAACCTCCGGCCAGGATAACGACCTTCATGACATCGTCTCCCTTGCGTCGTTGAGCAGCGTACACGATAGAAATTATACCGAGGCGGCGCTAGAATGTCTGTCATGAAGCAACTTCTCAGCCAATTCCTGCGCTTTGCCGCCGTCGGACTCCTCGCCTTCGCCTTCGATTACGCCATCTTCCTGCTCTTAAACGAGACCTTCGGAGTCTACTATCTCGTGGCTTCGACCATATCCTATACCTGCGGTACCATCGTCAGTTTCGTGCTGAACATGCGGTTCGTCTATGCAGGGCGCGAGGGACAGACGCGCCGGCTCCAGTTCGTGCTCTTCGTCATCTTGAGCCTCATCGGGCTGGGAGTAAACCAGCTCTTCTTATGGCTCTTCGTCCTCATCCACATACCCTCGTGGCTCGCCAAGCTCATGGCCGCCGCCCTGACCTCCCTCTACAACTTCTTCAGCCGCAAGTACTTCTTCGAGGACAAGGGCTCACGCTTCATTTCCGGTAAAAAGCCCGAGGACAACTAGCTTAAAACCGGCACCTGGCCGTGTGTACCAGATGGTGCTCGCCGGAATCAGTCGGTATAATCCTGTGACGACACCGGACACGTCTGCGGGCGCGTCACGGCACGATCACAGCCGACGCCGCACCGACGGCGCACGACTGCAACAGGGAGCGATCCGATGTCTGCAAAAGGCACATTCATAACCTTCGAAGGCGGGGAGGGCTGCGGCAAAAGCACGCACATCAAGCTGCTCGCCTCACGCCTCGAAGAACTCGGATATACGGTCTGCCAGGTGCGCGAGCCAGGCGGCACCGCAAGCGGCGAGCGAATCCGTGAGATACTCCTCGACCCTTCCCTGTCCGACATGGAGCCGCTCACCGAACTGCTGCTTTACGAGGCGGCACGCGCCCAGATCGTCACGGAGGTCATCGCACCGGCGCTGCAGGACGGACAGGTCGTCCTCTGCGACCGTTTCATCGACTCGACCGTCGCCTACCAGGGCTTCGGACGCGGGCTGGACATCGCGCTGATCGAGCAGCTGAACGCCGCGACCATAGGCGACTGCGTCCCCGACCGGACAATCCTGCTACAACTCGACGCACAGGCCGGCCTGCAACGGGCGACCGAGCAGACAGGAGCGGCACATGCGGACCGCATCGAGGCGGCCGGCGCGGACTTCCACGAACGGGTCCATGACGGTTTCGATACGCTCGCCGCACAGGATCCGCAACGCATCCGTCTCATACAGACCGCCTCCAGCCGGGAGAAAACGCAGGAGGCCATCCGCGCCCAACTCGCCGATCTGTTCGAAGGGCTGTAAGAATGCGTGAGGTCTTCGACGACATAGAGGGCCAGGAACAGGTCACGGCCCTGCTCCAAGCGGCACTCGACCACTCCTCCATGTCGCATGCCTACCTATTCGTCGGCTCGCAGACCGATCTGCTCGAGGCGATCGCCGAGCGTTTTGCGGCGGCCTGCATCGCCTGCGGCGACGACGGAGACCTCGACGAATCCGAGTTCGACGCCGCCCTGCGCCGTTCACATCCCGACCTCTCCGTCGTCGAGCCGGAAAGTTCGACCGGCTATCTGATCGAGCAGGTGCGCGCGCTCGTCCACGACGCCGGGCTCGCTCCCGTGCGCTCCCGCCACAAGGTCTACATCCTGCAACAGGCTGACCGCCTGCAGGGCGCCGCTGCAAACGCCTTCTTGAAAACACTGGAAGAGCCACCCGAAGGGGTCATCTGCATCCTGCTTGCCGCCAGCGAAGACGCGCTCCTCGAAACCCTGCGCTCCCGCTGCCAGGTCCTCACCTGCTCACAGAGAGCCGAGGCCGTCCCGCACGACTACTTCATGCTGGACTGCCTGATCAAACTGGTGCAGGGAGAGCGGACCGAAGACCTCCTCCACTCTGCTCAGGACTGTGTCGAGCACTGCTCCGCCGGCCTCGACGAGCTCCGCGCACAGCAGGAAGAGGAACTCCAGGCAAACGCCGATTATCTCTCCCAAGGCGCCCAACGCAGCATCGAGGAACGCCAAAAACGCGAGCGCAGTCTCAAACAGCGCGAGTCCCTCCTCGATTCGATTCATTGCGTAAAATCGTGGCTGCGTGATTGCGTTATGCTTGCACAGGGGTATGCTGAAAACGTCGCCTGTGAAGAGTACTACGCCGTTTCACGCAAACTTGCCGGCCGCCTCGGGGTCCGTCCGATCCTGGAGGCGATCCAGGTGGCGGATACGGCGTGCGAACGTATTTCGGCCAACGTCACACCACAACTCGCCCTCGAGGCGATGTTTTTTGAAACCAAGGAGGCTTTATGCCCAGAGTCGTAGCGGTACGTCTTCGCTACATGCCAAAGGAACTCTGGTTCGATCCCGGGGATTTTGACATAACCGAAGGCACACATGTGGTCGTCAAGACCGAGCGTGGGACGACGATCGGTCTGGCGCTCGGAGAACCTTTCAATCCGGACAAGAAGCTGACCTCGCCTTTGCAGCCGGTCGTCCGTCTGGCCGACGAATCCGATTTCGCCCGCGCCGACGAGCTGGCGGACAAAGGCGCCGAGGCCATGCCCCTCTTCCGCAAGCTCATCAAAAAGCATGAGCTGGACATCAAGCCGATCGCCATCGAATACCAGCTGGCCGAGGAGCGTGCGACGTTTTACTTCGCGGCCGATGAGCGCGTCGATTTCAGAGCGCTGGTACGCGAGCTCGCCTCGGAACTCCACATACGCGTCGACATGCGCCAGGTCGGGGTCCGTGACGAAGCGGTCCTATTGGGCGGCATCGCGCACTGCGGGCAGGAACTGTGCTGCACCCGCATGGGCACGTTCCAATCCGTCTCCGTCCGCATGGCGAAGGAGCAGGACCTGCCTCTGAATCCCTCGAAGATCTCGGGGGTCTGCGGTCATCTGATGTGCTGTCTGCGCTATGAGTTCGAAACCTATCGTGACTTCAAAAAGCGTGCGCCCAAGAAGAAGGCCGCCATCGAAACACCGCTCGGCATGGCGACGGTCGTCGAATTCGACACGCCCCGCGAAATCGTCAAACTGCGTCTCGAGGACGGCCAGAGCCTCGACGTGCCCCTGGGATCGATGGAGGCCGACCCGAAGCCGAAGGGCGAAGAGGGCAATCCCCGTCCCTGCCGGGTCACGCAGGAGGCCCTCGACGACTTGATGGAGGACCTGCATCAGGACGAGACGCTCATGGCCCTCGGAAACAAGTCATTCAGCACCGATCCCGAACTGGCGGACACGACGGCCAAAGGCGGAGCGGTCGAGCGCAAGCCACGGCGGCGGAGCAACTCATCGTCTTCGCAGAAAGCCTCTTCACCGCAGAAAAAGCAGGGCAAGAAGAATGGCTCGAGCCAGAAGAGCAAGTCAGCGCAGAATCCCCCCAAGCGCGATTCGGCGCGCAAACGGCGCAGCGTCTCGGTCTCAGGCGGGGACACATCCAAGGATCAGGGCGCTTCCAAAAATCAGAACGGCTCCAAAAACAACCGGGGCAAGTCCTCCCAGCAAGGAGGCGGCAGACAGGGCCAACAGCCGCGGCGACGCAGGCGAAACGCGCAGGGAAGCACGTCGGGTAACGGCACCTCCAGCGACGGCAAGGCAAACGCCGGCAAGCAAAACGGTGCGGCGGCCTCCGGCTCCAAGCCGCGCCCGGGACAGCATTCCTCGACCCTGAGCCCCGACTATTCCAACCAGCAGCCCCGCACGTCATCCTCGGGCGGCAAGAACAAGGGATCGGGGCAGAACAAGTCCGGACAGCACAACAAATCGAAGGATTCCTAGATACGATGGCACGCAACCTGACACTTCTGTGCGATTTGTATCAGCTCGCGATGGCGCAGGGCTATTGGCAGAAGCAGGCCTCCACGATGCAGGCCTGCTTCTATGTGTTCTATCGTGAAAATCCCTACAAAGGCGGCTACGCGATCGTCTGCGGGGCCGATCAGATCGCACACATCATCGACGGGTTCCGCTTTACGGACGAAGACATCGAATACCTGCGCGGCCTGCCCTCATCCGACGGCGGCTCCCTGTTCGATTCCGCTTTTTTGGACTGGCTGGGCGATCTGGAGCTTTCGGTCGACGTCGATATCGTGCCGGACGGCACACCGGTCTTTCCACGCGAGCCGCTGGTCCGTGTCACAGGATCCCTGCTTCAATGCCAACTGCTCGAAACGGCCATCCTCAACGGTTTGAACTTCCAGACCTTGATCGCGACGAAAGCGACACGCGTGTGCTACGCAGCACAGGGGCGCCCGATCGCCGAATTCGGTTTACGCCGCGCACAGGGTCCCGACGGCGGGATGTCCGCAAGCCGCGCCGCCTACATCGGCGGTTGTGCGTCGACCTCCAACGTGCTGGCCGGCAAGGAATTCGGCATCCCGGTCAGCGGGACGAACGCGCATTCCTGGGTCATGTCCTTTCCCGACGAACTGACGGCGTTCCGCGCCTATGCCGCCTCCATGCCGCACAACTGCGTGCTCCTGGTCGACACCTACGATGTCGAGCAGGGGGTGGCAAACGCTATCACGGTCGGTCAGGAGATGGCCGCCCGTGGCGAACATCTGGCCGGCATCCGCATCGACTCGGGGGACCTCGCCTGGCTCTCCAAGCGGGCGCGGGCGATGCTCGACGAGGCCGGCTTGGGCGACGTGGGCATCGTCGGCAGCAACGATCTGGACGAATACACCATCACCTCCCTCATCGAACAGGGAGCCTGCTTCGATTCCTTCGGCGTGGGCACACGTTTGAGCTGCGGGGAGGGAGAATCCGCCCTCGGCGGCGTCTACAAGCTCTCGGCCATCCGGGAAGATAAGGACGCACCCTGGCAGCCCCGCATAAAGGTCTCCGAACAGTCGAGCAAGCTGACCATCCCCGGCATCCTGAACACGCGCCGCTATTTCGACGAGGACGGCAAGATGATCGGCGATCTCATCTACGATGAGGAGACGGACGTGGGAGAACCGGCGATGGCGATCGACCCGCTCGACGAGTCCCACCGCAAAAAATTCGAAGACGCCCGCCATGAAACGCTCCTGGTCCCACTGGCACGTGCCGGTGCGGTTCTACAGGACTTCGACCTGAGCGTACAGACGGCACGCACGCGTTGCGACGAACAGCTGAACCAGCTCGACGCTTCCATCAGGCGCTTCATGAACCCGCACTGGTATCCCGCCGGTATCGAGCGCAACCTGTTTGCATTGCGTAACGATATGGTTGAGCGCGCCCGCGGCACCGATTCGCTATACTGAAACCCAAGCGCAAGCGGCGAGCCGGCACAGGTGAACAATCGCTCCACGGCCCGCGCAGTCCGAAGGAAGGACGCATATGCCAAAGAAGAAAGAACTCTGCAACCTGATCCTCGATTCATGTTGCGATCTACCCCGCCACATCCTCGACGATGCCGGCGTCGACTTCTTCCGCTTCCCGTACGTAATGGATGACGGGGAGCACCTCGACGACCTCGGGGAGAGCATGCAGCCCAAGGAATTCTATGACCGCATGCGCAACGGTGAGATTTCGACGACCTCGCAGATTCCGACCTCCGTTCTCACCGAAACGTTCGAGGCCGCCGCCCAACAGGGAACGCCGACCGTGCTTTTGGCGTTCACCTCGGGGCTTTCGGGCACCTTCGAGACGATCGAACATGTCGCGGCGGACATTCGGAAGAAGTATCCCGATTTCGAGCTCTACATCGTCGACACCAGGCTCGCCTCCATCGCAGAAGGTCTGCTGGCATACGAGGCGATACGTCAGCGTAAGCACGGGCTGGGCGCCAAGCAGCTGGCTGAATGGGCCGAAGAGGCACGCTGGTATGTCCGCTGCACCTTCATGGTCGACGACCTCGAGCCGCTGCGCCGCGGCGGCCGCATTCCCTCGGCAGCTGCAAGCATCGGCACAAAACTCGACGTCAAAGCCCTGCTGGGTTTCAATCTGGACGGCAGTCTGGCGCTCAGCGGCATCGCGCGCGGCCGTAAGAAGGGCCTGAAGAGCATCTGCTCGACCTATAACGGAGAGCGCGCAAAAGGCTGGGGCGAAGACGAGATCGTCTTGATCGGCACCGCCGACGACGCCTCCGCCGGCGACTGGGTCGCCAAGCATCTCGACCACGATGAGGTCTCGATTCCTCCCCTGCGCTGCGACATCGGCCCGGTCATCGGATCGCATGTCGGTCCCGGCATGGTCGCCATCTCCTACTGGGGCGACGACCGACGGGAGAGCGCTTCCATCACCGACAAGATCGCGCAACGATTCAAGTAAAGCCGTCCGACTCGAAACGGCGGCCTAACACGAAAGACAGGTCATAGATGATCAGTCCAGAGGATACGCGCATCGCGTTCTTCGGAGGCGGCGCACAGATCGCCGCCCTCGAGGCAATCGTACAGCTGAAACAGGCCGGCTATCACGTCGTGGCCGGAGTGCACAATCCCAAGGAAGCCGTCGTGCTGCATGCGGCCGACATCCCGATGGCGCGCACGCCTGAAGAGGCCTTGGAAACCTGCGACATCA
Source organism: Coriobacteriaceae bacterium (assembly GCA_021203765.1). GTDB lineage: Bacteria > Actinomycetota > Coriobacteriia > Coriobacteriales > QAMH01 > JAJQAN01. The sequence goes on along the minus strand of JAJQAN010000022.1, from coordinate 49,612 downwards.
TCATCACCGCCCAGGCGACCGCGGCCGATCTCGAAGATCTGATGCTCGGCGACGACGGGCTGCTCGAAGCGGTGCAGCCCGGCACCTACTTCATCGACTTCAGCTTCATACCCGCACAACTCGCACGCGAAATCCAGGCCATGGCCGCCATCAACGACTGCGACGCGATCGACGCGCCGATCGTCAACCTGGGAGACAAGGAGGGTCCCGTCGCCTTCATCGGCGGCGAGGAGGAGACCATCCAGACGCTCTCCCCCCTGTTCCCCTACCTCGCCGCGAACGTGTTTCCGCAAAGCGCGCCGGGCGAAGGACAGACCGCCGCCATGGTCGCCTGCATTGCCTTCGCCGGCTCGCTCATGGGCGTGGTCGAGGCACTTTCGCTGGCGCACATCTCCGACTATTCCGAACAGGGCGCGATCAACGCGATCGCCTCGACCTCGGGCGGCTCACGGGCGCTGGTCGAATACGCGCCGCACATCCTGAACCGCGAATATAACGGCCGTATCAAGGTCAGCGAGTTTCTGGACATCCTCGGCGTTGCGCTCGATTCCGCCGAGCACCTCGACGTGACCGCTCCGGTAGTTGAGACGGCCTACCAGCTCTTCGAGCTGCTCTCCGTCGTCGGTGGGGAGGACCTCAACGTCCAGGCCCTCGCGCTGCTCTACGAAGAGGAGTCGGTCTGCGCCGAATACGGCCTGGACTGGGAGCGTGCCGAGGAGCAGTCGGAGTACCGTTCGTTCCAAGACTTCGTCGACGACTACCTCGAAGACGACTATCCCTACGATGACGACGAAGACGATGAGCGGGGACCGCACGGCGGCCCAGGTTCGTATCCTCCGCCGATCGGAGGCTTTTTCTCGAAAAACTGAAGATGAGGGTGTGCGCACAGATGCCCTGCGGCGTGTCCTGAGAACGCCTTTCAGCCGCGGTAGATGTCGCCTCCGTGGGTGTCGAGCGCGACGAAACAGGGGAAGTCGACCAGCTCGAGACGGCGGAGCGCTTCGGTGCCCAGATCATCCCAGGCGACCGTCTCGGCCGAGGTGACGCTTTTGGCGAGCAACGCGGCGGAGCCGCCGACCGCAGCCAGATAGAGGCTGTCCGTCTGACGGCAGGCGCGGGCGACCTCGTCGCCGCGGGCCCCCTTGCCGATAGTCGCCACGATGCCGGCCTCGTACAGACGCGGAGCGGCGAAGTCCATGCGACTGGCCGTCGTCGGGCCGACCGAGCCGATAGGACGGCCTGCGGCCGGCGGTGTCGGTCCGGCATAGAAGATGGTCTGCCCCTCCAAGCCGAAGGGCAGGGAGCCGTCATGCTCAAGGCACTCGAGCGCCCGGGCATGGCCGGCATCGCGCATGGTGTAGACCGGGCCGGACAAAAGCAGTGCCTCACCGGCGCGTAGCTCGGCAGCATCCGCATGTGACAGCGGCAGGTCGATGCGGCGCGGCGCTACCATGGCAGCTCCCCCGTCCGCTCGAAGTCCTCCAAGTCGATGGAGATGGAACGCAGGGCACAGCAGCCCAAGTTGACCGCCACCGGCAGGGCGGCGATGTGGCACGGGGCGGTCTGGATGTGACAGGCCAGAGCCGTCGTGTCCCCGCCGAGCGCGCCCGGTCCGATACCGAGCGCGTTGATGTCTTCCAACAGATCGGCCTCGAAGGCGGCCACCTGCGGATCTGCTGCCGGCGTATCCACCGGACGCAGAAGCGCGTGTTTGGCAAGGCCCGCAACCGCGTCGAAGGTCGAGCCGATGCCGACACCCACGACCAACGGCGGACAGGCCGACGAAGCCTTCTCCTCCACCCGCCTGATGACGACGTCCCGCACGCCGTCGGCACCCGCGCCCGGGGGCAGCATCTCCACGCACGAGGCGTTGTCCGAGCCGCCGCCTTTGAGCATGACGTGCAGCATCGCCCCGCCGCCGGGGACGTAGCGGATCTCGGTGAAGGCCGGGGTGTTGTCGCCCGGGTTGCTGCGGTCGGTCAGGGCGTCACGCACGGTGCTGAAGCGCAGGGCGTTGTCGCGATAGGCACGCGCCACCGCCTCATCGGCCTCGGAAAACGGGTCGCCGACGAGCTCGGCGCCTTCGGAGCCGAGCTCCAGACAGGCCCAGACCGTACCGGTGTCCTGACAAATCGGCACCCGGTCACGCGAGGCGACCTCGGCGTTTTCCAGCAATTGGTCGAGAACGAGCCGGGCGCGTTCGTCACGTTCACCTTGACGCGCACAGCGCAAGCCCTCGAGCACATCGGGCCGCAGATCGCAGGCCAGATGGGGGATGGCCTCATCCAGGGCGGCGACGACGAGTTGTGAGGTGACCTGCATCAACGCAGTCCCAGACCCTCGACCTGTTTGATGATGGAGGCGGCGGAATCCTGCAAAGCGGCCCGCTCGGCATCGTCGAGGTCGAACTCGACGATCTCTTCGACACCGCCCCTTCCGAGTTTGACCGGGACGCACATGTAGGCGTCCTCGATGCCGTATTCGCCTTCGAGGTAGGCGCAGACGCTCATGACCTCGTGGGTGTCGCCGACGATTGCTGAGACCATGCGCGCGATGGAGGATCCGGGCGCATAGAATGCCGAGCCGGTCTTGAGCAGGGCGACGACCTCGGCGCCGCCGTTGACGGTCCGTTCCGTCGTGGCCTCGATCTGCTCGGATGTCAGAACCTCGGGCAGCGGCCTGCCGTCGACGGTCGAAAAGCGTGGCAGGGTGACCATGGCGGCACCATGGGCGCCGACGGCATAGGCATCGATGGAGTCGATGGGCGCTCCGGTGGCCTCGGCGATGGCATAGGCGTAGCGCGCCGAATCGAGCACGCCGCCCATCCCCATCAGGCGCTGCTTGGGAAGACCCGCCTCCTTGAAGGCCAGATAGGTCATCACGTCGAGCGGGTTGGTCACGCAGATGAAGACGGCCTCGGGGCTGGCATCCTTGGCCTGGCCGATGACGTCTTTCATGATCTTGGAGTTGACGTCGATCAGGTCCTCACGCGTCATGCCCGGCTTGCGCGCGACGCCGGCCGTGATGACGACGACGTCGCTTCCGGCCGTATCGGCATAGTCGTTCGTGCCCGTGATGGTGGGGCCGAACTTCTCGATGGAGCGCATGTGCATCATGTCGAGCGCCTTGCCCTGCGGCAGCCCCTCGACGACGTCGCATAAGACGACGTCGGCGATCCCCTTCAGGACCAGGAGTTCGGCGGCGGTGGCACCGACGTTTCCCGCACCGACGATGGTAACTTTCGGATAGGCCATATCCCTTCCCTTCGATCGAATTGCCCAGATGTTTCCCGTATACTGACACGGTTGTCGTCGCGTAATTCGCATGTCGGTACACCCGCGCCCGTCAAAGGGCCGGGCGGATGTGATGGGCATGCAAGCTGCCCGGCGGCAGCACCCGTTATTGTACGCTACCCGAACTGGAGCACGGATGCGCAATCGGGACGAGACATATGACAAGGGCGGCAAGGTCTCCCTGCCGAGGATCTTTTTCACCTTCGTCAAGGTGTCGCTCATGACCTATACCGGCTATGCCATCATGCCCATCATCCAGCGAGAGATCATCGACAAACGCGGCTGGGTCACCCAGGAGGAGGCGCTCGACTACTACGCCATCGGGCAGAGCACCCCCGGCATCGTCGCCACCAACATGTCGACCTTCGTCGGACATGCCTGCCGCGGGACCCTCGGCGGCATCGTCGCGACCTTGGGCTTCGCCCTACCCTCGGTCATCACCGTCGGCATCATCGCGACCCTGATCGGTCTCATCATCGACATCGAGGCCGTCCAGCATGCGTTTGCGGGCATCCGCGTGGCGGTCATCGCACTGATCGTCAAAGCGGTCATCGGCATGTGGCCGGTCGCCATCAAGGATGCCGTCGGCATCATCGTCTTCGCCTGCGCGCTGCTCCTCTCCCTCTTCCTTCCTGCCGAGCCGGTCCTCATCATCCTCGCAGCCGCCATCTTCGGCCTGCTCTACCAGGGGATACGGCGCGCCCATGCAAACGGCGCCGCCAGACAGCAGGGAGGTGACGCATGATGCTGCTCACGCTCGTGCTCATCTTCCTGCAACACTGCAAGATCGGCCTGTTCTCCGTCGGCGGAGGCTATGCGACCGTCCCCTTCTTCGAGGACCTCGGATCTTCGATGGGGTGGTACGACACCGGTCAGTTGGCGGACATGATGGCGATCGCCCAATCGCTTCCCGGCGCCTTCGGCGTGAACCTCGCGTCCTACGTCGGCTACGTGCTCGAAGGCCCGCTCGGCTCCCTCATCGCGGTCATCGGCCTCATCACCCCTTGCACGATCATCATCATCCTCATCGCCAAACTCCTCGACCGCTTCCGCACCAGCAAGCGCTACCAAGATCTGATGTACGGGCTGAGGCCCGCCGCCGTCGCGTTGCTGGTCGCGGCAGGACTCACCGTCTGCAGGCTCGTCCTCGTCGACGACGAGAGCTGGGCGGCGCTGTGGAGCGGCGGGGGATTCGTCATCACCGACCTGATCAATTTCGGGCCGCTCGTGCTCCTCGTCATCGTCATCGTGCTGAGCAACATCGGAAGGCTCAAGAACATACATCCCATCGTGTGGATCGCCGTCTGCGCCGCCGTCGGCGTCATCTTCTCCTTCTGACGCATGCCACAGGCGACCGTGCTTTTTACCAGCACTTTACTTTGAGCGCCGTTACAAGCGCTATCATGGAAGCTACGGCATTTGTGCAGGTCGCGTTCTCTGCGGCCATGCGGCAACATTGGAGGGGGAATACAGATGCTGGAAAAGATCGATTTCGAGGTGGCAGACCTCGACAAGCAAGAGTACAAGCAACTCTATGAGGAACTGATCGACCGTCTGGTCGTACTGCAGCAGAATGCACGGCAACGCGGCATCGGCGTCGTCGTCTTGTTCGAAGGCTGGGACGGAGCCGGCAAGGGGAGCCGCATCTCGGATCTGATCTACGAGCTCGATGCCCGTGCGACCCATGTGCACGTCACCGGCAACTACGAAACCGACAACGTCCGGATGTTCCGCGAGGAACATCTCGGCGCGACCGATTTCTACCCGATGATGCAGGAGTTCTGGCAGGGACTCGGGGAACGGGGCGACTTCTCCTTCTACGAACGCGGCTGGTACACCAAGTCCGTGCAACGCCTGCTCTTCGCCCTGCAGGATGCCGAAAGCGGCAAGGGCAAGCACAAGCATCTCGAAGAGCACCTCGCCACCCACTTCGATTCCCATCTGCAGTCGATCACATCCTTCGAATCGCAGTTGAGCGCCGACGGCTATCTCGTCATCAAGTTCTTCGTCCACATCCGCAAGGAGACCCAGCGCGAACGCCTCGAAAACCTGGCCGGCAACAAGAAGACGTCGTGGCGGGTCAGCCCGGAAGAGCTCGCACATCTGGACGACTACGATCTGATTTACAACCTCTACGACAACTTCCTCTCCCAGAGCAACTCCGCCGACGCACCGTGGATCATCCTGAACGGCGAGGACAAACGCCGCAGCAACCTCACCATCGCACGTACCCTGGTCGAGGCCCTCGAAGGAGCGCTCGCGTCGCAGGGCAACGCCGAGGAGGAGGCCGCGGAACAGGCGGCGCTCAAGAATTCGACGGAGGGCGTCTCCGAAGACATCGGGGACGAGCGGACACGCACGCCGGAGCAAAACGAGGAGCTGCTCCGTGCCGCCACGCAGATAGCGGAGGAACAGCACAGCCACGCACCGGAGAAGTCGCGTTTTGACATCGTGCCGGACTATCCGACACTGCAGGGGGTCGACCATCACCTCTTCCTCGAGCGTGAGGAATACAAGACGCGCCTCAAGCAGGAACAGAAGCGCCTGGCAAAATTGCAGGTCCAAGCCTTCCTCAAGCGCATCCCGATCATGCTCTGCTTCGAAGGCTGGGATGCCGCCGGCAAGGGCGGCGCCATCAAGCGGGTAGCAAAGGCCCTCGATGCGCGCTCGTACACGATCTTCCCCTCGCCGGCACCGAGCAAGGCCGAACTCGCCCATCCGCATCTGTGGCGTTACTGGACGCGTCTGCCCAAGGCCGGGCATGTCGGCATCTACGATCGGACCTGGTACGGACGGGTGCTCGTCGAACGCATCGAAGGCTTCGCGAGCCCACAGCAGTGGTCACGTGCCTACGACGAGATCAACGAGTTCGAAGCCGATATGGAGCGCTGGGGCGCCATCCTTTTGAAGCTCTGGGTGGAGGTCAGCCCGGAAGAGCAGCTCGCCCGCTTCGAGGAGCGCGAAAACAACCCCGAAAAAAACTGGAAGATCATGCCGGACGACTGGCGCAACCGCGACAAGTTCCCGCAGTATCGCAGCGCGATCGAGGACATGTTCCGTCTCACCTCGACCGAGTACGCGCCGTGGATCATCCTGGAAAGCGACAACAAGTACTACGCACGCGTCAAAGCGCTGCGCCTCATCAACGACGCGATCGAGGAACGCTTGAAGGATTAGCGCGTGAGGCGATGGGGGTTTAGATCTCCCAGGTCTTGTTCTCGTCCTTGACGCGGATCGTCAGTTCCTGGTCGGCCAGGCTGACGCGTGAGTTCTTCGGGACCGACTCCATCACGAACACGCTGCCGCCGATGACCGATCCTGCGCCGATGACCGTCTCACCGCCGAGGACACTCGCATTGGAATAGATGGTGACGTCGTCTTCGATGGTCGGGTGGCGCTTGACCCCGCGCAGGTCCTGGCCACCGCGGGTCGACAGCGCACCGAGCGTGACGCCCTGATAGAGCTTGACGTGTTTGCCAATCTGCGTCGTCTCGCCGATGACGATGCCGGTTCCGTGATCCATGAAGAAATACTCGTCGATTTCCGCGCCGGCGTTGATGTCGATACCGGTGCCACCATGGGCATATTCGGTCATGATCCGTGGGATGAGCGGGACGTCCTTCACGTAGAGCAGATGTGCGAGGCGGTAGACGAAAATCGTATAGAAGCCCGGATAGGAGAAGATGACGTCTTCTTTGCTCTGCGCGGCCGGGTCGCCGTCAAAGGCGGCCTGGACGTCCTTGAGCAGCATCTCCTGCACCTTGGGCAGCTCATCGAAGAAGTAGGTGCAGATCTGTGCCGCCTGCTCCTCGATCTCCGCATCTGTCAGCTCGTCGCCGTCGCGGAAATGCAGGGCCAGGACGATCTGTGCACGCAGCAGGCGCTCGATCTCGATGAGGGTGTCGCCGATGAAGTAGTCGGGGCCGGTCTCGCTGGTGAGGACCTCCGGACCGAAGTAACCGGGAAAGAGGAGACGCCGGAGCAGCTTGAGCATCTCGATGATGGTCGTACGGCTCGGGATCTTGCGGTCGGGCTTGGTGAAGAAGATCTCGTCGGCCTCGTAGTTTTTGGAGATACCGGAAACGATGCGTTCCAGATTATCGCTGAACATGGCTCGTTCTCCCTTGTCACGTGCTGTGATGAACTCATCCGTCTTGCAGCGGCTGGCCGCAAAACTTCGGCTTATTATACGGTGTTTCTTTCCGAATGCGAGTTGAGGGCATCGAAGCAGGCTTCCAGGTCGCGGATCAGGGCTGCGGGATCGTCGCTGCGCATGAGGCTGCCCCTGGCGGCCACGCCGACGACCCGCTCGTCGCGATGCTCGTCCTCGCGTGCGATGACGGCGATGTGCTTCGCGGTCTGCGGCGTGATGCCCCCGATGGCGAAGGCCGGTTTCATCGTGCTTCCGACGACGTCTTCGAAGAATCCGCTGCCACGCGCGGGAACGCCCGGCTTGCAGTCGGTCTCGAAGACGTGCCCGGCCAGCAGGAAGTCGACGTCGTAGGGCTCGAGGGCCCGGGCTTCCTCGATGCTGTGGACCGAGACGCTGACGGCGGGCGTCGTGCGATGCGGACGGAGGCCGACACCGTTCATCGCAGACGGACACTTCCCGTCCTGCTCCTCGAAGCCGAACCAACGAACGGCCTCCTCAAAGGACAGGTGCAGGGCGCAGCCGAGACGAACGGCGAGGTCGGTGTACGCTTCTCCGCGCACGGCGAGTCCCACGTCGCGGGTGCGGCAGATCTCTGCGGCCGAGGTGGCCAGCTGCGTGTACGCCTCGGCATCGAGGTCCTTCTCGCGCAGGACGATGCAGCGGGGAGCTCCGACGGCGACGCGCTCGATCTGCCGCAGCAGGGCCTCCGTCGTCGGCTCCCCAGCGGTCGTCGGCACCACGCCCCGGTCGGTCACACAGATGACATGCCGGCACATCGCAGCTCACCCCACGTAGAGGTAGTCGTGCATGACGGGCTGCAGTCCCTGGCCTTCGATGGCCGCGACGACCTCGTCGACGCTGCGCGGGTCGGCGATCTCGAACTGCTCGTCGCCCTGCTTTTCCTGCTCGCCGTGCTCGCCGATGGCGGTCGAGACGCCGGCCGATATCTTGGTCGCCGCGATCCCGATCGCATGGTCGCGGAATCCCGCCCGTTCGCGCGTCGAGATGGTGATGGAGGCGAACGGCATGAAGAGGCGGTACGAGCAGATGACCTGCAGCAGCTCCGCCTCGCTCACGGGGTGTGACGTGAAGCCGACATCCCCGGGGGTCGGGCGCAGGCGCGGGCAGGAAAACGCAATCTCGGCCTGCGGATACTTCCGTTGGACCAGCCGCGCGTGCAGGCCGGTCGCAAAGGCATCGCTGCGGAAGTCGTCGAGCCCGAGCAGGGCGCCGAAGCCGACGCCGCGCATGCCGCCCATGAGCGCCCGCTCCTGGGCACCGAGGCGGTACGGGAAGATGCGCTTGTGGCCACCAAGATGCAGGACCTCGTAGGTGTCGGGGTTGTAGGTCTCCTGGAAGACTGTCACATAGTCGGCGCCGGCTTCGTGCAGTTGGGCATATTCATCCGAGTTCATCGGATAGACCTCGACGCCCACCGTGCGGAAGCGTTCGTGCGCCTCACGGCAGGCAGCGGCGATGTAGTCGACCGGCGACATCGATCGGCTCTCACCGGTCAGAATCAAGATCTCCTGCAGACCCGAGGCGGAGATCGCCTCCATCTCCGAGGCGATCTGGGGGCCGTCCAGGCGGGCGCGCTTGATCTTGTTTTTTGCATTGTAGCCGCAGTAGACACAGAGATTTTCGCAGTGGTTGGCGATGTAGAGCGGCGTGAAGAGCAGGACACTGTTACCGAAGTAGCGCCGCGTCATCTGACGTGCCCGCTGCGCCATCTGCTCGAGATACGGCGCGGCGGACGGCGAAAGCAGGGCGGCGAAGTCCTCTACATCCAGACGCTCGGCGGCCAGGGCACGCTCCACATCTTGCGCATCGTAGTCCTCGGGACGATAGGCGGCTCGCCGCTCCAAGACCTCGTCGAGGATATCGGAGGAGACCTCCTCCATCCCGGGCTGATAGGCCATGTGATCGGTGTTGCGGTCTATCACGACTGGTCCCCTTCGCCCTCGTCGCGGAGAAAGCCGGTGAGCGGCGAGGAGGCGCTCGCCGTATCACGCACCTGCCCCGGTCCTGCCAGATAGGCGGCGCGCCCTGCTCGGATGCCTTCGCCGAAGGCGCGTGCCATGAGCGCGACGTCTGCCGCGGAGGCGATGGCGGTGTTCGCCATGACGGCATCCACGCCCAACTCCATGGCCTCGGCCGCCTGGCTCGGCCGTCCGATGCCGGCGTCAACGATGATGGGCAGGTCGATCTCGTCGACCAGTATCTGTATGAACTCGCGTGTCGCCAGCCCCTTGTTGGTGCCGATCGGCGCGGCGAGCGGCATGACGCAAGCGGCCCCGGCATCGACCAGGTCGCGGGCGATGTTTAGGTCGGGGTACATGTAGGGCATGACGACGAATCCTTCATCGGCGAGCGTCGCGGTCGCCTTGACGGTTTCGGCGTTGTCGGGGAGCAGATATTTGGAATCGCGCATGATCTCGACCTTGACGAAGTCTCCGCAGCCGACCTCCCGCGCCAGACGGGCGATACGGACCGCCTCCTCGGCGTTGCGGGCACCCGAGGTGTTCGGCAACACGGTGATGCCGTCGGGGATGTAGTCGAGGATGTTGGCACGACCCCCTTCGTTGGCACGGCGCAGTGCCACGGTGACGATCTGCGCGCCGCCTTCCTCGACAGCCGCCTGTATCAGCTCGAGGGAGTACTTGCCCGAGCCCAAGATGAAGCGCGATGTGAACTCATGGCCGCCGAGCCGCAGGACATCGTCCTTCGCTGTATCGGTCTCACTCATGCCTCGTCCTCCTCCTCGGTCTCTCCCAAAAGGATCCTCATCACCATGTTCGCCTGGTGTGCTGCGACAGCGGCCACACGCGGTGCCATCAGCACCTCTCCGTCGGCGACATCCGCTTGCTCGTCGCCACAGAGGTAGTAGTTTTCCAAGCGCCTGCGGCTGTGGATGCGGTTGGCGCTGTTGGTTCCGGCCACGCCGACGCCGCCGACGAGCACCGCATCGGGAAGTCTCGAGCGGACGGCCTCCACCAGCATCACCTTCTGTCCGGCATCGTCGAAGGCCTCGCAGATGATGTCGCAGCCCCCGAAGATCTCCGCGACGTTATCCGCATCGATGCGCTCATCGCAGGTCGTATAGTCCAACCACGGATCAATCTCGCGAAGCTGCTCGACCAGCGCCTCGGTCTTAAGGCGTCCGACGTCGTCGAGACGGTAGTGCTGGCGTGCCAGGTTGCTTGCGTCCACCCGGTCGAAATCGACCAGAACGAGCTGTCCGACGCCGAGGTGCGAAAGCTGGACGGCGATGTTGGAGCCCAGACCGCCGAGCCCCGCAATCCCCACGCGGGCCTGCTCGAAACGCTCGGTCGCCTCTTTCCCCTGTCGCTCTATGCGGGCGGCGCGGAGCTGCTCGCGGGGTATCTTCGACTGCGGCGCCATCCTAGCCGCCTCCGACGAAGCGCACGACCTCGATGCAATCGGTGGCATCCACCGTCGTCACCGTAAAGTCGTCGTGGGGCACGATCTGACCGTTACGCTCGACGGCGACCCGGTCGGCTGCAAGCTCCATCTCCTCGAGCATCTGCGCGATGCTCAGGCCGGCATAATCTGGCCGTTCCGTTCCGTTGACCTTCGGCATCCGCCCAGCTCCTCGCATCTGCGCCCATACACAAAAAGCGCCATGAAGAACTTCCACCCGAGGTGGTGGACCCCTTCATGACGCTTTCGCAATCACTCTGTGAACAGTCTAGCACAACCGACCTGCCGTGAAAGGAACGGGGCATATCGGGCAGGTCGTGCGTCCGCTCTCCGATGACGAGATGACATAAGTCGCGTTATTTCCGCAAAGGCAGCCGGAATCGCGCACAGACACGATACAATCGTGCTCACTGTTTTTTTGCGATAGAGGACAAGGGAGGCACCCCATGGGAGTATTCGACGGCAAGACCTTGCTTTTGACCGGAGGTGGACGGAGCACGCTTTCCGATGGACGTTGTGGTTCCATCGGCTACGGCATCGCCACCGCCTATGCCAAGGAAGGCGCCAACATCGCCATCACCGGGCGCAATATGGAAAAGCTCAACGGCGCCAAGGAGGAGCTGGAACGCGAGCACGGCGTCAAGGTGCTGCCGCTGCAGGCCGATGTCGATGCCTCACCCGAGGCGGAGGCCCGGGTCCAAGAGGTCGTCGACGAGGTTGCCGATACCTTTGGCGGCATCAACGTGCTCATCAACTGCGCTCAGGCCTCGACGTCCGGTATCTCGCTGGCCGAGCAGGATCGCAAGGGCTTCGATCTGGCCATCTACTCCGGCCTGTACGCCGCCTACTACTATATGCGCGACTGCTATCCGTACCTGAAACAGACCAAGGGCTCCGTCATCAACTTCGCCTCCGGCGCGGGGCTGTTCGGCAACGCCGGCCAGTGCGCCTATGCCGCTGCCAAGGAAGGCATCCGCGGCCTGACGCGTGTCGCCGCCACCGAATGGGGCCCCGACGACATCAACGTCAACATCGTCTGCCCGCTCGCCTGGACCGCGACGCTCGAAAAGTTCAAAGAAGAGTATCCCGAAGCATACGAGGCGAACGTCACGATGCCTCCGATGGGACACTACGGCGACGCCGAGCTCGAAATCGGCCGCGTCTGCGTCCAGCTGGGGACCGAGGACTTCAAGTACATGTCCGGCGAGACACTCACCTTGGAAGGTGGCATGGGGCAGCGTCCGTAACCCGGCTGCTTGCCTGGCCCGAACGACGTTTCGTGGCGCCGTCGTCCCATCATCGGGGCGGCGGCGTTTTTTGTAGCCTTATGATTCCTCCTGCGGTGCCACCGTCTCAACCGTGGCACCCTTCTCGACCGTCCCACCACGGATGACCCGGGTGAAGACCCCTTCCCGCGGCATGATGCAATCCCCCATCTGCTCATAGATCGCGCAGTGGCTGTGGCATTGTTTGCCGACCTGGGTCAGCTCCAAGACGACGTCGTCGATCAAAAAGCGTGTTCCAAGCGGCAGGGTTTTCAAGTCGTAGCCGGACACGACCAGATTCTCCCCGAACGAGCCTAAGGAAACATCGGCACCCCGTGCCTTGAACGCCTCGACGCTCTCGTGGGGCAGCAGGCTTACCTGGCGATGCCACTTACCTGCATGCGCGTCGCCTTTGATGCCCCAGTCCTCGAGAATTTCCGCTTCCTGCACCTCGCGCTTCGCCGTGCCCTTTTCCTCGCTGATACAGATTCCGACGACCGTTCCCATCTCGTCCTCCCAACACGCTCTCTACGCTTTCCCGACAGGTTGTCATCCTTCCGTAAATAATTACCTACTAAGTTAGAAGGTTTATGTGCTAGTATACTCCATAAACTACTAAGGAGGTAGGATTATGGGAGAGGCGCATGAACTGATCTATCTGGACAATGCGGCCACGACCAGGACGGCACCAGAGGTCGTCGAAGCGATGCTGCCGTATTTCAGTGAAAACTACGGCAACCCGTCCAGCATCTACGATTTCGCCGGCAAAAACAAAATCGCCATCGACGAACAGCGTGAGAGGATCGCTGCCGCACTCGGTGCGAAGCCCACCGAAATCTACTTCACCGCCGGCGGCACCGAGTCGGACAACTGGGCACTCAAGGCGACTGCCGAGGCATATCGCGACAAGGGCAAGCACATCATCACCAGCAAGATCGAGCATCACGCCGTCCTGCACACCGCCCAATACCTCGAAAAACAGGGCTTCGAGGTCACCTATCTCGACGTCGACGCGGACGGCAAAATCGACCCCGCCGAACTCGAAGCGGCAATCCGCCCCGACACCATCCTCATCTCGATCATGTATGCCAACAACGAGATCGGCACCATCGAGCCGGTCGAGGAGATCGGCGCCATCGCCCATGAACACGGCATCCTCTTCCACACCGATGCGGTGCAGGCCTTCGGCAAGGTGCCCATCGACGTCGATGCCTGCCACATCGATATGTTGAGCGCCAGCGGCCACAAGTTCAACGGGCCGAAGGGCATCGGATTTCTGTACATCCGCAAGGGACTGAAGACCAAGGCGTTCATACACGGCGGCGCCCAGGAACGCAAACGCCGCGCCGGAACGGAGAACGTTCCCGGCATCATCGGGATGGGCGTTGCGACGCAGCGGGCCCTGGATACGATGGAGGAGGCGGCCGCACATGAGCGCGCACTGCGTGACCACCTCATCGATCGGATCCTCAACGAAATCGACCACTGCCGCCTCAACGGACACCGCAGCGACCGGCTTCCCAACAACGTCAATATCAGTTTCCAGTTTATAGAAGGCGAATCGATGCTCATCATGCTCGACGGCAAAGGCATCTGCGCGTCGAGCGGCTCGGCCTGCACATCCGGATCGCTGGATCCCTCGCATGTCCTGCTCGCCATCGGACTTCCCCACGAGATCGCCCACGGCTCATTGCGGCTCACGCTGAGCGAGGAGACGACGATGGAAGACGCCGACTACGTCGTGGATTCGCTCAAGGAAATCATCCCGTACCTGCGCTCGATGTCCCCGCTCTACGAGGACTTCCTCAAACAAGAAGCGAAACAGGAGGTATAAGCATGTATTCGGACAAGGTGATGGACCACTTCACCAATCCCCGCAACGTCGGGGAGATAGAAAACGCAAGCGGTGTCGGCACCGTCGGCAACGCCCAATGCGGCGACATCATGCGCATCTATCTCGACATCGACGACGACCAAATCATCCGCGACGTCAAATTCAAAACCTTCGGATGCGGCGCGGCGGTTGCGACGAGCAGCATGGCGACCGAGCTCGTCAAAGGCAAGAACATCCAAGAGGCCTTGGAGGTCACCAACAAAGCGGTGATGGAGGCACTCGACGGTCTGCCTCCGATCAAGGTCCACTGCTCACTTTTAGCCGAGGAAGCCATCCACGCTGCTTTGTGGGACTACGCAACCGAAAACGACATCACCATCGAGGGGCTGGAAAAGCCCAAGTCGGACATCCACGAAGGCGAGGAGGAAGAGGAATACTAGGCGTTCGGACGGCCGCCTGCAGGCAGCCGATGCCGCCTATATCACGTAGTCATCTCCGCCTGCGGTGTTATCCACCAGGTCGGCAAGGCTGACGCCCTGCAAATAGTCCTCGATGAGCTGGTCGAGGTTTCTCCACAACGGCAGCGTCGGACAGTCCGCCGCCCGCGGACAGATGACCGGTTCGTCTTCGAGGCAGGAGACCGGTGCCAAGGATTCGTCGGCGGCCACCAGGATGCTGTAGACGTCGTAGTCCTGCGGAGCACGGGTCAAGGTGTAGCCGCCGCCCTTACCACGGGCACCCACCACAAACCCGTCGCGCACCAGAAGACGGATGATCGATTCGAGATACTTTTCCGAGATCTCCTGCCGTTCGGCAATTTCCTTGAGAGGGATGCGGTCTTCATCTGTATGCTGGGCCAAGTCAACCATGACACGGAGCGCGTAGCGGCCTTTGGTCGAAACGAGCACTGCCAAGCACCTCCCAATCTTCTGATCCGGTTGCTTAATTATATGGCTAATGAGTAGGTTTATGAAACTCCCCCTCCCAACGCTTGACTGTTAGAATAAGCATCGCTAGAATCCTATTACCCATTAAGTTAGTGGGTTTATAGCAGACACGCAGAGATGCACCTTGGAGGAACACCATGGGGACGATCTACAGCAGCGCAGACCAGCTGATCGGACATACACCGCTCTTGGAGCTCAGCCATATCGAGCAAGACGAAGGCCTGCAGGCCCGCATCGTCGGCAAACTGGAGGGCTTCAACCCGGCCGGCTCGGTCAAAGACCGCATCGCCCAAGCCATGCTCGACGACGCCGAAAAACGTGGCGTCCTCAAACCCGGTTCCGTCATCATCGAGCCGACCTCCGGCAACACCGGCATCGGTCTGGCATCCGTCGCGGCGGCACGAGGGTATCGCTGCATGGTCGTCATGCCGGAGACCATGAGCGTCGAGCGTCGCCAGCTGATGGCCGCCTTCGGCGCCGAAGTCGTCTTAAGCGACGGAGCAGCCGGCATGAGCGGCGCCATCGCCAAGGCGCAGGAGTTGGCCGCCGACATCCCCGACAGCTTCATACCCGGGCAGTTCGACAACCCCGCCAACCCGGCCATCCACAAGGCCACCACCGGCCCGGAGATCTGGGAGGATACCGACGGGGCCGTCGACATCTTCGTCGCCGGCGTGGGCACCGGCGGCACCATCACCGGCGTGGGCGCATATCTCAAGGAGCACAACGCCGACATCCAGGTCGTCGCTGTGGAACCCGCCGCTTCCCCGGTCTTAAGCCAGGGCACCAAGGGCTCCCACAAGATCCAGGGCATCGGCGCCGGATTCGTGCCCGATGTACTCGATACCGCCATCTACGATGAGGTCATCGCCGTGACCGACGAGGACGCCTTTGCCACGGCCCGCCGTGTCGGCAGGAGCGAAGGCATCCTGGTGGGGATTTCCTCGGGAGCGGCTGCCTGGGCGACCCTGCAGCTTGCCAAGCGGCCGGAAAACGCCGACAAGCTCATCGTCGTCGTCTTGCCGGACGGCGGGGAACGCTACCTGTCCACGGCGCTCTACGCCGAATAGGAACCGCTTCCGCACGCCCAATACGATTCGCCTATAATGTCTGCTATTGCGCTATAAAGCGGAATAGCGTGGCGGAAGCGACGTCTCACATCATCGTCGCTACGGTGCATGTACAAGGGCGAGGATCTTCATGGGCTTCACATCGCACGACATCGTGGTCTTGATCGCGATGATTATCTACTTCGCCGTCATCCTGACGGTCGGCTTCATCTATGCACGTCGTTCCAACAAATCGAGCGAGAACTACTTTCTGGGCGGGCGTGGCGTCGGTCCGTGGCTGACGGCGCTTTCCGCCGAGGCCTCCGACATGAGCGGCTGGCTACTCATGGGGCTTCCCGGCGTGGCCTACTTCATGGGCGCCTCCGAGGCGATGTGGACCGGCATCGGCCTGGCAGCCGGCACCTACCTCAACTGGAAGTTCGTCGCCACGCGTCTGCGCAAGTATTCGGAGAAGGCGGGCAACGCCATCACCGTGCCCGAGTTCTTCAGCAACCGCTTCCACGACCAAAAACACATCCTGTCCACCCTCGCGGCACTCATCACGCTCATCTTCTTCAGCATCTACGTCGGCAGCTGCTTCGTCACCTGCGGCAAGCTCTTCTCGACGCTCTTCGGTTTCGACTACGCGATCATGATGATCATCGGCGCGGCGATCGTCTTCCTCTACACCTTCCTCGGCGGCTATCTCTCGGTCGTCACGACCGACTTCATCCAGGGCACGCTCATGTTCTTCGCCCTCATCGCGATCTTCATCGGAAGCGTCGCCATGGCAGGCGGTGTGGACAACGTGGTCGCCTTCCTCGGTAACATCGACGGCTTCCTCAACCCGACCGCCCTGACGACACCGGTACTCGACGCCGAGGGGATGCAGGTCGTCGCCGATGGCATGCCGCTCTTCGGCGACGCGGAGGAATACGGCGTCCTGACCATCATCAGCTGCCTGGCCTGGGGCCTCGGCTACTTCGGCATGCCGCACGTGCTCGTCCGCTTCATGGGCATCCGCAAGCCGGCCGAAATCAAGAAGTCCCGTATCATCGCGACCGTCTGGGTCCTCGTCTCGCTCGCCTGTGCCATCTGTATCGGCCTCGTCGGCCGTGCCGCGATACCGGACGCGTTTGCATCCCAGTCAGCAGCCGAAAACATATTCGTCGTCCTGACGCAGATGATCCTACCGGGCTTCATCTGCGGGATCGTGGTCTGCGGCATCTTGGCTGCTTCCATGTCCTCTGCCTCGTCCTACCTGCTCATCGTCGGTTCGTCGGTGGCAACCGACATCTTCAAGGGTGTATTCAA
The DNA here is from genome assembly GCA_021203765.1 of Coriobacteriaceae bacterium. GTDB lineage: Bacteria > Actinomycetota > Coriobacteriia > Coriobacteriales > QAMH01 > JAJQAN01. The sequence goes on along the minus strand of JAJQAN010000022.1, from coordinate 32,316 downwards.
GCGTGACGCGACCGACCGCCAGGTCATGATCGTGGCACGTATTGCGCTCTGCGCCGTCTTCATATTCGGCATTCTCATATCGCTTGACGAGGACTCCTCCATCTTCAACATCGTCTCATACGCCTGGGCCGGCTTCGGCGCCTCGTTCGGCCCGCTCATGCTGCTGAGCCTGTACTGGAAGCGCACGAACCTGCCGGGGGCGATCGCCGGCATGGTCGTCGGCGCGGTCGGCGTCGTCGTCTGGCACAACTGGATCTCGCCATTGGGTGGGGTCTTCGGCATCTACGAGCTTTTGCCCTGCTTCATTCTGTCGCTCATCGTCATCGTCGTCGTGTCGCTTCTGACCGCTGCGCCCAGCAAGGAGATCGTCGAGGAGTTCGACACCTATCGCGATATAGACATCGAAAACTGATGCGGTTGTAAAAAGCTTATTTTGTCGCGGCCTTCTTTTTGCCGCCCGATGATGTGCGCTTGCCCTTCTGCTTCTTGGCGTCGTCGGCCTTGGACGGGCAATCCATGTTGACACAGATACGCCAAGGGCCACGGCTGGTCGTGACGATGACCTCCGGGGCTCCGCAGACCTCGCAGACCTCGCCGGTCGCCTGCAGCTCCCCACGCTGCGGCAAAGGATAGCTCACGCCGCATTCGTCGTGGTTCGTGCAGCGGATGAACCGCTTGAGCGTTCGGGGGTTCTTCTGCGCGATCAGGCGACCCTCACGGCCCGCCTCGGCACAGACCGGGCACGGTCCGCAGTCGATCTCAGGCATCTTGTTCGAGGGGCAGTCCGGATCGAGGCAGTGCGTGTAGGCCTTCGCCCGAAACGGCGTCACCTTGATCTGCACACCGCCGCAGACCGGGCAGGGTTCGTCGACCGCGTCGTATTTGCCCTGCGGCAGCGGGTAGGTCACATCGCAGTCGGGCCAGGAATTGCAGCCCACGAAACTCGAGCGGGTCTTGGAACTCTGTTTGACGCAGAGGTCGCCACCGCATTTCGGACAGGTACCGACGCGGCTGTCCGCGACGACCGCATCCGAGATCGCATCGGCGACCTCGTCCTTGCGGGGAATCAGATCGTCCATGATCTCGCCGAGCAGCGCACGCGAGTGCAAGACGACCTCGTCACGCCCACGGTCGCCCTCGGCGATCTGGTTCATCTCGTCTTCGAGCTCCGCCGTCATGTCCGGTGTCGTGATGTGCGGCGCGAACTGCGAGAGGGCGTTGATGACCGCGACGCCGAGCTGGGTCGGCTCGATCGGGTCGTTGACGATGTAGCGGCGGCTGTAGAGGCGATCGATCATGTCGTGACGGGTCGCCTTGGTGCCCAGACCGCGCTTCTCCATCTCCTGGATGAGCTTGCCGCTGGAGTAGCGAGCAGGCGGCTCGGTCTGCTTGTGCGCGCAGTCGGTGCCATGCACCTCGAGGGTCTCCCCCTCCTGCAGGGGCGGCAGCTGCTCGTCCTTCTTCAGCCCGTACGGGTAGATTTCGCGATACCCGGGCACGACCAGTACATCGCCTTTGGCATTGAAGGTCTCGCCCGCCAGGTCGATACCCACCTTGGTGCCTTCGATGACGGCCGGCTCCGAAAGCGTCGCCATGAAGCGGCGGGCCACCAGGTTGTAGAGCTTCCACTCCTCGGGCTTAAGGCGGTCGGGGTCGCCTGCACCGGTCGGATGGATGGGCGGATGATCGGTCTCCTCCTGCTTGCCACGTGTCGGAGAAAACGATCCTTTGGCCAGCAGCTTTTCGGCATACGGCCGGTAGGCGGGATTCTCCTTCAACGTGTTGAGGGTGCCCGCGAAGTCGAGGCCGGCCGGATAGACCGTGTTGTCGACACGAGGATACGAGATGAGTCCGTTCATGTAGAGCGATTCGGCGATGCGCATGCAGCGCGCCGGCTTGATGCCCTCGGCGGATGCCGCGGCCATGAGCGAGGTCGTGTTGAACGGCGCCGGCGGCATGGAGCGGCGCTGCTTCTTCTCGATGCTGCGCACGGTCGCCTCGGAGGCACCCTGGATCGTGTCCATGACCTTTTGGGCCTCGGCCTCCACCTTGAAGCGTGCGGTCGCATGGGTGGCGGAAAACTCGTCGTCGGCGGCGGCACCTTGCTGGGCGAGCGCTGCGGTGATGACCCAGTAATCTTCGGGAACGAACGCCTCACGCTCGCGCTCGCGGTCGACCACCAAGGCCAGCGTCGGCGTCTGGACGCGGCCGGCGGAGCGGGTGTTGCCGAAGCCGCTGTACTTGACGATGGTCAAATAGCGCGTGAGCACAGCGCCCCAGATGAGGTCGATGTACTGGCGCGTCTCGCCGGCATGGGCCAGGTCGAAGTCGACCTCGACGAGGTTGGCGGGGTTGAAGGCGTGGTCGATCTCCTTCTTGATGAGGGCCGAATAGCGTGCCCGCGCGATCGGCACATCGTGGTTGACCTCCCGTACCATGGACAGGGCGTCCATCCCGATGAGCTCCCCTTCGCGGTCGAAGTCCGTCGCGATGATGACGTTGTCGGCCTTCTTCGCCAGGTTTTTGAGCGAGCGGATGATGTCCTTTTCCGAGGGCAGCTTGAGAAGCGGCGCGTAGGTCAGATACGGCAGCGCCGGCATCTTCCAGGCATTGAGCTTGATGCCTTCGGCGGTATACGGGCTGCGCTTGGATTCCCACGGCGGAGTCGGCAGCGAGGAGGGTATGTCCGGGGCCGGGATGACGGCTCCGTCGGCATCGAGGGCGACCCAACCCTGCTTGCCGTAGACCAGCTCGGCCGGAAAATCCGCCTCGAGGATGTGCCCCTTCAGGCCGATGATCACACAGTCTTCCCCGTTCTGCTTGAAGCGGTAGACCGGCGTCGAATACACCTTGTCGGAACTCGGCTTTCCGTCCGCCAACAGCGTGGCGATCTTGGAGGCTGCGATGTTCTTTTCGGTGATGATCAGTTCCATGGCGGGGTTTTTCAATCCTCCGTTTCGGGCTTCGCAGACGTTCGGCGCGCATGCAGATAACGGCGCTCAAAAACGTGCCGCGTATCGTACACCGCTTTTAAGCGTTGATACAAGGTACCAGAAATTTTTCGAAAGGATTCCCGCCCTTGACGGAGATTTTCTGCGAAACGCACATCCGGCGACGGCTGTCGGCTCCGGCGCACGGTGTGGCTATAATGGAGGTTGATTGAGAGAACAGGGCGGAAAGGTCTTCATGCCCGTGTTCGAACGCCTCACCCGCACGCTCGGCGACACAGTTGCGGAACTCATCTGGCCGACGCGCTGCTGCTCCTGCAACGCCATCGGACCGCTGCTCTGCGACGACTGCCGGGCGGCACTTCCCCTGATCGATCCCGATACCGCCTGTCCTACCTGCGGGGCACCGTATGGACAGTTGGTCTGCAGCGCCTGCTGTGATCCCCACCCCGAACGCACGATGAGCGAATCCCAGCGCCGCCTGTTCGATCAGGGCCTCTTCACCCCGCATCCGTTCCCGTTTACACAGGCACGCTGCTGTGCCTCGTACGAGGGTGTCGCACGCGACCTTATCACCACCTACAAGGACGCCGACGAGGTCCGTCTCGACACCATCATCGCCGACCTGTTCGTCGCCACCATCGGGGACTGGGCGGCTTGGGCGGATGCGCTGGTCGCCATCCCGACCACCCCCGAGGCGCTCCGTAAACGCGGATACGACCACATGGACCGCCTGGCACGTCTCATCTCCCAAGCCTGCGACCTGCCGCTCGTGGCCGCCCTCGCCTCGCACAAGGCCCTCGATCAGCGTCTGCTCTCCGCCGAAGAGCGGCAACGCAACCTCGCCGACTCCCTGACCTCGACAAAGGCCGCCGATGGACTGGTCGGAGCCCGTGTTCTGCTGATCGACGATGTGATGACGACCGGCGCGACACTGGCTACGGCAACAAATCGGTTGCTAAGTTCGGGAGTATTCGAGGTGAAGGTCGCGGCGTTTGCCCGCGTGTGGTAAAGTAGCAAACCTGCAGGGAATCGAATATGTGTGCGAAGGGTAGTACCGTGTTTGGTATTGGTAGCACTGAGTTGATCCTCATACTCTTCTTCGGTTTCCTGATCTTTGGCCCGGAGAAGTTGCCTCAGGTGGGCCGCACCGTCGGTCGCGCGATTCGTCAATTCAGAACAGCTTCAGAAGAGGCCAACAAGAAAATCAAGGAAGAAGTCTACGATCCCTTCATGACGACCATGGAGCCGGTCAAGGACTCCATCGAAGAGCAAGCTGCGCCTCTGAGCGAAGACATCGCCTCCATCAACTCCACACTGAACGAGACCAAGGACATGTTCAAGGACCCGTTCAACATGAGCGGGATGAAGGAGACGTTTACCGGCAAACGCGAGCCGGAATCGGCCGAACGGACACTCAAAAAGGTCAAGATGGAGGAGAAGGAAAAGCAGTCCAGCGAAAACCTCGCAGCCTCCCTCTACGGGCTCGATTCCAAGAACAAGGACGCAGGCAACAAGGCCTCCGCGACAGAAAAACCAGCTTCTACCAAGAGCGACGCTGCCGCAAAGCCAAGTTCTCCGAAGGCGTCGGCATCGAAGCCCTCCGCCGCCAAGAGCGCCCCGAAGAAGGAGACGGCTCCATCTTCGACTGCTCAGACCGCTGCAAAGAAGGCGGCATCCAAGCAGACCGCTTCGAAGAAGAGCGCATCCGCATCCGGTGCCGCAAAACAGGGCGCTTCCAAGCAGACTGCTCCCAAGAAGGCGGCCGCCGGCTCCGCTGCTCCGAAGAAGAGCAGCACAAAGACGGCAGCACCCAAGACATCGGCGGCGAAACCCCCTGCACGGCAGAGCGCGAAGGGCGGTGAGTAAGCATGCCCATCGGTCCTGCGCGTATGCCCCTGCTCGATCATATCGGCGAACTCCGCCGCCGTCTGGTCGTCATCGTCGTCTGCGTCCTGGTTGCAACCGTCGTCTTCTACATGCTTGCCCCGCAACTCGTGGAATTCTTGGAACAGCCGATATCGCAATATCTGCCGGATGACGGCACCCTTATCGTCATCGGCGCCTTCGAAGGCTTCTCCGTCAAGTTGCGCGTCGCACTCTTTGCCGGGGTCGTGGCCGCGAGTCCGGTCATCTTCTGGCAGCTGCTCGCCTTCTTCCTTCCGGCGCTCAAGCCCAAGGAACGCCACTACGTCCTGCCGACGTTCGCCATCGCGGTCTTCCTCTTCGCGTTGGGCATGGTCTTCTGCTACATGTTCTGCCTCGGCCCGGCGTTCCAGTGGCTTACCGGCGAGGGCTATTCGGTCGGCGACGTCATGCCGCAGGCGAGCGACTACCTGCATTATGTCGAGCTCTTCCTGTTGGCATTCGGCATCGCCTTCCAGCTGCCGCTCGTCATCTTCTACCTCATCCTGTTCGACATCGTGCCGTACAAGAAGTTGCGGCACAGCTGGCGCATCGTCTACATCGTGCTCATGGTCGTCGCGGCCGTCGTCACACCCGATGCCTCTCCCGTCACGATGATCATCATGTTCGCCGCACTCGTCGCCCTTTACGAGGTCGCCTTGGCCGCCGCACGCATCGCGCTCAACAAAAAGATCGCGCGGCAGAAGCAGGAAGAGGCAGGGAGCGCACTGGAGCAACAGCAGCCACAACAGCAGGTCGCAGCCAGTGCATGAGCTCAGCCTGATGCAGAGCGTCATGGACTCCGTCAGGCCGGTCGCCGAAGAGAACCATGCGACGAAGGTCGTCGCCGTCAACCTCGACATCGGTGAGATGACCGAGGTTATCGAGGATGTCATGGAATTCGCGTTCGGAGTGCTCTGCGAAGACGATCCGCTCTTCGAGGGAGCGAAGCTGAACATGAACTTCATCAAACCGCGCTCGGTCTGCAAGGAGTGCGGCCTCGAGTTCGAGCACGACCGCTTCCACATGACCTGCCCGAACTGCGGAGCTGTCGGTTGCAGGCTCATCGAAGGGCGCGACCTGCACATCGCGTCGATTGAGATTGACACACCGGACGAAGAGGGAGGCTCGTGATGGCGCAGATCGATCTGGAGCAGAAGATTCTCGACAAAAACGATCGCCTCGCCCAGGAAAACCATGAGCTGCTCAAGGAAAAACAGGTCTATACCGTCGACCTGCTCGCCTCGCCGGGAGCCGGCAAGACCTCGGTGATCCTGGCGACCATCCACGCCTTGGGCGACCGCTACAAGATCGCGGTCATCGAAGGTGACATCGCAAGCGACGTGGACGCGGTCGCCATCAAGGAGGAGGGCATCCCGGCGGTGCAGATCAACACCGGCGGCGCCTGCCATCTGGAGGCCGACATGGTCAAGCGCGCGCTCGATGTGCTCGACCTCGACGAGATCGACCTCATCTTCATCGAAAACGTCGGCAACCTGATCTGCCCAACCGACTTCTACCTCGGCGAAGACAAAAAGATCATGATCCTGTCCGTCCCGGAAGGAGACGACAAGCCGCTTAAGTACCCGGGCATCTTCCAGGTCTCGCAGGCCATCATCTTGAACAAGACCGACACCCTGCCGGCCTTCGACTTCTCCACGGATGCCTTCACTGACAGCATCAAGCAGCTCAACCCGACCGCGCCGTACTTCCCGCTCTCCTCCACCACCGGAGACGGGGTCGACGCCTGGGTCGAGTGGTTGGCCGACCAGATCGAAGAGGCCAAGGCACAGTAAGATCTCTCGCCGTTCACGTACGCCCGACTTACGACCGATCCCCTATTCGAGGACAGGTCCCAGCGCAGCGGTATACGTCTTTTATGCCCTGGAGGAAGTGGCGGGGGCGTCTGGTTGGGAGTTGTCCTGTTCTTCTGCAATGGCATCGAGCAGACTCTCGCGATCGTGCACATCCATTTTGGTATAGATATGACGGACATGGGAGCGCACGGTGTGGTAGCTGACCGTCAGCTCGTCGGCAATGCGCTGATCGCTGTGACCTTTGATCATGTGGAACAGTATCTCGGTCTCCCGCTTTGAAAGGTCGCTCTTTTGCGCCAAACTCTCAGCGGCCTCCTTGAAAGTGACATGGCCGTACTGCCCCTCTCCAGATGCCTGATTCGCATCATCAGCAGGAGCAGAACGCGGCGCACGGTCAGTGCTGTTGCAAGTGCCTGCATTGGTCACATTCTCCGAGGGAAGAGCCCCCACTATCAGTTGGTTGTAAGCATCGGGAGAAAAGCCGAAGAGGAAATAGGCCAATACGATGAAGGTCAGAGCGAGGATATACACCGTGTCAAGTTCGACGCCGTTCCGCACAGCGAGGATGATGAGTTGCGCGCCCCATCCCGCGGCGACACCAAGACAGGCGATGCCGGTCGAAATGGCAATGACCTTGTCCGGCTGCAATCGGTGGCGATGCACACAGGAAAACATCGCATAGGTGGCCGACAGCATCAGCAGTGCATAAGAACCGTCTTCGATGATACGGACCGGTTCAAAATTGACGCCCGTCAAAACGATAATCATCGGCGCAAAACAGAGACCGAAACCCCCGATAATGTAATAGGCATGCACAAAGCGCAGAGTCGTGTTACAGGCGATAGCAACCAAGATTACAAGTCCAAGGATTGCCAAGATGGCCAGCGCTGATGACGCTCCGGTGAGGAACTGCTCTGAGTTCCAGCTTGTTGTCTCGATCATCCACAGACGCTCAAAAGCGACATAGAAGCCGAAAAGTCCGAAAAGAACGGCCATCCTATAGAGGGCTCTTCTCGCACGGGTGCTCGTTTGCGGCGACGTCGCTTGATGTTCATCAGCCTCCACGACACGCGGTTCCTCTACTCCTTCCTCTTCGATCGAGGACGCGACGACGGAATGCGGCGAGATCCAAAACGGGGACGCTGGCAGGCTTTCAGAAGAGGCGTCCATACGATAAAAAGCGACGATGGCAAGAGCGGCAATAAGAGGTAGCGCAGCGAATAGAATATTCGTTGCGAGCCCGTTCAGCAGAAGAACGGCAGCATAAAGGATGAACGAAAGAACAAGGGAAGCATGCAAGACCGCAAGAAACGACGATTCCCGAATATGACAGATCAGTTCACGCAGGACGTGGAACAAAAGGATACAAAACGTGCAGATACAAACGATGAGGACAATCAGGGTTCCGATGGTAGACGACGCAAGCAGGTGGGAGACGAGGATAAAAGAGCAGGCAGCGCAGACCAGACTACAGGCAAGCAAAAACAAAGGTCTGGAAATGAAAGCAGCAACCGCTTCAAAACGACGATACATGACGATTGCGAGCAGACCCATCAGACACAAAGCCGCGATGACCCCGATATCAAAGGTCATGAAATTTTCGGTTGGATTGCAGAGCCCGTAATTGATGGTCAGCCACAGAAAGGAGAAGACCGACCCAAAGGCGAGAATCAACATGAAGTCGGTTGCGGACAACCTTAAGCCGCCGAATGTCAGTACATCTGAAGAGTCCCGCTCGCGTGACATACCGTGCCTCCCACCATAGAAATCTACGGTCACGCGGCACAACACTCAGCACGCGCTGCCTGAACAACACCTACATCCTGACTTCAGGTCCCTCCGAGGTATCGCCCATCAATCTTAGCACGCGCAGCTTGGTCATTTCCAATGCTAAGCAGCAGTTTTCTTGCTCTTATTTTGTCCTCGTCTCGCTATAAAAGGAAAGGTAATAGCTCCGGTCGGACACGCCTCGGCGCAGTGTCCGCAGCGCGTACACTCGGTTGTCGAAACCAAACCGAGATTGCTGTGCGGATCGATATGTACCGGACAGGCGCTCGCGCATGCATGGCATGCGTCGCCGTTGGCTGACCGGATACATTTTTCCGTGTCGACCTTCGGACGGAAAGTGCGATTGAGACGTCCGATGAGCGACATAAGCGCGGAAATCGGGCAGATCTTCGAGCACCACTTGCGCAGAACGGTCATCTCCAAGATAACGACGACGGGAAAGACCAGCAGGCCCCACGAGGGTTCGTTGAAGCCGATGAAGCGCATGAGAGCTACCAGCGTCGCACAGGTCAGTCCGACCGGGCAGATCAGGCAGAACACGGGAAAGCCGAAAATCGCGGCAGATCCGAGCGTTCCGCACAGGACCGCTGTGCGAGAGTCGAATTTTGTCTTGGTGTGGGAGCATCCGCCTTGGCATCCCTTGTCTCCGTCCTTGCAAGACTCACAATAACGGTCGTAGGCAACGATTCCTGCTTCGGACTGTTCCTTCGCTTCGCGCTCACGCTGCTTACGCGTTCGGAAAAACCGGGAGAGCGGAGGAACGGGACACATCCAGGAGCAGAAGGATCTGCCAGCCAACCAGATGATGATGCAGATAGCGACGAGGGCTATGATCAGACGCGGGACAAAGGCCCAACTTCCAAAAATGCTTTCAAGCGCACCGAGCGGGCAGATGGCTGCGATAAAACCGATTCCCTCGCTCGAATAGCTCCCCCAGCCGAGATTGAAGATGAGGCCGGCGGCGATCAGCACCAGAATGACAAGACGTACGACCGTGCGAATGCGCAAATAGGGACGGGTGCGTTTTTCTTTCGTCTGCTCTGCCATTACAGATCACGCTCCAGTGGTTCGATATTGACTCCCCGCATTGGGCTGCCGTCATAGGCACGGTATGCATTCGCCGGACACACGTACTCGCATGCCCCACAGCCCCAACATGCATCTTCGTCGACATGTACCCGGCCTTCTTCATCTTCTACCAAGGCGTTTGCAGGACAGGCATCCATACACACCCGACCACACGATGCGGAGATGAGGTAGGTCTCACATTTCTCCTCATCGATGACGGCCATGCCGATCTTGTCTGTTGTAGGATCGAAGGCGCCCAAGGCACCGGTGTCGCAGACTTCGATGCAGAGATAATCTCCATCGCAGGTGTCGCAATACCCCTTGCGAAACTCCATCGTCGGCGTCCGTACCGCCATAAGACCGCTGCCGAGCTTTGCGACGCCGATCGCGTCACGGGGACAGGCGCTTCTACACCGGTCACAGCGTATGCACTGGGCGAGAAACGAAGAGGACTCGTTTGCCCCTGGAGGCCTAATCAGGCTCTTGTCGTCACCGATGGCAACCGACACACCCCCGAGCGCCAACAACGCGACGATACCTCCCCCGCCGTAGACAAACGAACGGCGGGTGATTCCGGAGGTTTTCGGCGTCTCTGTCGCCGTTTCATCAGCTTCCTTGTTTTCGGAATCTTCGGCTGAAGGCATGATGCCACCTCGTTTTCTCTTGATTGGTGTCGGTTCTATTCGGCGCCTTCGGCGGCCGCGTCCTCTTCTGGCTTGCTGGTCTCCACCGTCGATTCCTCTCCCGCATCCTCTTTTTCAGGAGCAGGTTCGAAGCCTTTTGTAATCTCTTCAGAGATGTTGCTGATGGACGCTGGTTCGCTGTCGAAGAATCCTTGGGTGATATCAAGCACGCCCCGATAAAAACGTGTCTTGATAAATTTCAGCGCCAGGTCATGAAGGCGGCGGAACCAGCGGTTGATATGCTCTTCCATGAACTCGCTCTGTACGTCGAGCAGCCGGAGCGCTTCGTCCGTATTGTCTTCTTCGAGCGCAGCGGACGTCCGATGGCAGAGGATGGACATGAACTCGCATTCGAACGCCAAGTGGTCTTCCGGATAGTCGTAGCCAGACTGCAGCGCGACGCATTCACGCTTGTAGAAGCTGTGAACCTCTTTCCGAGGAGCTGCATACAGTTCTCCACTCGGATCCAAGAAGAGGGATTCATAGGGCTGCGCAACGAGCCCCTTATACGAGTGCATCCCAAGAAAGCAGGACGTAAAATCAACCGACAGCTCTTGACGCGTTCCGGTATTGCGTTTACGCAGGTAACGGTAGATATCGTTAAACCCGCTTGCAATGAGTTCATTCGGATTATTGCGCAAATCCGTATAATCCTGCGCCGCCATGGCCTCGATGCGTTCTTCGCTTACGGGGTCGAAGTACAAGCTCGCCAAGGTCTCATACATGCTAGCGCGAGCTTCAACGATTTCGATTGCTTCTTCCTTGGTCGCCATCGTCGTCCTCCCGTCTTCTCTGCCGTTGAACTTTCTGTAGCAAGCCGAAGACCCGCAGCGACTCACTGTGGGCCTCCGGCTTGCAACCGCCCCTGATCGACGGGGCGGTTGCACATGCAAGCTCTAGTAATCGTCCGTCAGGATGTTGATGTCATTCGCCTCGATGTACCAGGCGTTGAAATACGGGTCGCTCGCAACCCACATCATGACTCTGACGCTGCCTGCGCCAATGATTGCAAACGCAAGCGCAATGCAGACAATCGGCATGAACGACTTCGTGTTGGTATTGAGCAAATACACGATCAAAAAGACGATGACCGCGACGATGCCGCAGACCAGGACGCCGATCCAGGAGACCAGGATGTTACGCCCGGCCACATCGGCTCCGACGAAGATCAAATACGCCGCCAGGAAGGCAACGGAAATAACGACCGCCGCAATGGTATAGATTCGAAATCCACGCAAATCTTCGGTAGAGGCCTTCATGCCCTTGGCAATCGCCAAGAAGAGGAAGGCGCCGATGGGCAGCGACGAGCCCATATAGGCAAGCGGCAGCAATTCGGTATCCCAGAATGCTCGCGACTCGATGACGTAGCCGTGCCCGCAGATAAAGGTCAGCACCAGACCACTGAGGATGGACAGCACGGCAAACACCTTCAGAGCGACCGCGGCGACATCACGTTTGATCAAAATCGCGTAGATGATGCCAATGACTATCGTGAGACCAACCATCATCAATTCAAGGGAGATGCCCGAAAAGGACCCGAGATTGGTGATAGCCGCCATCACGTTTTGCGGTACCTGCAGGTGCAGCAGGGAGAAAGCGCCGCCGACCGCCGTCAGGATGATCGCCACGATGATGCCGATGAACCGTGCTTGGCGGGCCTTACCGATCAGCTCGGAGATGCCTACGAAGCATGCAAGCGCGCCACCTGCACCGGCAATCAGAGAAAAGAGAACCAGGGGCCATTGAATATCGAGGTTCATTGGTGAATCTCCTTCCACTCGGCGTATTTAGGCGACAGGATATACTTGCAGGTCGGTCCGGCATTTTTCGGATCCGACAAGCTGTGGATGCAATCGTCGTCATAGCGTGCAAGCTCTTGGGAGGCTTCGCTGTCCGGATCATCCAAATCTCCGAAGAAGCGAGCGCCGGTCGGGCAGTTGTGCACACAAACCGGTACATCGCTGCCATCTGCTGTCAGCTGCGAGCAGAGGGTGCACTTCTGTGCGACGTTCGTCTCTTTGTTCAAAGAACGAACGCCGTAGGGGCAGGCGTAGATGCAGTACGAGCAGCCGATGCACTTATCCGCGTTGACCAGAACGACGCCTGTCTTTTCGTCGCGATAACTTGCGCCCGTCGGGCACACATGCACGCATTGCGGGTTCTCACATTGCTGGCATTGGATCGGCAGCCAGTACATGGATACACGAGGGAAGTCACCGTACGGTCCGACCGCCACCACACGGTTGTAATATTCCCCCAGCTGTAGACCGTTCTCATACTTGCAGACGGTCACGCAACTGTCACAGCCAGAACAGCGGTCAAGGTTGATAACGAGTGTCCTACGCATTGGGCAACACCTCATCTTCATTCGTCAGCGGCTCATTTTGCAGCGTCGGCATAAACGGTTCGAATTCCTCCGGCTCCACCCAGATGCGCGGCGGGCGCTCGGATTTTTCGATCTTGACCTGGAACCCACGGTACGTGGATCCTCCATACATGCGTGAGCGTGCCGTATCGGGGGTCAAGACGTTGACGTTACATTCCTCCCAGCCGTTCGACGGATCCCTTTGTGTGTCGTCGTAGCATTCCGGATTCCAGAAACGCTCTTGGAACACCGTGTCGGGTGCAACGCCTTTGGTCACATAGGCACGGCCATGCGTCGACCCGCGGCGGGAGGTGATCTTCACCCAGTCGCCATGCTCGATACCGTATTTTTTGGCGGTCTCCGGGTTGATGCGGCAATCGGGCGCAGGAAGCAGTTCGCGGTTAAAGGCGCAGTGCCGCATGGTGCCGTGATGCCAGTAGTGCACGCGACCAGACGTGAACGTGAGCGGGTACTCGGTGTCGGTCAGGGCGTTTTCTTCGTTTTCGAGATACTGGCAGATGGCCGGATAGTCGTCGCAGGGGTCGAGATCGTACGGATAGACGTACGGGAAGCCCGTGCGGGCCATCTTGATGTTGGCCGAGCAGTAGACCTCGATCTTACGTGACTCGGTGCCGAAGCCCGCCGGTAAGCCGTCATCTACGATGTTTTCATGCTGGTAGTAATACCAGAACTCCTCCGGGGGCGTAACAAGCGGTGAGTACTTGTCCTGGTTGTTGATGAGTTCGTCCCATGAAGGCGCACCGTACACGGCCGCCCATTCGGCTTTTTTCTCATCATAGTTATCGAACATGCCGAGCACGTATACGAAGTCATGGCTCAAAATCTTGTCGTATCCGCCCAAGATGTCACAGCACTTGTTGACGGTCAGCGTATAAGCCTGTTCTGGGTGCACGGTTTCGCCGATGTGCACAACGGAGCGGCGCAGCCACTGTGTGTTGCACTGAACGGTCAGGTTGATGCCGTTGTTGTATTCGAGCCATTCGACCGTCGGATAGAAGAGATCGATATATTCGATCGTCTCGGACGTGATCATCGGATACTGCTGGATCGCGAAATCCAGGTTCTCCCTCATGGCCTTGCCCCATTGTGTGGCGTTGGCGATCATCGCCATCTTGTTGCCCGACACTTCGTACAGCAGCCTGGGACGATAGGGCTCGCCGGTCTCGACCGCTTCGCGAATCATGCCGGGACCTGTCTGCTCCCAATACTGGGCAGCTTTGTGGTGCACGACACCGAGGCGGTCTTTGATGGCCTGCGCCATCTGGTCGCGTCGTTGCTCCGGATGGTCGTTGTGTTTGCCGAGCTCCTTGAGCTGCTCCTTGATGTTCTTGTCATTCTGCTTTTTGGTCCATCCGATGGTCCAGCTGATACCGAACCACCAGCGCTCCAGCTGGTATGAGATGACAAGCAGCTTGTACGGCCCGGTCGGACGCGACGTGGAGAGGGACTCCTCACCACGGTTCGTCAGCGTGGCACCTGGCTGGTTTGCATGACCCATCATGAAATCGATGGCCAGACAGCCGAGAGGCACCTCACCGTTGATCTGCATCATGTCCGAGAAGACGCCATGGGCGATGCCGGCGTGCTCGGCACCGGTATAAAGCTCCAGGGCCTCCTCGATCAAGTCAGCGGGGACGTTCGTGATTTCGGCGGTATGCTCGAGCGTCCACGGCTCCGCCTCTTCCCAGTAGATCTGCCCAGCCGTCTTCGCCTTGACACCCAGCTCGGGAATCTTGACCTCTTTGAAGAGTTCAGGATCGACCTGCGCATCCTCGGGAGCCGAGAAGGGGAACGGCTGATAGGTGCCGGTCAAGTTATCCCAGCACACGTAAGCCGGTGTGTCATAGACCTCGTTCGGGTCAATGCACGGATTGACGTAATCCGGCCAGATCTCTTCGGCCTCGATGGGGAGTTTCGTCTCGGTGTTGATCAGGAAAGGCAGATTGGTCCAATACTTGCAGAAATCCTCATCGTAGAGCTTCTTGTCCATGATGTAGCGCAGCCAACCCAGCTCCATAGCGGTATCGGAGCCAGGACGCACCGGCAGCCACACATCCGCCTTGACGGCATCGGGTGACATGTTCGGATCGATGACGATGGTTTTCAAACCACGGTCGCTGCGCGCATCTGCAACACCACGGCCACTTTGTGCAGTCTGAGAAACCGCCGGCTGTGCGCCCCACTCGACGAGAACCTCCATGGTCGGGTTGTACTCGTTCAGCGGTTCCAGGCAGGCGGAATCGGCCATCGATTGATTCCAGCCAGACCACATCAGAGCGGCGATGGAGGAACGCGGGCAATAACACTGCAGTGCGCCGGTGCAGGCCTCGACGGCGCAGCCGAAGGTGTACTGCATGCCCGTTGCGATTTCGGACGCATAAAGGCCGCCACCACCGGAAGCGCCCCAGAGAGAATAGGGGCCGTACTTTTCGATGGCCGTTGCAAACTGCTCGCCGCCGAGCTGGATGGCTTCGTCCCAAGAGATAACTTCCCATTCGTTGGTGCCGCGCTCGCCCGCACGCTTGAGCGGATGAATGACACGTCGTGGACTGTACATCGTCTGTAGTTGCCCAAGTCCCTTCAGGCACATGCCGCCTTTGTTGATGGGAGCATCGGGATGGCCTTCGAGCTTGACGACGACCCCATCTTCCACATAGACCTTGCACGGGCACACCTGGATGCAGCCGTGGCAGACCGTGGTATAGACCTGACGCTCCGGTGCCGATGCCGCATAAGCCTGCTCACGCTCTTCCAGTTTGGAGCCGAATGAAACGCCAAAAGCCGCCACAGCGCTTGTCAGCGTAGCCAGCTCAACAAAGGTACGTCGTGTTAGCGTCTGCTTTTCCATACTGTTCTTGCCTCCTCATGTCCTTGTATCGAACTCATTGCTGCCGTTAACTCCCTTCCTCCAAATCTCTCGTACACGATCTCGCTCGCTTATCGCTTATATGCAGGGTTCGCCCCGCAGATAAAACCTACGCACGCGCCTTTTGAACGGTTTCCAAAAAAGCCTTGCCCTCAGCAGTCAGGTTCCAGTTTCCTTTCCAGACCAGGGCGCCGGCCCGCTCAAGCTTGTCCACGAAGACACTTGGCTGTATGGCGATGGAGTCGTCCGCTCCGACGATGCCGAGAGCTTTCATATCGACGCCTTCAAACAGCGCGTCGATCTCTTTCATGGTGCGCGGCTCTTGACAGAACTCGAGCACATTGACATAGCTGTCAAAACGGACAGGCATCAGATTCAGAAGATCTCTGATACGTGTATGGGGAGCGAGGCGATTGGCTACCTCGGCTCCGACCGGGGTTGTCTCGAGCGCGAAGTCAAAGATCAGGTCGTCTATCTCGTCTTCGGTCAACCCTTCCTTACGATCGGCGGTCACCTCTTCGCCTTCCTCGTCCAACTCGATGCGATACAAGCCATCGCCATCGATGAGGTAACGGATAAGGCGATAAGGATTTTCAGCTGCTTGCTCGTATTCCGGATAGGTTTGGATTTCGTCTTCGACTTCCCGCAACATACGGCGCGTCTGGCAGAACACGAGTGTTTTACGGAGGATCTCACGGAAGCGCGGGGTGTTGTTGACGGTGTCCATCAGGCGATCGACGGACTCGTCGAAGGTCAGCTCCTCATCCGGCTCCTCTTCCTCTATGACCTCAGCGTCCTCCTGCGCGTCTTCGACGGTGTCGTCTTGTGCGTCTTCTGCCAGTGCAGAGCGATCATCCGCCGAAGTCGCCAAGACATCATCTCGTCCTTCGGCTTCGAGCGCATCCTGCCGCAGCTCCTTCCAAAGCGCATCGAATTCTTCGTCGGTCATACGCTCGGCATCGCGCTGCGCCTGTAACTGACGTTCTCCTTCTTCCGGAGACAAAAACGGTAGCTTCGAAGCACCGGCGCCCGGCTGTGCACCACTGCCCGCCATTCCATTCGGAGATTGTTGCTTCTCGTAGTCCACGATCATCAAACCCCTTTCCAAATGCTGCGCTTCACGTTGGGGACAAGAGGAATGATAGGGAGTGCGTTTTTGGCTGTAATCGTTCCGCATCAGCCATTTTCAGCAAAACAGACGGACTCTTATCGGGCTGACATAGTTCGTGGCGAACTATTACGCAGGACGAAAGAGGGGGTATTTCCAAAAAATCACGCGAGCCGAACCTAGTCCTCGGCCGAATCCCTTTTCTAGAATCGAGACAACGTTACGGTTCGGACATGCAAGCAGACCGCAGCGACTTTTACACAACCATGCGGGAAAGGGAGGATGAGATGATACGCACGACCTTTCGCATCATCGTTGAAACCGGAGAACTTGATGATGATCTGATCACGCCGCAGGTTTTGTCACGAGTGTTCAAGTGCGCGCCGACGCGCCATGCCATCATCAAAAACTATGGACTGCCGAGTGAGAGCGTCGAACCGGAAGAACCGACCAATGCTCTCGGCAAACTCATCACCGCACAAGCGATACGAACGCACGATGAGACCTTCGCCATGCGCAAGACCTTCGGCATTCCGAACACCGAACGCACAAACATCGACACCGAACATGGAAAACTGCCTCGCATTTTGAGTGAGCCTCTGTTCGAACGTCCCAAGGAAGCGGCCAACACCACCATCCCCAAAACGCGTGAGGCAAGCATGTATGAGGCGATACGGTCACTGCCTCAGGCTCTGCCGACCCTGGCACTGCGCGTAAGCATCCTGCGCCGACCGATCTGGGAACAGGACGATCCGGTCGCCCGCCAGAATTGGAAGAAGGTAATCCGCCCTCAGACAAAGACGCGGGTCCAAGATCTTCAGAACGATCTGCTGAGACTGGAGGCACCGAACAACCTCTCCTCCGAGGTAAAGCAGGCCTTGCAGTTCGAGCGCTTGGAGTTGCGTTTCGACACCTGTGTTTTGACCGTTGCCAACACCGACACGAACAGATTCGGCGATGTGGAAGAAGCTCTCGATACCTTCTATGAGTTGTTGAACAGCGATCTCCTCGACATCGACGATGTTGCCCGCGTCGATGCGCCCTTTATCGATTTCGATGTGCTGACCGAAGAACTCGAGGCGTTGAAGGAGGCCGCAGAGGCGCCGACCGAGACCGGAGAAAGCGAGGAGGATTCCGTCGATACCGACGATAGCGCAGACAATGCGGAAAGCAGCGACATCGGCGATTCCGAAGACCTTGATGAAGCCGATAAAGAAGACGAAAAGGAG
Organism: Coriobacteriaceae bacterium; assembly: GCA_021203765.1. Classification (GTDB taxonomy): domain Bacteria; phylum Actinomycetota; class Coriobacteriia; order Coriobacteriales; family QAMH01; genus JAJQAN01. The sequence goes on along the minus strand of JAJQAN010000022.1, from coordinate 14,518 downwards.
CCGCCGTCCCGGACGCAGGGTGTCGAGGCGTTGCATCTCGCTGACGAGAGCAACGATGCCGCCCAATCGCTGACGTTTGAGTTCGAGCAGGCTGAGCAAACGCAGGACGATGTGGAAAACGAAGAGACCGAGCCTGAAAATGCCGAGGTATGGGGCGTCATCTTCAACGATGGAAGCGTTCGTTATATCGATATGGGCACACGGGAGTTCTGTGACAAACCCGAATCGGTCCCGAATGGCGAAGAGGAACAGACAGGAGACGCCGAGGTCGAAGAAGCCGCCGCAGAGGCGTCGAGTGAAGAGCAGACAGAAAACGAGTTCGAAGCTGAAGCAGACCTGGTGGCCGAAGGAGCGTGTTGAGCATATGTTTAGCATAGACAATATCGGCGGGCTACTCGACAGGCTGCAAAGCAGATATGTTTCCGTTTATCAGCATCGCTGTGCAAACGTCCGCAATCGGAATGCAGGATGTACCCGATGCGCGGAGGCCTGTACCTCCGGCTGTATTTCCATGCAGGACAACGAACTGGTTATATCTCCTGAGCGCTGCATCGGATGCGGAACATGCGCAACCGTCTGCCCAACCTGCGCGCTCGAAACACACAATCCCTCCGACGCCGCTCTATTCACGCGCAGCGTCGAAGTCATGCGGGCTACAGAAGGCACGGTGACCATAGCCTGCAAACATGCACTCGACCGGGTAGAAGGACGGGCGGACGTCGATAAGATCGTTTCCGTCCGCTGTCTCGGCCGCGTCGAGGAGAGCTTGCTGATCATGCTCGCAAGCTTAGGAGCGAAACGTATCGTGCTTGTCAGCGATGCGTGTGAAGGCTGCCAGTTCAACAATGGTAGGAAGGTCGCGCAGTCGGTCTGCGACACCGCAACAACCCTGCTGCGCGCATGGAACAATGACGCCCGTATAAGCATCACGCCCAAATTCCCCACCCTCTGCAAACTGCCCGGCGGACAGGACCATGATGTCGGCAAGAGAAACTTCTTCCTCGACGTCGGCAAGAACGTCAAGGATGCCACCAACACGACCGTCGGATACACATTGGAAAAAACGCTCGACTTACCACAACCCGAACAGGTACATTACGTCCCGGTCATGGAGGATGGAACGATGCCGCATTTCATCCCCTCCCGTCGCCGGCACATCATCGAAGCGCTGCAATCGCTCGGAACCCCTTCCGAAGAGTTTCTCGAAACCCGTCTTTGGGGACATGTCGTTATCGACACAGATGCCTGCAACTCATGCCGGATGTGCGCCACGTTCTGTCCGACAGGAGCAATCACCAAATTCGACGAGGAAGACGGAACGTGCGGCATCGAACATCACCCGCAAGACTGTGTGCAGTGTCGCTGCTGCACGGAGATCTGCAATGAAGGCGCTTTGACCGTCTCGAAGGAGGTCAGCGCCGCAGATATCGTCCTCGGCGGCTTCGACCGTTACGAGATGAGCCAACTGACCTACCAGCCTGGTCAACTCAAGTCCATTCATGAGCGGGTGCGCTCACTTACCGGTGTAGAGGAGGTTTATGACCATTAGATGATTCCACCTCATGCAAATGAAGAGCAGAGAAAAGCGCGAGAGAAAGGAATGAGGCAATGAAGCAGTCCGTTACAAACAAGGAGGGGAAGACAGGAATGAAGAAACTGGCAGTTGTTGGTACGGCGATTGTTATGTCAGGTGCCCTTATGGCAGGACTGACAGGATGCGGCAGTGATTCTGCAACAGGGACATTGAAGGCCGATGAGATCACAAGCGAGGCAAACGTTCCTGGTCTTGCACATGCCACCGGCTGGTCTGATGTGGAAGCAAGCTTCGCCGATCTGGAGGGCGAGGCACAGTCGGCCGCTGATGCGGTCTCCAGTTCAGATGTCCGTCAGACCGTCACCGACTTGATCGATGAAATCGAAAAGAACGTCCCCGCACTCGAAACGGGCGTGAACGACGGCATGGATGACAGTGCCAACGAAGCGGCACGTACCATCTACAAAAACGCACTGACGCTCGATGCGATCGGTTCTGTCGACCAAAACGATAGCGTCGGAGTACACATCTGCGACTTGGCCTATGATGCCCAGACGCTGGTAAAGGATGCCTTCAACTACGAGGGTGCCGCCGAAACGAATTCCGTGGGCACTAATCCCAATGTTGATGTCGCGCAGTCCGAAATAACCGAAAACTATGACGTCATCAAAAGTTACACCGACGAGGAATGGGAGACTTTCGCCTCTCAGTTCTAGGAACCAGCAGCGGAAATCCGTACGTCACGTGATTTTTAGTTCCACGTGACGTACGGCTTCCAATCCGCACCGATTTGAAAGGGTGTGTTATCGCATGAAAGTCACCCAGAAGCGTGTCAACGAGACCACGGTCAAATTGCAGGCGGTAGCGACACCCACTGAAGTCAACCAAGCTCTTCAGCAGACGTATGCGGAATTCTCACAGCAGACCGGACTACGTCCCGAGGCTGGAAAAACGCTTGCACAGCTCGCAGAAGAAAAGCTTGGAATCAGCGACTTCGATGCACTCGCAACCCAACAGGCCATCGAATGGCTGGTGCCCTTCGCCATCGATGATCAGGGTATCGTTCCGGCCTTTGCGCCCAAGCCACAGATCAAAAGCCCGTTTGAACAGGGCTCAGAATTCATCTTCGAGCTGAACGTGGTGCTCAAGCCCGAATGCGAATTGACCTCCTACGATCCGGTTACAATCACCGTCCAACCATTCACCGTCGATGAAGAAGTCGTTGACGAGCAAATCGAGCAGATTGCAGAAAACTATGCCAGCTACGCCGCCGTCGACCCTCATCCCATCGCCAAGGGCGATACGTGTGAGCTGGAGATGGAATGCAGCGAAGACGGCGAGCGGGTGAATTCGCTCTGCACGAAAAGCCGCACCTATGCCGTTGGTAAGGGCCACATGCCCGAAAGTTTCGATGCGGGCATTCTCGGAGCCGAGCCGGGTGACACGAGGACCTTTACATTTCAGGCACCCGGTGTCGATATCGCCGGCAACGAAATCGAACGCGATATCGACTGCACGGTCACCATCCACGAGCTGCAGGAGAAGACGGTGCCTACCATCGACGATGCGTGGGTCGCTCAAAACATGCCCTACTACTGCGACTATGAATCCCTGCGTAAAAGCCTCGCGGAACAGGCAGGGGCGGAATCCAAGCAGGAATATGAAAGCCACAAGCTTTCTTTGGCGGCCAAGGCACTTGCGACCCGCTTCGACGGACGGATCGACGATGTGATCTATGAGGAAATGCGCAAAGGCTATATCAAAGATCTACAGCAACAGCTGCAGGCTGAGGGAACGGATTTCAAGGAGTTTGTCCAGCAGCAGGGTGGCGAAGAGCAGTTCGGCATGATGGTCATGATGCAGATTCGTGAGATGCTTGTCCAAGGTTACTCCTTGGATGCGGTCTATCGTCACGAAGGCTTAGAGGCTTCAGACGAAGACATCCTCGAAGCATGCTATTCCATGAATCCGCGTATGAATCCAGAGCAGACTCGTCAACAGATGGAAGAGAACGGCTGCGGCTTCGCCCTGCACGAAGCCGCTGAACGTGCTTGCGCCAACAAATGGGTGCTCGAGCACGCCATCGTAAACATCGCAGAGTAACCCCCCCCCGAACTCGCATAAGCCAGACCCGCTGACATGCCCATGATGGCGGTTTACCTGCAGGCAACACCTCACTGACGACCTCATGCAATCCAAAATCGCGGCAGTCTCCTCACTACGGCAAGGGCTATACTGTCAAAGCACAAAACTCGTGCTAAACGGGTCGAAGGTTCAGGCAGCACTGTCAAGAGATGGATAAAGGAGCACATCCATGGACGTAACCCAGACACCTATCAACGACAAGACGGTCAAGCTCAAGGCGGTTGCTTCGCCCGAAGAAGTCGATCGGGCCTTGCAGCACTGCTATGAGGATTTCGCCAGGCAGACGGGTCTGCAACCCGAAGAGGGCAAAACGATCCCGGAACTGGCCAACGAACGGTTCGGAGTCGATGATTTCGAATCCCGTGCGAACCAGCAGGCCATCGACTGGCTCGTTCCGTTCGCCCTCGACGACCAGGACATCACCCCGGCATTCGCTCCCACGCCGCACGTCAAAACACCGTTCGAGCAGGGCAAGGAATTCATCTTCGAGGTCAACGTCACCCCGAAGCCTGAATATGAGCTCAGCTCGTACGATCCAGTGACCATCACGATTCCCCCGTTCGAAATCGATGAGGCGGCCATCGACCAGCAGATCGAGCAGATCGCGGAAAACTACGCCCGCTACGTTCCCGCAGACTCCCACCCCATCGCAGACGGGGACACCTGCAAGATCGAGATGGAGTGCAGCACGAACGGCGAACGCATCGATTCACTCTGTGCGAAGAGCCGTGTCTACGTCGTCGGCGAGGGCTACATGCCCGAAAGCTTCGATAAGGGCATCATCGGCGCCGAGCCCGGTGACACGAAGACCTTCACCTTCCAGGCTCCGAGCTACGACGACAGCGGCGAGGAAGTCGAACAGGACGTGGACTGCACCGTCACCATCCTCGAACTGCAGGAAAAGGTCCTGCCCACGATCGACGACGAATGGATCGCCGAAAACATGCCGTTTTACGGCGACGCCGCATCCATGCGCAAAACCATCGCCGACCAAATGGAGGAAAAGGGCAGGCAGGAATACGAGGACTACAAGCTCGCCGCAGCCGCTGGGGCGCTGGTCGACCGCTTCGAGGGCCACATCGACGATGTCGTCTACGAGGAGATGCGCAAGAACTACCTGGCCGACATGCAACAGCAGATGCAGGTACAGGGCATCGACTACAACGAGTTCATCGAGCAGCAGGGCGGTGAAGAGCAGTTCGGCATGATGCTCATGATGCAGATCCGCCAGGGCCTCGTCCAAGGGTATGCGCTCGACGCGGTCTTCCGTCACGAGAACCTGACGGTCAGCGACGAGGACATCCTGACCGCCTGCTCCTCCATGAATCCGGGCACGGACCCGACCCAGACACGCAAGCAGCTGGAGGAAAACGGCCGCAACTTCGTCCTGCGCGAAGGAGCCCAGCGCGCCTGCGCCAACAGATGGGTGCTCGATCACGCCACCGTCAACGTCGCAGAGCAGTAAACGGCTCCGTGACAGCTTCGCCTTGCCTTGCAAAATAAGTTAGCGAGTGCTAACATTTCTGTTCGCAAGGCATACGGCCAACAATCCAGGGGGTGACAGCATGAACATCGCAACCATCATCGTGCTGCTCGTCATCGCTGCCTGGATGGCCTTTGCCGTCTATGTCACGTTCATCAGAAAGGGGCACAGCAGCTGCGACTGCGGAGCTTGCCCCGAACAGCAGGATGCCCAGTCCGATGACGAGGTGGATCCCGCCTCCTGTCCCCACGCCCAAACCTATGGCTGCAGCGGTTGCAACGGCTGCAGCGGCTGCCGGTAAACGCCGTGGTGACATTCGGATATCTGCGGCCCGCATCCTCGGGCCGAGCGCCTTCAAGCGTTTAAATATCGTTTTCTTTCCGCTCATACACAAGCGTTAAAATAAGCGTCGAAGCTATTCTCTCGTGATAGGGAGCGGCATGCTTGACGAGCATCTGACCAAATCCTACGAAGACTACCTCGAGACCATCTACGAAATCGCCGAACGAACGGGCTCGGGGGTGCACTCGGTCGATATAGCGAACGACCGGGGAGTCACCAAGGCTTCGGTCGCACGTGCCGTCAAAAACCTCCGCGAAAACGGCTATATCAACCAGGAACGCTACGGCGAAATCACCCTGACGGACAAGGGCAAGGCCTACGGCAAGATCCTGCTTTCAAATCATCGCATGCTCGGCTCGTTTTTGCGCGATGTGCTCGGCGTGGACGAAGATGTCGCCGCCGAGGAAGGCTGCCTGATCGAGCACATCATCAGCGACGAGACCGCAAAAAAATGGCGCACCTGGCTCAAGGAAGAGTTAAAACGGCAACGCGCCGAATCCCCTGAAGAAGAATAGATCCCGGTTTTCGTACGGATCCTGCGTGCTGAACGGCATGCAGCATCAACGACGGGTGATCGCCTGCTCGAGCAGTTCGTCGAGGACATCCTTCAGATCCAAACCTGCCGCCTGACAGGCCATGGGGAACAGTGACAGCGGCGTCATGCCCGGCGAGGTGTCGATTTCGAGGACGCGGGCGGTGCCGCCGTCCCAGATGATGTCGACTCGTGCCAGGTCACGGCAGCCGTAAGCCTGGTAGACCTCGAGCGCGGCGCGTTCAATTTCGCTGCGGATTGCCTGGGCGCTCGTCTCATCGGCAGAAAGCGACTCGGGACGGACCGGCGCGAAGTAATCGACACGCTCGTCCTCCATACGCGCTTCCGTGTCGTAGAGGCCTTCGGTCGGCACGATCTCGACCGGGGGCAGTGCGTAGGCGCTTTCTCCCTCCCCCAACACACCGACCGCCAACTCGACGCCGTCGACCCATTCCTCGATGACCGCCTCGGAATCGAAGCTGAACGCCTTGAGCAGCGCCTTGGGCAGGTCTTCGACGCAGTCGACCTTGGAGACGCCCATGGCCGAGCCGCCGCATGCCGGCTTGACCGCCAACGGATACCCAGCGGGGATGCGCTCGGTCACCAGGTCGAGCGCGTTTGCCGCTCCCATGTCCTTGAACGCCGCCTCCGACAGACACAGGCCCGTCGGCCAGTCGGCATCGCCCGGCTGCCCGCCACGCCAACGGCGCAGCGTCTCGTGTATCGTCGACTTGTTCCACGCCCGACGACAGACGCTCACCGGGCAGCCGACGAGCGGGATGTCGAGCAGGTCCATCAACGCTTGGATGGTGCCGTCTTCGCCGACCTTGCCGTGCAGAGCGCTGTAAGCCACATCGGGCCGTTCCTTGCGCAGAGCGTCGACCAGATCGGGAGTCGTATCGAGCGGCAGGACCGTATGCCCGGCCTCGGTGAGCGTCGTGCAGACGCGCCGTCCCGACTCCAGCGAGAACTCGCGTTCGTGCGAGGTACCGCCCATCAAAACCGCAACCGTGTATCCCATCGTCTTCTCCTCCGGCTTATACCTGTACGGCCGTGCCTACATGACCCCGGCATCGACAAAGGCCCGGTACAGTTCGAGGCGCTCCTCGATGACCGGCGCCAAGCGCTTGACCGCCTCCCGCAGACGCTCGGGCTCCTCGAAACAGAAGGCGACCCGCATGGAGTCGTGCCCGCGTCCGTCGGGATAAAATCCGCTGCCCGGGGCGAAGGTCACGCCCTGCTCGAGCGCGACGTTGAGCAGCTCGTCGGTGTCGATGTGTTCGGGGACGGTGATCCAGATGAACAGGCCGCCCTGCGGGTGCGTCCAGATAACCTCGGGCGGGAAGAACTCCTCGAGGGCATCGAGCATGGCCTGACAGCGTTCGGCATACAGCTGCTTGCTGTGTTCGAGCGTCTCACGCCACGGCGTGTCGTTGAAGTAGTGCTCCACCATGACCTGGTTCATCGCCGAGCCGCACAGGTCGCTCCCCTGCTTGACCAGGTTGATCTTGGTGAGGACGTGTTCGGGTGCGATCAGGCAGCCGCAGCGCAGGCCAGGTGCGAAGATCTTGCTGACCGTGCCGAGGTAGATGACCTCGTCGGAAAGCGCCCGCAGCGGCGGCACATCCTCGCCCGCAAAGCGCAGACGACCATAGGGGTTGTCCTCCACCACCGGGATGTTGTATTCGTCGGCCAGCTCGAGCAGGCGCCGACGGCGCTCGAGCGTCATCGTCACCCCCGAGGGATTCTGGAAGTTGGGGATGGTGTAGATGAACTTGGCACCGCCGTGACCCAGCTGCTGCAACTCCTCTTCCAGCAGGTCCATGCGCATGCCGCCGTCGTCCATGGGGATGCAGTGGATGTCCGGCTCGTAGGCGGAAAACGCCTGCAGGGCGCCGAGGTAGGTCGGCCCTTCGGTGATGATGACGTCGCCGGGGTTGCAGAAGGTCTTGCCCAACAGATCAAGGGCCTGCTGCGCACCGGTCGTTATGATGATGTCTTCGGGCGTGACGTGGATGTCGTAGTCGAGCAGCAGACGTGCGCAGACCTCGCGTGTCTGGACACGGCCGGTCGTGCCTCCGTACTGGAGTGCCTGGGTGCCCTCTTGCCGGACGGTGTCGGCGGCCGCCTCGGCAACCGCATCGAGCGGGAGGCTCGAGATGTCGGGCATGCCGCCGGAAAGTGAGATGATGTCGCTCCGGCTGGCGGCGGCGAACAGGTCGCGCACCGCGGACGAACGCATCGAGTCGACACGCTCCGCATACGTGCCCGACCAGCGGTCGAATGTGATTCTCGAATCTCCCATGATCGTTACATGATAGCGCGAAGTCGCTGGACGGTCGCCTGTATATCCGGTGTAGGCGAGGCCGGTTCGGTCGCAGCACCTGCCGCTCCATCCGTATTCTCAGAACAGGCCCAGTCGATCAGCCCGACGGCTTCCTGTACCGCCGCCAAAGCGACCAGGTCGTTGTGGAAGGTGACCGTCGTGCGCATCTGGGCGATGCCCTGTGCACGTGTGTCGGCGAGTTCCGCCGCCCACGAGGTGTGCCCGCTGAACGCGGGGGCCTGCGCACCATCGGATCCGTCGTCTGCAGCTGCATAGGCCTGACCCTGGATTTCGATGATGACGTGTTCGAGCAGGTGCGGCAGTTCCGTGCCGACGAGCTCGTCACCAAAGCGCTCACCGTTATCGTTCACGCAGATGTGTTTGGTGATGTTGGGCAGCAACCCCGTGACGCGCCCGGCGACCGCCTCATCCACGTACAGGGAGGAAAGCGGAACTTCGACCAAAAGGTCGAGCCCCCCGTTGCGGACCGTGATGTGCTGTACGGAAAGCACGCTATGAATACGGGATGTGCGTCAGCTGATCAACCAGGAGATGGCCGGGATGCAGAACGCGACGACGAGGGCAAGACATAGGATGATGATGCCGACGCGTTTGAGGATGCTGGTACGCCGGACCCGCTGCGCCTCGAGATACGCCTCGAGGTCGGCATCTTCCTGACGCTGCTTGCTTGTCTTCTTCTGTGCCACGTCGACTCATCCTATCCGAGAGGCGAGGGGCGCCTCCGCCCATCGCATATACGTTTCCACGTGTCCTTAGTATACATGATGCCGTATTCGTGCATACAGGCACAAAGAATAAACAAAGGCCCCTTCCGGAAAGGAAACGGCCCGGACATCCTAGGATATCCGGGCCCCGAGCGATGTCGTGGTCCGCTCCTTCACCCGAGGGAAAAGGGGCGGCCCAAGACTCAAGAAAGGAGGTACAGGCCTTTCGGGAAGTTTTACATCATCCCTCCGCCGCCGCCTTGCATCATGGCGGCCAGTTCTTCGGGATCGATTCCGTCGGAGGGGATGGTTGAGATGGTCGCGTCGGTGATGAGCAACATGGCCGCGACCGAGGCGGCGTTCTGCAAGGCGCAGCGCGTGACCTTGACCGGGTCGATGACACCCATCTCGATCATGTTGCCGTATTCGCCGGTGGCCGCGTTCAGGCCCTCGCCTGTCTTGGACCCCTTGATCTTGTCCACGACGACAGAGCCTTCGAAGCCGGAGTTTTCGGCGATGGCACGCATCGGAGCCTCGCAGGCCTTGCGAACGATGTTGATACCGACCTGTTCGTCGTCATCGTCAGCCTTGACCTTGTCGAGCGACTTCATGGCGTCGATCAACGCCACGCCGCCGCCGGCGACGATGCCTTCGGAGACCGCCGCACGGGTTGCCTGCAGTGCGTCGTCGACACGCGACTTCTTCTCTTTGAGTTCGGCCTCGGTGGCCGCGCCGACTTTGATGACGGCGACGCCGCCAGAGAGCTTGGCGAGACGTTCCTGCAGCTTCTCGATGTCGAAATCGGAGGTCGTCTGGTCGATCTCGTGGCGGATCTGCGCGATGCGCTCGTCGATGTCGGCCTTCTTGCCGGCGCCGTTGACGATGGTCGTGCTGTCCTTGGAGACCTTGATGGACTTGGCGGAACCGAGCATATCCATCGTGATGTCGCCCAGGCCGATGCCGAGTTCTTCCATGGCGGCTTGGCCGCCGGTGAGGATTGCGATGTCCTCCAGCATGCGCTTGCGACGGTCGCCGAAGCCCGGGGCCTTGACGGCGACGACGTTGAGGATGCCGCGGATGTTGTTGAGAAGCAGAGTGGCCAGGCCTTCGCCGTCGACGTCTTCGGCGATGATGAGGAGCGGCTTTTTGGACTGCATGATCTCTTCGAGCAGGGGCAGGATGTCCTGCACGGAGCTGATCTTCTGGTCCGTGATGAGGACGTAGGGGTTGGAGAGTTCGGCGACCATGGAATCCGTGTTGGTGGCCATGTAGGGCGACAGATAGCCCTTGTCGAACTCCATGCCCTCGACGACGTCGATGTCCACGCCGAAGGTGTTGGACTCCTCGACGGTGATGACGCCGTCTTTGCCGACCTTGTCCATGGCGTCGGCGATCTTCTCGCCGATTTCGGCATCGCCGGCGGAGATGGTGCCGACGTTAGCAATCTGCTCGGTGTCGTTGACCTTGGTGGAGTCCTTCTTGATCGCCTCGATGAGGGCGTCGACGGCCTTGTCCATGCCACGACGGAGGCCGAGCGGGCTGGCTCCGGCGGTGACGTTGCGCAGACCATCGTTGATCATGACATCGGCGAGCAGGGTGGCCGTAGTCGTTCCGTCACCGGCGTTTTCGTTCGTCTTGACGGCGGCTTCACGGATGAGCTGGGCGCCCATGTTCTCGACCGGTTCTTCCAGCTCGACCTCTTTGGCGACTGTCACACCGTCGTTGGTGATGAGCGGGGCGCCATACTGGCGCTCGCAGGCGACGTAGCGACCCTTGGGCCCCAAGGTGACCTTGACGGCGTCTGCAAGCTTGGAGGCGCCGGCGGCAAGCGAGCTGCGGGCCTCGGAATCGAACAGTATATCTTTAGCGTTTGGCATGTTCTATCAACTCTTTCCTTTTATTTGGTGACGATCGCGTAGATGTCGTCGACACGCAGGATGATGTAGTCCTCGCCGTCGACCGTGATGTCCTGTCCGCCGTACTTTCCGAAGATGACGGTGTCACCTTCCTTGACGGGCATGGGAATCAGGTCGCCGTCGTTGGTGCGTTTGCCTTCGCCGGCTGCGACGACCACACCACGCTGCGGTTTTTCCTGTTCGCTGCTGGTCAGGATGATGCCCGAGGCGGTCGTCTCTTCTGCCTCATCCTGTTTGATGATGACCCGTTCGCCGAGTGGCTTCAGATTCATGCTACAGCTCCTCTCCTTTGTGACGGCAAGAGGACCTTACCGCGTATAAGGTAAATTTGACAGACAGAAATACTAGCCGCCCGCCAGTCGCGCGGGCAATGTTCGTAAGCATATCGTAAACATAGCGCACCCATCTGTAAGGCTGCGGGGTTTATAAGGGCATATGCCGTCTGTTCCGACAGGCGGTAGGCAGCAACGACGGCTATCTGCTCGAGGGTCCGAGCGGCATGCGCGCGAGCGCGTCGGCGGAAAGATCGCTGGTCTTACCTTCCCGGAACAAGTCGAGTCCGACCGAGGCGATCATGGCGGCATTGTCGGTGCAGACGGACAGGTCGGGGGCGACCACCTCGATGCCGTGGCCGCCGAGCTCCTCGGTCAGGGCGGTACGTAGGGCGGGATTGGAGGCGACCCCTCCTCCGATGCAGAAGGTGGAGACCTCCGCCTCGCGGCAGGCCGCAAGCGCCTTTTGAACCTGCACGTCGATGACGGCCGCCTGGAAACTCGCGGAAACGTCGGCGATGTCGACCGTACGTCCCGCCTCGTTCATCTGTTTGATGTAGGTGACGACCGCCGTCTTCAGACCCGAAAGCGAACAGTCGAGGTCTCCGCTGTGCAGCATCGCACGCGGGAAGTCGATGGCACGGGGATTGCCGCGTGCCGCATAGCGGCTGATGACCGGACCGCCCGGATAGCCCAGCCCCAGGGCCTTGGCGACCTTGTCGAAGGCCTCGCCGACCGCATCGTCGAGCGTCGCACCGAGGATGTGGTAGTCTCCCCAATCCTTCACCTGGACGAGCAGCGTATTGCCACCGCTCACCAACAAGGCGACAAACGGCGGGGTCAGCTCAGGGTCCGCAAAACGGTTGGCGTAGAGATGTCCTTCCAGGTGGTTGACGCACAGGAGGGGCAGATCCGTCGCGGCGGAAAGCCCCTTGGCGAAGGCGATACCGACCACAAGCGCACCGACCAGCCCGGGGCCCTGCGTGACGGCGACGCCGGAAAGCTGCGGGAAGTCGAGCCGCGCCCGCTGCATCGCCTCGAGGACCGTCGGATAGATCGCCTCGATATGCTTGCGTGAGGCGATTTCGGGTACGACGCCCCCGAAGCGGGCATGGAAATCGACCTGGGACGCGACGACCGAGGAGACGACCTGGCGGTTTCCGTCGATGACGGCGGCGGCCGTCTCGTCACATGAGCTTTCGATGGCAAGGATGTACGGCTCGTTTCCGGATGGGGCATCCTGGGCATGTGCTGCGGTTTCCTGACTGTCCTGTTCCGCTGCCGGCGCCTGGTGCCGCTGGGATGCGGAATAGGACTGCAGCGGGAGCGGCCCGCGCATGATGAGCGCGTCTTCGCCGTCGGAGTAGTACCCCGGCCGCGGGCCGACCTCGTCAAGACCGAGCGTGCGATAGAGCCCGATGGCTGCCGCATTGCCGACACGCACCTCCAAGGTGACGGTCTCGGCCCCGAGCGCCTGCCCGTCGCGGGCGACCCGTTCCATCAGATCGGTGGCGATACCGTCACGCCGGTGTGCCTCGTCGACGCAGACGGTAAAGATGCATAGCTCGCCGTCGACGACCTGTCCGCCGCAACAGCCGACCAGGTCTCCGTTCTTGCGGGCGACCCACCAACTGCGGTCCGTACGCCCCAACTCATCTTGCAGCTTGCCGGCGTTCCACGCATCACGACCCATGGCCGCCTCCTGCAAAGCAACGACGTCGACTATGTCGTTGATGGAAAGCGGACGGCAGGAAAGCCCCTCGACGCTGGCAGGCCCGATGACCCCGTCGGCGGGAAGCGGCGTCCCGGCGGCCAGATGTGCCCGCTCGTTTTCCTCGGCATCGGACAGGCGCGTGTAGACCGGCAGCAACGTCGCGGGATCCCCACTGCCGTAGTCCCCCTCCCGCACCGCGGCAGCAAAGGCATCGAGCAGGCCCGCTCCCGTCGGATGCCACAAATCCTCGTCCGCAAGCGAAAAGGTCCCGCCAGCGAAACTTTTCGCATGCTTGGAAAGCCCATCACCGAGGAGCGTCAGGTTCTCTTCTTCCACCGTCCAACGACGGGCAACCTCGTCGGGCTTGTCCACCCGATCGGCGTCCAGGCGCTGCACGCTTGCATCGTCTAAACGATAGCGCACCGGATAGACCTCCTGATGCATGGCATCGGCCACGACCCCGATGTGGCCGCGCAGGCCCTCGCGCCAGGCATGCCAGGCGATGGCATCGAGGGTCGAAACGCCGAAAAGCGGCACCTTCAGACCGCAGGCCAGCCCCTTGGCGGTCGCCACGCCGATACGCACCCCCGTAAAAGATCCGGGACCACGCCCAACCAGAATGGCCGCGAGCGCGTGCAGCGAGAGATTCGCCTCGTCGAGCAGGTCGAGCGCATGGGTCAGGAGGACCTCGTTTGCCTTGCGGGGAGCGACCGTGTCGGCGGCTGTGACAGAGTCGAGGTGGCCAGCCTCATCGAGCAGCCCACAGGCGCAGGCCAGCGTCCCGCTTGCCGTGTCGAATGCGAGGATCGGACCGTGCGGGGTCTGCTCAGCTGCCATAGGTTGTCAGTATTTGGGTCCCCGTCGTGAGGGTGGACGAACGCAGGATGTATTCATCGTCGGTGGAGCCGACGACGATGACCTCGTAGTCGCGGACGGTGTCGTCATCTTCGGGTACCTGCACGTAGAAGTAGCCGAGCCCATTTTGGCCGACCGCGGAAATCGGCACGAAGAAGACGTTGCCGTAATCCTCCAAGACGATCTCCCCCTCGATCGTCATGCCGTTTTTCATGGTGGTCTCGTCGACAGTGAGCGAGACGGTGACCGCATAGAACGTCGAGGTGGGAGCCGGCGCGGACTCGTCCTCGTCGGCGCCTTCCTCATCTGCGGTGTCCTCCGCCGCCTCCTCCGCTGCAGCGTCCGTGTCCTGCGCGGCAGATACGTTCAGGGCATCCTGCAGATTGGCGGGCAGGGTGTTCACATCGGTCGGGGTGTCGGCGATGGCCGAAACGTTGCCGGTCACCTTCAAAGACGCATCGGCGGCTGCCGTGATGTTGACCATCTGGCCTTCCTGGACGGCGTAGATCTCCGTCTCGGGGACCTGGAATATCGCAACGATCGAATCCAGGTCGACGATCTGCATGGCGGCTCCCTGGGCATTGACCGTTGCCACGTTCAGTCCTTTTTCGACCTGCAGGTTGGTGACCGTGCCGGAGGTGGTCGCCGTGACCGTCAGTTTGTCGCTTTGCTCC
>JAJQAN010000020.1 GCA_021203765.1 Coriobacteriaceae bacterium | reverse complement strand
CGCCGGTCATACAGGTTATAACGCGCAAGCCGATCACGGCGAGCGCCGAAGAGGTAGAGACGAATCCGCGGGCGCATAGCGCGAAGTTGCGGATCGCGGAGAGGATATAGGGGAAGGGAAGCAGTGGCCACGGCAACGGCAACAGTTCCGCGAACACGCCGCAGGGGGAGTGTGTACGGCACCGGTGTCTACAGCACCGCCACCTACCATACCTATGTGTACGGTTCCGCCGTACCCGCACCGCGTCCCGAGCCTCGTCCCGAACCCGCGCCGGAGCCACGCCCGGACGTCCGGGTCCTTCCCGGACGCGGCGAATCGGCGGCAAAGCTGGCCACCCTCTCCGCCACCGCGGTCAACATCTTCAAGTTGGCGCTGGTAGCGACGGTTTTGGTGGCGGTCGTCGCGGTCGCCCGTGTCGCTCTCTGCTCGGCGACGGTCGAATCGAACCGTGCCATACAGGACCTCGAAGCCCAGATCACGACGGCGAGCGCTGAGACGAACGAACTCGAGATCGAACACTCCCTCCTTTCGAATCCGACACGCGTGGAAAAGGAAGCGAAGAAGCTCGGCATGAGCACCCCAGCTGTCACGACCCCTTTGACCGTCGAGTTGTATTCCGATCCCGTCCTCAACAAAAACGGGACGATATCCCTTTCAAAAACGCTTGCAAAGCTTAAAGGCGCCCGTTCGATCAGCGTGAAGTAGATATGCGGGATACGGACACTGCCCGGAGAGAGTCACCCCGCAGTCAGCCGGCATCTCGGAAAAAGCGGAGCGGACGTGATTTCGTCCTGCTCATCATCTTCGCCTGCGTCTTCGTCATCATCATCGGGCGTCTCTTCTACATCCAGGTCATAAAGGCCGACGAATACAAGGACGAGGCTGTTTCAAGCCACATGTCCGACGGGACCGTCAAGGCCAAGCGCGGAACGATTTACGACCGCAACGGCGAGGTGCTCGCCTCCTCCGTCAAGGCGACCACCGTCGTCGCCAACCCCTACCTCATCAGCGATCCGAACCGGGTCGCGACCCTGCTCGAGCGCTACCTCGGCGAGGATGCGGATATGACCTACCGTGACTTCTATGATCTCATCACGGAGGAAAACACCGGCTACGTCTACATCCAGCGCCAGGCCGACTACGATGCCGCAGAGCAACTCGAGGCGGCACTCGAAGAGGCCGACCTGGCCGACGGCATCACCTTCGAAAGCGATATGCTGCGTGTCTATCCGAACGGAAACCTGGGAGACCAGGTCACCGGGACGGTCGATATCGACAACAACGGTACCTCCGGTCTGGAACTGTACTATGACGAAATCCTGGCGGGGACGGACGGCACGGAAGGAACCGAAACCGGACGCAACGGCCTGCCGATCATCGGCGGCTCCGACACGGCCGTCGAGGTCAGCGACGGGGAAGACATCGTCACCTCCCTCGACATCCAGCTCCAACAAAAGGCCGAAAGAAGCCTGAAGAAGCAGCTCATCGAGTCCAAGGCCGAAGGAGGTTCCGTCACGGTGATGGACGCATCGACCGGAGAGATATACGCGGCCTGTTCCATGTCGTGGAAGTCCGACGACGAAAGCGATGAGGATGAGGGCTACGACGAAGACGCCGGGGAGGAGGACGTCGAGGAGGAAGACCTCGCCGATGACACTTCTCGCGAAAACGGCGAATACGTCCGTGACGAAGGAAAGCTGTGGTCTGTCTCCGATGCCTACGAACCCGGTTCCACGATGAAGATCATGACGGCGGCCGCTATCCTCGAACGCAGCTCGGTTACGGCCGACAGTCCGAAGTTCACCGTGGACGACAATCTCAAGGTGTACGACTCGACTATCACCGATTCCCACGAACACGACGTCCAGTCCCTGACCCTGCGCGACATCATCGCCCAGTCATCGAACGTGGGGACCGTCTTGGCCTCGCGTCAGGTCGACCTGGCCGACCTCTACGACTACTACAGCGCCTTCGGCTACGGGCAGGACTGCGGTATCGACTTCCCCGGTGTGGCGACCGGCATGCTCGAGCCTTCCACCGATTGGAACGGTGTGCAGGCGGCAAATGTCACCTTCGGGCAGGGGATGACGGCCAGCGCCATGCAGGTGATTCGTTCTTTCGGTGGCGTCGAACAAAACGGGAAGATGCGCGTGCCGCATTTCCTGGTCGATGTTCCGCATGACAGCCAGCTCACGGAGGAGATGACCGCGGGCTTTACCACCAAGCGGGTCATCAAGAAGAAAACCGCCCAGACGCTCACGTCCATGATGCGTTCGGTCGTGACCGACGGCACCGGTACAGAGGCCGATATCGATGGATACGAGGTCGTCGGCAAGACCGGAACAGCGGAAAAGGCGACCGAGGAGGGGAGCTATTCCGAGAGCGATTATATTGTGTCTTTTTGCGGCTGGCTCGATGACTCTGACAGCGATTTGGTATGTTTGGTGACCGTGGACAGTCCCCAGAACGGTTCCACGTACGGCGGGGCGGTCTGCGGCCCCGTATTTTCAAAGGTTATGAAGTATGCCGCACAGCGCTATCAGGTCAACACGGCCGGAACGGATTAGGAGGTCGTGACGACCGTGTCAGCACAGGCCATCTCAACTGTCCTAGACGGCATCGCCTACACCCCCTTACACGACGCGACCGCACGTATCGAGGTCACCTCGCTCGAGTTCGCTTCCTCAGACGTCACGGCCGGATCCCTCTTTTTCTGCATACCGGGCACGATGGCCGACGGACACTCGTATGCCGCCGATGCGGTCTCACGCGGGGCTGTCGCCCTCGTCGTGGAACGCGAACTCGACCTGGACATACCCCAGTACCTCGTCGCCTCCTCGCGTGACGCCCTCTCGCTCGCCTCGGCGAACTTCTACGGCAACCCCTCGCACGACCTGTCCTTGGTCGGCATCACCGGCACCAACGGCAAGACGACGACGACCTTCCTCGTTGAACACCTCGCCCAGGTCGCCGGCTTGAGCACCGGGCTCATCGGCACGGTGGAAACCCACATCCGCAACGTCGTGGCCCCCTCCATCCACACCACGCCTGAATCCCGCGACCTGCAACGTCTGCTTGCCCGTATGCGTGACGATGCCGTCGACCTCGTCTCCATGGAGGTCTCAAGCCATGCGATCGATCTGGGCAGGATCAACCATGTCCACTTCGCCGTCGCCGCGTTCAGTAATCTGACCCAGGACCATCTCGACTACCACCCCACCATGGAGGATTACTTTCGCGCCAAATCGGCCTTCTTCGTCCAACACGACGTCGCCCGTCGGGTCGTCTGCATCGACGGCGAATACGGCAGGCGCCTGGCGCAGATGTGCGCCGACATCGACCAGCCGGTTTTGACGGTCGGCTTTACCGAGGGGGCGGACATCCACGTCCTCGACGCGGTCTATGCCCCTCATTCCACGCAGCTGACGCTCTCCGCACGCGGGGAGAAGCTCTCGTTAACCTTGCCGCTGGTCGGACGCTTCAACGCGGAAAACGCCCTGCTCACGTTCGGGATCGGGGTCTCTTTGGGATTCGATGTCGACATCATCGTCGAGGCCTTGGAGACGGCCCCGCAGGTGCCCGGCCGTCTCGAGCGCGTCATCGGAGCGAAGGGTACCACCCCCGATTTCGGCGTCCTGGTCGATTACGCCCACACCCCCGATTCACTTGCCAAGGCAATCGCGGCGCTCAGACCGCTCACGCCCGGACGCGTCATCTGCGTCTTCGGCTGTGGGGGAGACCGCGACGCGAACAAGCGCCCCAAGATGGGGGCGGCGGCGCTGGCCGCCGACATCGCGGTCGTCACCAGCGACAATCCCCGTACCGAATCGCCCGAGGCCATCATCGAGCAGATCGTGAAGGGGATGGAAGGAGCCGAAGACCGTACCTTCGTCATCGAAGACAGGCGCGCTGCGATCCGCTTCGCCCTACAGCAGGCTCAGGAGGGGGACGCGGTGCTCATCGCCGGTAAAGGACATGAGGACTATCAGATCGTCGGGGAGGTCAAGCATCCCTTCGACGACCGCCTCGTCGCCGCCGAGGAGATCGAGGCCCTGTGAACCTGAGCGTAGAGGACATCGCCCATGCGACGCACGGTGCCTACATCGGCGACGATACCACAGCACGCCGGCGGATACGGGGTTTCACCTGGGATTCCCGCAAAATCGCCCCCGGAGATCTCTTCTTCGCCCTGCCCGGTGAGCATGTCGACGGCAACGACTTCATCCGTCAAGCGATCGCGGCCGAGGCGGGCGCCGTCATCTGCACCCGCACGCCTGACGACGCGCTCTGTGCGGTCGCCGGCGAATTCGACTGTCCCCTTATCGTCGTATCCGACGGGGTGAGAGCCCTGTCCGCTCTGGCGGCCGCGTGGCGCTCGAAGCTTCACGCGCTCGTCGTCGGGGTGACCGGCTCGACCGGAAAGACCTCCACCAAGGATCTCCTGCAAGCGGTTTTGCGAGAACATTTCGCCACCGCTGCGACGAGCGGCAACTACAACAACGAGCTCGGCGCTCCGAGTACCATCCTCAACGCCCCCGAAAACACGGAGGTCCTGATCGTCGAGATGGGGATGCGGGGCTTCGGACAGATCAAGGAGCTCTGCGACATCGCCTCTCCCAACATCGGCGTCGTCACCAACATCGGCGTCTCGCATCTGGAACTGCTCGGTTCACGCGAGAACATCGCCCGTGCCAAGTCCGAACTCCTTGCAGCCTTGCCCCCGAACGGTCTGGCGGTCGTCAACGCCGATGACGACATGACCGACGAGGTGATCGCCGCCTCCGATCTGCAGAACAAGAACACGACCGTCATGAGTTTCGGGTTTTCCACCCAAGCCGATGTCTATGCGACCGACGTGGACTACGACGAGGAGGGATCTGCGAACTTCCAGATGCACGTCGGCGATGCCGAACCGGTTACGGTGCACCTTTCGCTGCCGGGTCGGCACAATGTCTACAACGCCTTGGCCGCCGCGGTGGTCGCCTTCTATCTCGGTCTGAAACCTGCCACGATCGCCCATGGCCTGGCTCGGGCGGAAGCCTCCGGCATGCGGATGGAGATCGTCCGCTCCCCACGCGGCATCACCATCGTGAACGATGCCTACAACGCCAACCCGGATTCCATGCGCGCCTCACTCGACACGCTGAAGCACATGGACTGTCCTGCACGCCGTATCGCGGTGCTTGGCGATATGGCGGAACTCGGCGAACAGGAATACGACCTGCATGTACAGCTCGGGCATACGGCCGCGGAGGCCTCCCTCGACCAACTCATCTGCGTCGGTTCCCTTGCCGGGGGTATCGCCACCGGCGCCATCGAGTCGGGAATGCCGGCCGATGCCGTCCACCGCTTCGATTCCGTGGACGACGCCCACTCGTTCCTCCTTGATTTTCTCGGTGACGGAGATCTGGTTCTGCTCAAGGCTTCCCGTTGCATGGAGCTTGAGCGTCTGATGGAGGGGGTCGTCGACTAGATGTTGAGCGTTTTCAGCCTATATCCGACCTACCGGATCTTCGTCGTCTTTTTGGTTTCCCTGGTACTGACGATGGTCGCCCTGCCGTTTTGGATTCGCATCCTGCGGCATCGTGAGGTCGGCCAACAGGTCCGTGCCGACGGCCCGCAGGGGCATCTCGTCAAGCAGGGCACGCCGACCATGGGCGGACTCGTCATTCTGGTCATGATGGCCCTGTCGGTCTTCGTCGCCGGTTTTCCCTCTCCGGCACTCATCCTCCTGGTCGCGGCGACGCTTTTGACCGGGGTCCTCGGATTCATCGACGACATCTCCAAGGTCGTTAAAAAACGCTCGCTCGGCCTCACGCCGCTTCAAAAGATGATCGCCCAGACCATCATCGCCATCGCGTTCTGCCTGTTGGCGGTCAACTGGATCGGTATATCCCCGATCGTCACCATTCCGATTGCGAATTACCCGCTCGACCTGGGCGTTTGGACGACGATCATCCCCATCGGGAACGGTATTTCGATACCGTGGCTCTATGTCATCTTCGTCTTCTTGCTGATCGCCGGCTTTTCGAACGCGGTCAATTTGACCGACGGACTCGACGGACTGGCCGGCGGTACCGTCATGGTCGTCATGCTGGTGATGGCCGGCATCGCCTTCAGCCTCAACCAAGGAGACGTCGCCCTGTTCGCGGTGGCCGCCGCAGGGGCTTGCGTCGGCTTTCTGTGGTTCAACTGCTACCCCGCGAGCATCTTCATGGGAGACACCGGCTCGTTAGCGCTGGGCACGGCGTTTGCGGGTCTGGCGGTCCTGACCAAGACCGAAGTCTTCAGCATCATCATCGGCGGTCTGTTCGTCGCAGAAGCCTGTTCGGTCATCATCCAGGTCGTCTACTACCACTTCAAGAAAAAGCGCATCTTCCTCATGGCGCCGCTGCACCATCACTACGAAAAGAAAGGCTGGTCCGAGCCCCAGGTCGTCATCCGCTTCTGGATCATCTCAGGGCTTTTGGCCGGTCTCGGTTTCGCCCTCTTCTTCTTAGGTTCAATGTAGGTGTTGCACCGTGCGTGTCTGCGTCCTGGGGCTGGGAAAAAGCGGCATAGCCGTCGCGCGGCATAGCATCGAGGCCGGCGACGAGGTCGTCATCTACGCAGGAGCCGCAACCCCGCAGATCCGAGCCGCCGCCGAACCCTTCCTCGACGAGGGTGTCGAGGTCATCTTCGACACCGAGGAGGTCGTCGGTCACTACGACCTCTGTGTCGCCTGTCCGGGCATCCCGCAGACCGGTGTCTTCTACCAGAGTGCACGCGCCGCTGCCGACGAACTCATCAGCGAACCGGAATATGCCTGGCGCCTGTCGCCGGACCGGTGGATATCCATCACCGGCACCAACGGAAAAACGACGACGACGGCGCTGACGACGCATCTCCTGCGCGCGGCTGGGCTGCCGGCCTTTTCGTGCGGGAACATCGGGGAGACGATGACGGAGGCGGTCGAGCACCGTCGAGCGGGGGAGATACTCGTCGCTGAGATGTCCTCGTTCCAGCTTGCCTCGACAGTGCATTTCAAGCCCGAAATCGCCGTCCTGTTGCCGATCACGCCCGATCACCTGAGCTGGCACGGCTCCTATGAGGCGTATGTGCAGGCGAAGATGAAGGGCTTTGCCAACATGGATGAGAACGGCGCGGCCGTCGTCTGCGAGGAGGCGCTCGACGAAGCGCTTGCCGCCGACCTGCGAAGCCGCCGAATCCGTCTTGTCCGCGTCGGAGCCCCTCATGCCGATGATGCGCTCTTCTGTGATGAAGGGGTCCTCCGGGCCCGCCTCGACGGGGTCGAGCAGGATATCTGCCGGGTCGACGAGTTGCAAATCCTCGGAGATCACAACGTCCAGGACGCCCTCTGCGCTGCGGCCTGTGCCCTGCTCGAAGGTGCCCCCGTCAACGCCCTCAAAGAGGGAATGACGACCTTTACGGCTCTCGAGCACCGCTTCGAGTCGGCGGGAACCGTGGGCGATGTCAGCTTCTACAACGACTCGAAGGCGACCAACGTCGATGCCACGATACAGGCGCTGAGCGCCTTTGACGACCAAGAGGCCCTGCTTTTGCTCGGTGGACGTGACAAGGGGACGGACCTGGCACCTTTGGTGGCGGCCTGCGAATCGGCTCCCGTCGCCGCGGTCTTCGTCTACGGCGAGGCGGAGGAACGCTTCGCAAAGGCGTTTGCGGATAGCACCCTGCGCTGCGTGCCCTGCGACGGGATGCGCGAGGCCTTCCAGGCCGCCTGCGAGATGTCGGCTCCCGGCCAGGCGGTCCTGCTTTCTCCGGCCTGTGCCTCTTATGACGAGTTCGAGTCCTTCGAAGAGCGCGGATCGGTCTTCAAAGACCTGGTCGACGCCTATCGGAAGCGACGGTAACCATGCCGAACGAGGAGACACACAAACGCGGTGCCGTGCAGACCGGGGGACGTCCCTCGGTGCGTCGGAGTGCCGACACGGCCTCTTCGTCCCGCACCATGCAAGCCCATACGGACGAGGAGCCGAAGTCGCGTCTCTTCCGCACGCCGGGCTATCTCCTCGCCCCGCGTCTCATCCTCATCGTTTCCGTCGTCGTCCTCTGTGTCCTCGGCCTCATCATGGTCTATTCCTCCTCGATGTTTTATGCCTATGCGCAGAACGGGGATTCGAACTACTACCTGATACGCCAGGGGATATACATGGCGGTCGGTCTGGTCGCCTGCATCGTCTGCGCGATCATTCCGTACCATTTTTGGTCCCACCGGGTCGTTTTCATCATCCTGTGGCTGGCCTCGGTCGTCCTTTTGGCGGTCATCGCGTTCGGCTACGGCGTGGAAAACTATGGCGCCGAGCGTGCCCTGGAGATCGGTGTCTTCTCCCTGCAGCCCTCGGAGTTCGCCAAGGTGACTGTCTTGCTGGCCCTGGCCTCGTTCATCGTCTCGATCAGACAGGGGGACCTTTCGCCGGTTCGGGGAATCATCTGCTGTTGCATCGTCGTCATCGTCCCCGTCCTGTTCATCTACCAACAGCCGGACCTTGGGACGGTCATCATACTGGCGGTCGGTGTCCTGGCGCTTCTCCTGCTCGGCGGCATCAGCTACAAGGTCATCATCGGGCTGATTCTCGTCGTCATTGCTTATTTCGTCGTCGTCAGTATCGTGCAGCCCTACCACCTCGAACGTATCATGAGCGTGATCTCCCCCGATGCCGACACCCTCGATTCGGGATATCAGTCACAACAGGCGCTCTATGCCTTCGGAATCGGCGGTTTCTTCGGCACGGGTCTCGGCCTTTCCCATCAGAAATACCTCTATCTGCCCATGGCCTACAACGATTCGATCTTCGCCATCATCGGCGAGGAGCTCGGTCTTCTCGGAGCCGTCTTCGTTGTCCTGCTCTTCGCCCTCTTCGTCTACGCCGGCATCCTGATTGCACGTCGCGCGCCGGACCTCCTCGGCTGTATGTTCGCCGGTTCCATGACGACCATGATCGGCTTCCAGGCCTGCCTGAACATCCTGTGCACCATCGGGCTGGCTCCGATCACCGGCAAGGCTCTGCCCTTCATCAGCTACGGCGGTTCTTCCCTGCTGGCGAGTCTGGTGATGGTTGGCATCATCTTGTCGGTGTCCATCCACTCCCGCGTCGATGCCCGCTATGTCCGCCGCCGCGAAAACCTCCGCGTCCTCGAAGGGGGGCAGAGCCGAAAACAGTCTCAGCAGCGACAGGACCAGCCCGCACGTCCGCAGCGGACGAAACAGCAGCCGGCAGCCCGTTCCAAAGCCCCTGCCGCGGCGTCCTCCCAGCGATCCTCCAAGCGTCCCGCCAGTTCCGAGAGGGGTAGGCCGCGTACGGACAGTCCCACTCCCGAGCGATCGGGTTCCCGACGCAGCAACCACCGTTCCTCCGATTCCCGTGCCGCCTCGCGCCCGGCTTCGGAAAACAGCAGGTCAAGTTCGAGGAACTCCTCTGCTCGCGAACGCTCGGACACGTCCGGTTCCACCTCATCTCCACAGACCCCCTCGCGCAAGGAGGGGCGTTTGCGGTATTCTGACATTCGCCGCAACTCCAACGGCCCGAAGAGACGCTGAGACACCTCGGATGCCGCCGTTTTTCTGCGGCCCGGTACCCGCGATCCGTACCGCCGTCCGTCGGTCTGATCGGACCGTTCGTTTGGGAGCGTCGCCATGTATTTCGTTATCTCGGCCGGAGGGACGGCCGGCCATATCAATCCTGCCCTCGCCGTGGCAGACGAGTTACGCAGTCGGGGGCATCGCATCCTGTTCGTCGGGACCTCCGATCGGATTGAAAGCGAGCTGGCCCGCGAGGCCGGCTTCGACTTTTACGGCCTCTCCCTGACAGGTTTCGATCGGGCGAAACCGTGGACCATGCTCACCTCGATCGCCAAGATCCTGCGGGCGACGGGCGTCTGCAAGCGTCTGTTTTCCGACGACCGCCCCGATGCCGTCGTCGGCTTCGGCGCCTATGTCTCCATACCGGTCTGCCGGGCCGCCTTCTCGATGCAGATCCCCGTGATCGTCCACGAGCAGAACTCGATTCCCGGCATGGCGAACACCTACCTGTGCCGGCGTGCCGACGTGACGGCGTTGACCTACGAGGAATCGAAGGAGCATCTCAAGCCGAAGCATCCTGCGATCGTGCTCGGCAATCCGGTGCGTGCACAGTTCGAGACGGCCTCGCGCGATGCGGGTAGGAAGGCCTACCACATCCCCGATTCAGCGACTCTGCTCTGCGTCTGCGGCGGCAGCCTGGGTGCCCGTCACCTCAACCAGGCCCTGGCGGCGATGAAGGATACGCTCCTGTCGATCGAGGACCTCTACATCATCCATTCGGCCGGCTCGCGCGACGGAGCGCCCCTGAGGGAGACCCTGTCCTTGAGCGAGGAGGAGGCCAAGCGCTGGCAGGTCTTCGACTACATCTCGGACATGGACGACGTCCTCGCCGCAAGCGACCTGGTCGTCTCACGCGCCGGCGCTTCCTCGCTCGCCGAGATTATGACGATCGGCGTTCCCTCCATCCTGGTCCCGTATCCGTATGCGCGCAGCGATCACCAGACCATCAACGCACGCGCCGTCGTGGATGCCGGTGCTGCGGAGCTGGTTCCCGACGACGAGGTGGAAGGGGAGGGCTTCGCTGCTTTAGTTGTGGAGTTGATTCGGGACCCGGAGCGCCGTGCTACCATGCACTGCGCCTGTGAGCGTTTTTCCGGTTCGAATGCCCGAAATGCATTGACCGACATCATTATCGAAACAGCGAAGGATCAGCCGCGATGAGCACGGTGTCTCGCATACACTTCATCGGGATCGGCGGTGTCGGCATGTCCGGCATCGCGCTGGTCGCCGCCGCCCGCGGTATGCAGGTCTCCGGCTCGGACCTGAAGGACTCCCGCTGCGTTTCGCAGCTGCGTGACGCCGGCATCGAGATCTTCATCGGCCACGATGCCGCCAACCTCCCCGACGACTGCGACGTCGTCGTCATCTCGAGTGCCATCCCGGAGAAGAATCCGGAATACGTTGAGGCGAAGCGTCGCGGCTACGAGATCTGGCATCGTTCCGAGATGCTCGCCTACCTCGGGCAGGGCAAGACGACGCTTGCCTGTGCCGGTACGCACGGCAAGACGACGAGTTCTTCCATGTTGGCCACGACCATCGACCGCATGGGACTCGATCCGAGCTTCCTCATCGGCGGCACGGTGGACGGCTACGACACTAATGCCAAGGCCGGCAGCGGCGACTTCTACATCGTCGAGGCCGACGAGTCCGACGGCTCCTTCGTTCATCTTTCCCCTCACATCGCCCTCATCACCAACATCGAGCCCGACCATCTCGACCACTATGCCTCCATCGAGGAGATCCATCAGGCCTTCGCCGGCTTTCTCGATCTGTTGGACGAGGACGGTGCCGCCGTCCTGTGTGCCGACGATCCGCAGCTTATCGCCTTGGGTGAGCGTAGCGGCAAGCGCACGGTCTCCTACGGCGAGGCCGGTGTCAACGACCCTGACGTCGCCTTCACCGTCCTCGGGCGCGTCGGTCTGGGAAGCGCGTTCGACATCACCTTTCCTGACGGTGCAAGTGCCCGTGTTACCACCGCCCACAATCCCGGCCGCCATAACGTGATGAACGCGACCGGCGTTATGGCGGTCATCTGGGCCCTCGGCCTCGACGTTTCCGCCGCGGCCGAGGCGCTTTCGACCTTTTCCGGGGTGCGTCGCCGTTTCGACCTGGTGGCCGAAGTCGACGGTGTCACCATCGTCGACGACTACGGACATCATCCGACTGAGATACAGGCGACCATCGCCGCCGCCAAGGATCTCGACTATCGCAGGGTCTGCGTGCTGTTCCAACCGCACCGGTATTCACGTACCGAGGCCTTGTCCGAGCAGTTCGGCGAGGCATTCGATGATGCCGACCTGGTCTGCGTCATGGACGTCTATGCGGCAGGCGAGGCCCCGATCCCGGGTATCAACGGCAAGACCGTCGTCGACGCCATCCTCGACCACAGCTGTCATCAGCAGGTCGCCTGGATGCCGCATCGCCGCGAGACCGTCCCGTATCTCGCCCAGAAGGTCAGGCCCGGGGACCTCCTCATCACCATGGGTGCCGGCGATGTGACGGCGATCGGCCCGCTGTTTGCCGAGCATCTCAAGGAGGGACGCTGCGCATGAGCATGGGGGAGGCACACCGGCGTCTTCTGGCCTCGGATTTTGCGGGAAGCGTCCGTTGCAGGGAGGATATGGCATCCCATACGACCTATCGTATCGGAGGGCCGGCCGCCCTGTTCATCACCTGCATCAGCCTCCATGACCTGATCTGCGTCACGGAGATCCTCACCTCCGAGGATGTGGACTGGTTCATCCTCGGCGGCGGCAGCAACCTGCTCGTCAGCGATGAGGGATTCGACGGCGCCGTCGTCGTGCTGGACAAGGATTCGTTTTCTTTCATCGATGTCCTCCCCAATACTTCGACGGACAGCGAAACCGTCTTGCTGTCCGTCGGGGGCGCGACCCCGCTTGCGCGTCTGGTGCGTCAGGCGGCGGATCGTTCCCTTGCCGGCCTCGAGTGTATGGCCGGGATTCCGGGCACGTTGGGTGGCGCCATCTCGATGAACGCCGGTACGGCCGACGGCAGCATCGGTACTCTGGTGCAGTCCCTGAACGTTCTGTCCGCTTCCTGCGGCTGCATACAGTACCGCGGCTCCGATTTGAACTGGGGATACCGCACTGTCAACCTCCCCGACGACGAGATCATCTACAAGGCGACCATCCAGTTGCACCAGGGCGATCAAAAGGCGATCCGCTCGCGGATGCAGGATCTGCTCGACCGCCGGAGGAAAACGCAGCCGCTCGATCTGCCCTCCTGCGGGAGCGTCTTCCGCAACCCGCCGGAAGACCATGCGGCCCGCCTGATCGAGTCGGTCGGCCTGAAGGGAGCCACCGCAGGAGGTGCCCGTATCTCGGACAAACATGCCAATTTCATCGTGAACGTCGACTCCGCCCGTGCCGCCGACGTCTGCACCCTCATCCGACGGGCCCATGACGAGGTGCAGGAGGCATGCGGCATCGACCTTCGCACCGAACTGAGATTCCTCGGGTTCTCGCATGCCTAGACGACACGGACGCATGCAGATTCCTGACATCGTCGATGACGACGATGATGAGGATCTCGCACATCGACCTCCCCAAACCGTCAAACCCCTGTATGAGGAGCCTCCGCAGGTCGCATCCACGACGGATCTCGAAGACGTGCCGTTTCCTTCGCGTTCACGGATAGAGGGCGGCTCCTCCGCCTCGAAAACGGGGTCCGAAGACGCTTCATTCGAACAGAATCTTTCCTCCGCATCAAGGCGCAAGAGGGAGGGCGCCGACCTTTCGGGAACGGGTCGCACGGCCCTGTCCGCAAAGGACAAGGAGCGTTCGCGCAAATCATCCGAAGCCGCCATGACACGTCAGGAGCGGGCCGAACAGCGTCAGGCGGAAAAGGCCTCCCGACAAAATCTCACCAAGGCGGACAAGAAGATCGCGAAGCTCCAGGCCAAAAACGAGCAACTCGTAGCAAAACAGCAGAAGAAGGAGGAGAAGGCCCAGCAGAAGAGGACGGAGGAGGCCGATCCGCGCGATCCGCGGCGCAGCGGGCGTCGCCTCGGTGATACCCGGGCTGCCGAGCGCGCCGAGCGAAACCGTAAGCGCTACCGTTCCTACGTGTTCCGTATCGCAATCGTCATCGTCGTCGCCTTCGTCGTCATATTCGGTGCGATGACGCTTTATCGTTCTGATTTCCTCCTGGTCAAAAACGTGCATGTCGAGGGTGCGACCCATCTGAGCAGTTCCGAGATCACCGAAACGGCGGCGGTCGCGGAGGGCTCGACGCTGCTGCGCTTGGATTCCGACGGCATCGTCTCGCGTCTCGAGGAGAGCCCGTGGGTTCAAGAAGCCCACGTCACCCGCGAATTCCCCGACTCCATCGTCATACATATCACCGAACGGGAACCCGCCGCAGTCGTCCGGATCGACAAGAACGTCCGGTGGGTCATCTCGGAGGACTGTGCGTGGCTCTCGCTTGCAACCGACGAGGACTGGAAGAACAACTACCACATCATCGATGTGAACACCGCCATATCCAAACCTGCTTCGGGCAGTATCTGCACCGACGACGGCATCGTCGCGGCGGTGACGCTTCTGCAGGGATTGAGCTCGGATTTCCGCGACCAGATCAAGAACATCTCGGCCGAGTCGGCTGCCAAGCTGTCCGTCAAGCTGAAAAACGGCATCACCGTCGCCTGGGGGGACCCCGATGAGACCGAATTGAAGGAGGCGGCCGTCTGGGCCCTGCTGGACGAATATCAGGGAAAAGTCTCCTACATCAACGTCCGCATCGCCTCGCGCCCCACGTATCGCACGCTGCAGGAAGATGAGGGCGGGAATTCCTGATTAACCTGCCCGTTTCCTGTCGTTCCTGCTCACATTAGTGTGTATTCTGTCGAATAGCCGAAACAGGAGAATATGGCATAAAAAACCTTGTTCGATGGAGTACAATGGCACCGTTCTGTTTGGCTCTAGCGCCAAACGACACCAGCCAACATTTGAGTCCACAACGTACGGAGGAACAAGATGCCCGATTATGTTGGAGGAGGAGACCACCTCGCAGTCATCAAGGTCGTCGGTGTCGGCGGTGGCGGCGGCAACGCCGTCAATCGAATGGTCGAAGCGGGAGTCAAGGGCGTCGAGTTCGTTGCAATCAATACCGATCGTCAAGCTTTGCTCATGTCCGATGCCGACCGCACGGTCCACATCGGCGAAGAGCTGACGCGCGGCCTCGGCGCCGGTGCCAACCCCGAAATCGGCTGTCTGGCCGCCGAGGAATCCCGTGCGGACATCCGTGAGGCCTTGGCGGATGCGGACATGGTCTTCATCACCGCCGGCGAAGGCGGCGGAACGGGCACGGGCGCCGCTCCGGTCGTGGCCGAAATCGCCATGGAAGAAATCGGGGCCCTCACGGTCGGCGTCGTCACCAAGCCCTTCGGTTTCGAGGGACGCAAACGCATGAGCCAGGCGGAGGAAGGCATCGCCTTGCTCGCCCAAAAGGTCGACACGCTCATCGTCATCCCCAACGACCGCCTGCTCCAGGTCATCGAAAAGCGCACCTCCATGCTTGATGCGTTCCGCATCGCCGACGATATCCTGCGTCAGGGTACACAGGGCATCACCGACCTCATCACCATCCCCGGTCTCATAAACCTCGACTTCGCCGACGTCCGCGCCATCATGAAGGGTGCCGGGTCGTCCATGATGGGCATCGGGCTCGCCTCGGGCGAAAATCGTGCGGCCGATGCCGCCAGCCAGGCCATCTCCTCAAAGCTTCTCGAATCCTCCATCGTCGGTGCCGATCGCATCCTGTTCTCCATCACGGGCAGCAGCGACATGAGCCTTGCGGAAATCACCGAAGCCTCCGAAATCATCAACGCCGCGGCCGACCCGGACGCCAACATCATCTTCGGCGCCGTCGTCGACGATTCCCTCGACGACCAGTTCAAGGTCACGGTCATCGCCACCGGCTTCGACAACACGGCGCAGCAGCGGAGCATGGATCTCAACGCCTCGGTCGCAAACCAGTTCTCGAATCCACCTCAGACCTTCGCGGCGCCCAATATCGGGCAACAGGAGGCCGCCCCGGCAAACGACCCGAACATCGACGACCTCTTCGACGACGATATCCCCGATTTCCTCAAGCGGAGTCGCTCCTGAGGCCTCTCATCGACGATGCCCGAGGTTGGCTCAGAGGAATCCCCACACAACACGCTTCCCCCTCCGCGTCTCGATACGATTTCGCTTTCTGCCCTGGACGTCCCTGTCGAGGTCTATACCGACCGTGCGCTGTTTGAACGCATCGGCCTCCGCATCCTCTTCACCGGTCGTGACGGAGGCGTCAGCCAGGGCCCCTATGCCTCGTTGAACCTCTCGGATGCAGTCGCCGACGACGCCTCCTCGGTCCGGGAAAACCGCAGACGTCTTCTCTGCGCCGCGGGTATCGCGTCCGATGTCTCCCATCTCGTCATCCCCAAGCAGGTGCACGGCACCGACATCGTCACGGTCGACACCCTCGAGCAGGCGCGCTCGGATGTCGCCGAAGGGTGTGATGCCGTTCTCTGCGCGCGGACGGAGGTTCCGGTGCTGCTCTGCTTCGCCGACTGCGTACCGCTCATCATGGTCGCCCCGGACGCCTCCTTCGCCGTCGTGCACGCCGGCTGGCGGGGCACCGTCGCCCATATCGCCTCCAAGGCGCTTGTCGCTCTGGCGGATCACTCCTCGTCTTCACCTGCCGACTGCAACGTCTATATCGGACCGCACATCGGACCGTGCTGTTTTCAGGTCGCCGAGGACGTACATAAACGCTTCTGCAGCGAATACGGTCCCGACGTGGCCGCCGATGCAAGCCATATCGACCTGTCGGCGAGCCTCCTTGCCGATCTTCTGCAGGCGCAGGCCTCTGCGGACCGGATCTGTGACGTCGGTATCTGTACCTCCTGCAGCAACGACCGCTATTTTTCGTATCGGGCCCAGGACGGCATATGCGGCCGCCAAGGGGCCTTCGCCTGTCGAACGGAGCAGCCATGACACTTGCGGAGCGTTGGGAGTCATGTCTTGCGGAGGTGGCTGATTGCTGCCATCAAAACGGACGCGATTTAGATGAGGTAACCGTCTTGGCCGTCAGCAAGACCGTCGACGCCGATACGATCGAGGAGGCGCTCGCGTGCGGCATGCGTGAATTCGGCGAGAACCGCACCGGTCCCTTCACCGAAAAACAGGAGCGGTACCCTCAGGCACGCTGGCATTTCATCGGCCAGCTGCAGTCGAACAAGGCACGCGCGGTCGTCGGCCGTGCCCATCTGATACATTCCCTCGACCGACCCTCGCTGCTGGAGGCGCTGGAAAAGGCCGCAGCAACGACGGAAACCGTCCAGGATGTCCTGATCGAGGTCAACGTCGCCGGCGAGGAAAGCAAGGCCGGTCTCGCGCCGCAGGACCTCGACGCCTTCCTCGAGCGGGTTTGTGCCTGCCCGCATCTATGCTGCCGGGGCCTGATGACGATGGCGCCCCGAGGCGACAGCGCACGCGCACGGAAAACTTTTGCAGGTTTGAGGGAACTTCGTGACAAGATGCAGCAGCTTTATTTTTCAGATGATAGTATCATGCTGAACGTGCTCTCAATGGGAATGTCCGAGGACTATGCCGAGGCGATTGCAGAAGGTTCGACCATGGTTCGCATCGGCCGTAGGATTTTCAGCGAGGACTTCGAAGGGTAACGACATCTGCGCTCGGGAGGTCGAAAAGGCGTGGGCCTGTTTCAAGGGATGAGAGATCGTCTTGGTTTCGGCGAAGATCCCGAATGGGAAGAGAACGACGATGCGCCCTTCGAAGGGCAAGAAGACGCATACGAGAACGAAGACGGCGATACACCCTATTACGACGAGCCTTTGGACGATGAGCCGGCCTTCATCCCCTCCGACGATCCGCTTGCCTTTGAAAGCTACAATCCCGACCATTTCGAAAACGTCGTCGTCGACAGTGACCGCGAGCTGAAGGTCGCCTCGTACAGTCCGGATTCCTCCACGCTGTACACGCAGCGTTCCTCCCACCGCTCCTCGGACGCGGCAACCGAATTCGGCGAGCGTGAATCCAACGTACGTCGTATCAGCGACTATCCCCGCTCCGACGATTCCAAACCCGATCATGCCGCCGGCGATGCTGCGGTGGACTCCTGGAACCAGCCGCAGGATCCGTCCTTTTTGGACACGCCGACCCCGAACTACGATCGCGATCCCTATTCCCCCACGATCGAGCAAGATGCCTCTGCGCCGTCTTCCGTCAACCTCGATTCGATGCGTACTGTTTCACACGAGACCTCCTCGCGTCTCGAAATCCTCAAGCCGAAGGCATATCCCGATCTCGAGCAGATCGCGACCGCCTTCAAAAGGGGGAAAACGGTCGCCTTATCCCTGGTAAACACCCGTCCCGACTTCGCCAAACGCGTCTTGGACTTCTCCTTCGGCGTCGCCTGTGCCCTGGATGGGACGGTCGACAAGGTGGCCGAGAAGACCTATGTCATCTGTCACGACGATTCCGGTCTGACCGATTCGCAGGTCGAATGTCTCCGGGATCTCGGTATCCTCCATGACTGATTCACTTGCCGAGCAGATCGGTCATCTGCTCATCGTCGGCGGAGGATCGATGGGGCAAGCCATCTGTTCAGGTGTGCTCAACATCGACGGCGTCACGCCGGCTTCCATCACCGTTGCAAATCCGGGCCAGGAAAAGCGTACGGCCATCGAGGAACGGTTCGGCGTCACGACGTGCTCGAACGCCTGTGAAGGGCTTCCCGCAGACACCGTTATCCTGGCCGTCAAGCCCAACAAGGTCGACGAGGTGGCTGCGCAGGTCGCGCCATCCGGACTGGGTTCGGCGACGCTCATCTCCGTTGCGGCCGGGGTGCCGACCGCGCGTCTGAGCACCCTGTTCGGGGAGGACGTCCCGGTTGCGCGGGTCATGCCGAACACCCCGCTTCTGTACGGAGAGGGGATGTCCGCCGTCAGCATCGGTGCCGACACGCCGTCGGGCACGGCCGATTTCGTCGTCGCCCTCTTTCAAAGCATGGGGCGTGCGGTCGTCGTCGAGGAGCGGATCCAAGACGTCGTCACAGCAATCAGCGGTTCCGGTCCCGCCTACTTCGAACTCCTCGCCAAGCTGATGTCTGAAACCGCCTGCGACCTCGGCATGGATGCAGATCTGGCGCGTACGCTCACCATCCAGACGATGCGGGGGACCGCCGAGCTCCTCGAGCGTTCCGAGCAGAGCTTCGACGAGGCGATCACCGCTGTCAGCAGCCCGGGAGGGACGACCGTTGCAGCGTTGGATGCAATGCGTGCGGACGGCCTCGAAGAGGCGGTCGATGATGGTGTGCGGGCGGCTGCCCGTCGTTCGGAAGAACTCAGCTCGTAGAGCATGGTCTTCGCGACATTCACATCTGTGCTGATACGTCTTGCCGACCTGTACGTTGTGCTGATACTCATCTACGTTCTCATGAGTTGGATACCGGATCCTCGTGGTATCA
>JAJQAN010000023.1 GCA_021203765.1 Coriobacteriaceae bacterium | reverse complement strand
GCTTACGATGCTTTTTTGGCGCTCTCGGAAAAAATAGAGACCGGTTTTGCCAAAACAGCACTTCAAGCAAGCCGATCGAAGGGTTGACCGAAAATCTCTGATAGGCCGCAACCCTTTGACCCGCGGCTTTCCGAATCGCCTTTTATGGCCTCCACATTTAGCCTGGTTTTGACACAGAAAACCCTGCTTGAAGCCTGCTTTTGGCGTTTGGAACCTCGATTTTTTCCGCGGCGGATCATCTAGTGCGGTTTTGGCAGTAATCAGCCTCCCATATTTGCATTCGGCGGGGTTTTGACAGACGATTCCTGATTCCAGAACGAGCGCGCCGGTAATTCCGCAGCTTTGCGGGGGCTGCGGAATACGGCGCGGGCAATCAGGTCGTACGGTGGAGCTCATTTCTGGCGTTATGGCGGAGGACGGCTTTGAGGGCGCGGGCGCCTGCTATACGGGGGCCGGCGCCACGCCACCGTGTGCAGGTGCTTTCAGCGGGGTTTTGACGGGGGCGAGCGGTAGCGGGGATGCGGTAGAATATCTCCTCGTAAGCTGTCGAGTTGGAAAGGCGTAGCAGCGTGGACGACACCGCGGAATTCTTCGAGTTCACCGACGAGGAAAAGGAGATCCTGCGCGAGCAGGAAGCCGCACGTCAGGCGGCACTTTCGCCCTACGCCTGCCGCGACAGCGAGGGCATACGCGAATACCCGGCTCGCTACACCGACCCGGACGTCTACCTCGCGCGGCCCTGCTTCGTCGTCGACGTCGAAAAGATCGTCCACAACCCCTTCTACAGCCGCTGCGCGGACAAGACGCAGGTCTTCAGCTTCTGCCACAACGACGACATCACCCGCCGCAGCTTCCATCTGCAGGTCGTCAGCCGCATCGGCCGCACCATCGGCGCCTCGCTCGGCCTCAACCTCGACCTCATCGAGGCCATCGCCGTCGGCCACGACCTCGGCCACACCCCGTTCGGCCACGAAGGCGAGCGCATGCTCTCGGCGCTCTACCACGAGCGTACCGGCCGCTACTTCAACCACAACGTCCACAGCGTGCGCCTGCTCCGCACCATCGCGCACACCAACCTCTGCCTGCAGACCTACAACGGCATCCTCACGCACTGCGGCGAGAAGACCTTCCTCGAGTACCGTCCGCAGCCCTGCGACACCTTCGCCGACCTCGATAAACTCCTCGAGACCTGCTACGTCGACGAAAGCTCCATCCGCGACCTGCGCCCCTCGACGCTCGAGGGCTGCGTCGTCCGCATCAGCGACATCATCGCCTACATCGGCAAGGACCGCCAGGACGCCGAGCGTGTCGGCGCGGTCGGCGAGGACGAGTACGGCCCGGCCACCATCATCGGCGCCCGAAACCACGAGATGATCCGCAACATCACCCGCAACATCATCAAGCGCTCGCTCGGCCACGACTACCTCTCCATGGACGCCGAGGTCTTCGATGCGATCAACGAGGTGCGCGACGAGAACTACCGCGTCATCTACGAAAGCGACGCGGTACGCGGCCGCATCAAGCCCATCGAGGAGATGATGGGTCGGCTCTACATGCGTCTGGTCGAAGACATCGAGCAGGGGAGGGCCGACTCGCCGGTATTCATCCATCACATCGACCACAAGCAGATGCGCCACGACTACCACGCCGAGCTTGCCGACAACCCCGACGACGCGGTCTGCGACTACATCGCCTCGATGACCGACGACTACTTCGTCGACTTATACCGCCACCTCTTCGGCGAAGACGCCCTGCTCGCGCAGATACGATACCGTCCATATTTCGATTAGGCGACCGTTTGCACCGCCTGCGCACCGATGCGCTATAGTCTGTAATTACACACAGCACACAGACAGGAGCAGCATGTTCTACGACAAGACGGTTCTCGACAACGGCGTGACGGTGCTCACCGAGCCGATGGAGGGATTCAAGTCGGTGACCTTGGGCATTTGGGTCCGCGTCGGCAACCGCGACGAGGCCTCGGACGTCTACGGCATCTCGCACTTCATGGAACACATGATCTTCAAGGGGACCCCGACGCGCACCGCCTTCGATATCTCGATGGCATTCGACGCCCTCGGTGCCGAGCTGAACGCGTTCACCTCCCGCGAATACACTTGCTTTTACACCCGATCGGCCGACGAGCATCTGCCCGAGGCCTTCGAGATGCTCTGCGACATGGTCGTCAACTCGCTGTTTTCCCAGGACACCATCGAACCGGAGCGCGAGGTCGTGCTCGAGGAGATCGCCCGCAGCGAGGATACCCCCGAAGATCACATCTATGACGTCTTCTCCGAGGCCCTCATGCCCGACCATCCGCTCGGCCGCCCCATCCTGGGCACGCGCGAGATCGTCTCCAGCTTTGAGACGGCCGACATGCACGCCTACCATGACGCGCACTACACCGGCGAGAACATCTTCGTCGTCGCCGCCGGCAGCGTCGACCACGACCGCCTCGTTGAGCTTACACAGGAAGGCCTCGGCGGCCTGCCCCGCGGCACGCGCCAGGTCCGCCAGAGCGAAGAGGGCGGCAAGCGCCTGGACCTGCAGGCCGTCACCAAGGACACCGAGCAGGCGCATATCATGGTCGGCATGCCCTCGCTATCAAACGACGATCCGCGTCGCTACGCCTACGGTCTGCTCGATACCGCGCTGGGCGGCGGGATGTCATCGCGGCTGTTCCAGGAGATACGCGAAAAGCGCGGCCTTGCCTATGCGGTCTACGCCCAGTCCGAGCTCTACGAAGGGCGCGGCCAGTTCGTCGTCTACATCGGCTCGCGTCCCGAAAACATCGCCGAGTGCATCGAGGTCGTGCGCGCGGAGTTCGCCAAGGCGCGCGAGGAAGGCGTCGACGCCGAGGAGCTGGCACGTGTCTGCGAGTTCATCTGCGGAAACTCCATCCTGGCGGGGGAGTCATCACGCACGCACATGAGCCGGCTCGGCAAGCAGGCCGTGTCCGGGCTGCCGATAAAGTCGCTCGACGAGTCGCTCGACGAATACCGCGCGGTCACGCTCGACGATGTCAAACAGGCGGCCGAGGAGCTGCTCGCCCAGCAGCCCACCATCGCCGTCATCAGCCCGTATCCACAGGACAAGATCGAGGAGATGATCTAGATGATCCGCGTATTGGTCTGCGGGGCCCGCGGCAAGATGGGTTCCACCGTCGTCGACGCCGTGTCCGCAGCAGACGACATGGAGCTCGTCGCAGGAGTCGATCCGCATGCCGCCTCAGGGGAGTCCTGCGGGGATCCGAAAGCCCCGCTTTTCACGTCGCTTTCTGAGGCGATCGAGGCGAGATCTCCCGAGGTCATGGTCGATTTCACGAACCCGTCGGTGGTCGAGGACAACCTCAGATGCGCGCTCGGGGCCGGTGTGGCCTGCGTCGTCGGCACGACCGGTCTTTCCGAAGAACAGCTGGCAGACATCGCCGCCTCCGCCAAGGATGATGCCGCCTTATTCTTCGCCCCGAACTTCACGACCGGCGCGGTATTGATGATGCAGTTTGCCAAGACCGCGGCGGCGTATTTCCCCGACGTCGAGATCATCGAGATGCACCACGACGGCAAGAAGGACGCTCCCTCCGGCACCGCCGTCACGACGGCGCATATGATCGCCGAGGCGCGCACGCAGGCCTCCAACGCCCCTGGATCCGAGACCGAGATGCCCGGGATGGAGGGTGCCCGCGGGGCGCTTGTGGACACCGTCCCCATCCATTCGGTGCGCACCGACGGCCATGTCGCGCACCAGGAGGTCATCTTGGGTTCGAGCGGCCAGACGCTCACGATCAGGCACGATTCGATCGACCGCAGCTCATACATGCCGGGCGTCCTTTTGGCGATCCGTAATGTGCAGAACTTGACAGGATTGACGATCGGACTCGAAAATCTGATGGACTAATGGCACGATATAGACCATCGAACGTATGTTTTGAGGAGTAATACCACCATGCCGAGCCTGCGATTCGGCCGGATGATTCCGGCGATGGTAACCCCCTTCGACGATAATCTCGACCTCGACTGCAGCCGCGCGCAGCAGCTCGCGGCGCGCCTGGTCGAAGGCGGGGCGGATTCTCTGGCCGTCTGCGCCACGACGGGGGAGTCCCCGACGCTCACACACGCCGAAAAGCTCGACCTGTTCTCTGCCGTCCTTGAAGCGGTGGGCGGCCAGGCCAAGATCATCGCGAACGTCGGCGGCAACAACACCGCCGATTCCGTCGCCTTCGCCCGCGAGACCGAAAAGCTCGGCGTCGACGGGATGATGGCCGTCGTGCCCTACTACAACAAGCCTCCCCAGGAAGGCCTCTACCAGCACTACCGTGCCATCGCGGGGGCCGTCGACACCCCGCTCATCATGTACAACATCCCCGGCCGCTGCGTCATCAACCAGACGGCCGAGACCACGCTCCGCCTCGCCCACGATGTGGACAACATCGTCGGCATTAAGGAGGCGAGCGGCAAAATGGATCAGATCGCTGCCATAGCAAAGGATGCACCCGACGACTTCGCCGTCTATTCCGGCGACGACGCGGTCACCCTCGAGATCATGGGCTTAGGCGGCGTAGGCGTCATATCGACCACCGGCAACGTCGCCCCGGCGCAGATGAAATCGCTCGTCGAGGCGGAGGCTTCCGGCCGGCACGAAGAAGCCGCACAGATTCACCAGGATCTCCTTCCGCTGATGAAGGAGCTGTTCATCACCTCGAACCCGATCATGGTGAAAGAAGCGCTCAAGCTCTGCGGCTTTTCTGTCGGCGGGCTTCGACTGCCGCTTGTGGATGCCACATCCGAGCAGTCCGCCGAACTGGCCGATGTGCTGCGCCAAACCGGATTGATCGACGAGTAAAGCCACAGACAAAGGCCTGTACCTGATCGCGGGCCGCACAAAGGAGTTTTTCACGTATGCCACAACACGATGGTTCTGCGCGCCCGCAGGAAGATAACGCTGCGCGCAGACAGCAGCAGAAGGGTTCCGGTTCCGCGAGCAAGAACAAGAACAAGGACCCGAAGAAACACAACCAACAGCCAGGTTCCTCTCAAAAACAGGAGAAGCAGAACAAGAAACCCAAACAGGGGCAAAAGCCCAAGCAGCAGCCCAAACAGCCGACCAAGCAGGCCAAACAGCAGTCCAAGCCCAAGCAGGGCGGCAAGAACGGCCCGCAG
The DNA here is from genome assembly GCA_021203765.1 of Coriobacteriaceae bacterium. Taxonomy (GTDB): domain Bacteria; phylum Actinomycetota; class Coriobacteriia; order Coriobacteriales; family QAMH01; genus JAJQAN01. The sequence continues at coordinate 13,938 of JAJQAN010000023.1, read as the reverse complement.
CTGCGCATCATCCCGCTCGGCGGCCTGGACGCCATCGGCAAGAACATGACCGTCTTCGAATGCGGAAACGACATGTTCGTCGTCGACGCGGGGCTGATGTTTCCCGACGACGAGCACATGGGCGTCGACCTCATCCTGCCCGACTACACCTACGTCTTGGAAAACGTTGACCGCCTGCGCGGCATCGTCGTCACGCACGGCCATGAGGACCACACCGGGTCGCTGCCGTACCTGCTCAAGGACCTCGGCGTCTCGGTGCCGATCTATGGGACCAAGCTCACCATCGGGATGATCGAAGGCAAGCTCGCCGAACACCGCCTGCCGGAGTATCCCAAGCTCAACGTCGTGCACCGCGGATCCTCCATGCAGCTCGGCTGCTTCAAGCTGCACTTCTTCACCGTCACGCACTCCATCCCCGGCTCCATGGGGCTCTTCATCGAAAGCCCGGCCGGCACCGTCTTACACATGGGCGACTTCAAGTTCGACGAGACGCCCATAGACGGGGAGGCCAACGACTACGGCGCCATCGCGCGCTTCGCCGACCAGGGTGTCGACCTGCTCATGTCCGATTCCACGAACTCCCCCAACAAGGAGTTCACCCCGAGCGAGTCCGAGGTCGGCGTGACCTTACGTCAGATCATCGGCAACGCCGAGCAGCGCGTCATCGTCGCGACCTTCTCCTCGCACATACACCGCATCCAGCAGGTCTGCGATGCGGCACGCCTTGCCGGCAGGTCCGTGCTGGTGACGGGCCGCTCCATGCTCACCAACACCCGCATCGCCCGCGAGCTGGGATATCTGCAGGTGCCCGACAACCTCATACTCGACGCCCAGGAGGCAAACGACATCCCGCCCGACCGGACCGTGGTGCTCTGCACCGGTAGCCAGGGAGAGCCGCTTTCCGCGCTGTCCCGCATGGCGATCGACGAGCACAAGAGCGTGCAGATCGAAAACGGCGACACCGTCATCATCTCGGCCACCCCGGTGCCCGGCAACGAAAAGGCCGTCACCCGCCTCATCAACAACCTCGCCGAGATCGGCGCGGACGTCTACGACAAGAAGCGCGCGATGGTCCACGTCTCAGGCCATGCCGGCTCCGAGGAGCTCAAGATCATCTTGAAGCTCGTGCATCCGAAGTACTTCCTGCCGGTGCACGGCGAGGCGATGCACCTGCGCACGCACGCGAAGCTCGCCGAGGCGGTCGGCATAAGGCCCGATCACATCTTCGTCCTCGACAACGGCGACTCGCTCATCATGCAAAACGGCGAGGTGCGCCGGGGCGAGTCGGTCGAAAGCGGCATCGTCTACGTCGACGGTTCCTCGGTCGGCGACCTGGACCAGGACGTCCTGCGCGACCGCCAGACCATGGCGACCGACGGGGCGGCGGCAATCATCGTCAACATCGAACACGACAAGCCGCTGGGCCAGCCCCTCGTCATCCTGCGCGGCGTCCCGGGCTGCGACAACGAGCGTTTCTTAGAGGAGATCCGCGCGGACCTGCAACATACGCTGCGCGACTGCCTGACGGCCTATCCCGACGACAGCCGCCGCATCGAAAAGACGCTTTCCGACACGCTCTCCAAGAAGGTCTGGCACCGCTGCCATCTGCGCCCGGTCGTCACCGCGGTCGTCAACAGGGTCTAGAGGAGTTGATTTAGTGCACCCGCTGTGCACTCCTAGCGTATAGGGCACCTATTTCGCTATACTTGTGAACAGGAATGCAATCAGCGGAGGTACCTTTGGCTGCCAGAAACGCACCAACGAAAAACAGCAGTTCAAAAGCCAAAAAAGGCGGCACTGCCAAAAAGAGTACCAGCAAGCGTAGCGGCTCGGGTCGCAGTCCCTTCCTCGCTGAGAACATGGGCAACGACATCATCGGCGTCGTCTTGATCATCATCGCCGTCGTGCTGTTCGCCTGCGTCGTCGCACCCGGCGCCGCCGTCGTCTCAAGCGCCGTCTCCTTCGGAATGCGCGCCGCCTTCGGCATCGGCGCCTTCATACTGCCCTTCGCCATCCTCATCTGGGGCATCTCGTTCTTTGTGCGCTCGGAATCCACCCATGTCGGCCGCATCGTCTTGGGGCTTGCGCTCATCGTCTTCGCGATCATGGCCCTGCTCTCGCTGTATTCGCAGACGGTCTATGTCGACGATCCCGACACGCTCTTTGCCGAGACCACCCTCACGGACGGTGGCGGCTATGTCGGAAGCGGCGTCGGATACGCCCTGATGAGCCTGTTCGGACGCGGCATCAGCACCATCATCCTGATCGGCATCATCCTGATCGGCGCCATACTCTTCGGCCTGTCCATTACGGCCGCCGTCACCTACATCAGGGATTCGATCTCGGCGAGCATGCACAAGGGGCAGCGCCCCAAGAAGGGGAAGCAGGCCGCCGCCGATGCCGATGACGAGGATTTCGAGGTCGGGGTCAAGCGCGGCCGCCAGCAGACCTTCTCCGCCGTCGACGATGCCGACTACCTGCCGCAATCCGACGAGACCCTCATGCTCGGCAACCAGAACAAAAAGGACATCGACATGCCGCCGGATGCGACCGAGACGGTCGACCTGTCGGCCGCCGACACCGAGCTCTACATCGATCCGGACCTTTCCTCCTACGCTGACGAGGAGGCCGCCGGGATGGATGCCGCGGCCGAGACGATCGCCCTGGTCGATACCGAGGGGGAGCAGGAAGCCCCTGCAGATACCGGCACGAAGCGCCGTGGCGCCACCGTCACCAAGAAGCTCCGTACCCCGTCGGATGCAAGCGAGCCTGTCGGAACGACCCCGTCTGCGCTGGACGGCTTCGAGCTACCCCCGATGCAACTTCTGCACGTCTCTCGCAAGCGCAAGGGTGCCGGGGCCAACGAGCTGCGCCAGACCGCCACGCTCCTCAAGCAGACGCTCGAGGAGTTCAAGGTCCCCGCCGAGGTCGTCGGCTGGCTCACCGGTCCGACGGTCACGATGTTTAAAGTGGAGCTGCCCAGCGGCGTCAAGCTCTCCAAGCTCACCTCCCTCCAAGACGACATCGCGCTGGCGCTGGCGGCACCCTCCGTCCGCATCGCACAGATCCCGGACACCTCGCTCGTCGGCGTCGAGATCCCGAACAAGACGCGCTCAAACGTCCTGCTCGGCGACGTCTTGAAGGCGGCCGAGCCCGGGCCTTTGCAGCTCGCCATCGGCGAGGACGTCGACGGGCAGAACATCTGCGTCGATTTGGCCAAGATGCCGCATCTGCTCATCGGCGGCACGACGGGCTCGGGCAAGTCGGTCTCCATCAACTCCATGATCATGTCCATCCTCATGCGCACCACGCCCGCCGAGGTCCGCATGATCATGATCGATCCCAAGCGGGTCGAGCTGTCGCTCTACAACGGCATCCCGCACCTGTACGTGCCGGTCGTCACCGAGCCGAAGGAGGCGGCCTCGGCGCTCAAGTGGGGCGTCGTGGAGATGGAGCGTCGCCTGAAGGTCTTCGAGCAGGCCGGCGCCCGCAACATCGGCCTCTACAACCAGATGATCCAGGAAGGCAGGCTCGACGACGAGGAGGGGAACCGTCCCGCCGAGCTGCCCTACATCGTCATCATCATCGACGAGCTCTCCGATCTGATGATGGTGGCCGGCAAGGAGGTCGAAGACTCCATCTGCCGCATCGCCCAGCTCGCGCGCGCCGCCGGCATACACCTCATCGTGGCCACGCAGCGTCCCTCGAGCAACGTCGTCACCGGCATGATCAAGGCCAACATCACCAACCGCATCGCCTTCAACGTGGCGACCAGCGTCGATTCCCGCGTCATCCTCGACCAGTCCGGGGCCGAAAAGCTCGTCGGCCTCGGCGACATGCTCTTCTCCAAGCCCGAATGGGGCAAGCCCAAGCGTATCCAGGGCTGCTACGTGGACGAGTCCGAGACCGAGGCGGTCGTCGAACATCTCAAGAAGCAGGGAGAGCCCGACTACCACCCCGAGATACTCCAGACCCAGCTCGACACCCACGGTGGCGGCTCCGGGGCCGCAGGCGGTGGGGGAGAGGACGACGACCCGCTCATCTGGGAGGCCGCCGAGGCGGTCGTCAACGCCGGACTCGGCTCGACCTCTATGCTGCAGCGCCGCCTTAAGGTCGGCTATGCGCGCGCCGGCCGCATCATGGACATGCTCGAGGCCAAAGGCGTCGTCGGCCCTCAGGACGGCTCCAAGGCGCGTGAGGTGCTTATCGAGGATCTCGACGACCTTGCGATGATCCGCGCCGCCGACGATGCCGACGAGGAGGGATTCTAGTGCCCGAGACCCCCGTCGGCGACATACTGCGTGCCAGACGCGAGGAGATGCGCCTGACGCTCGAGGACTGCGCCAAGGCGACCGGGCTGCGTGCCCAGGTCCTGGCCAGCATCGAGGCCTCGGATTTCGACCATCTGCCGCATCGCGGCCACTCGCAGGGGATGGTCTCCACCTACGCCCGCTACCTCGGCCTGGACCACCAGACCTTAAGCATGCAGTTTTCCGACGAGATGATCGAGTACTCACGCAACGCCGAGATCAGGCAGGTCGCCCAGGAGAGCCAGGATCCCGACTCGCGCATGCACCTTCCCCGTTCGCAGATGAGGACCTCGGCCCCCGTTCAGACCGATACGTTCGCGACGGTCGGCACCACGGGTGAGATCCCCGGCACGGAGGAGCCGGAGGCGACCGCCAAGTATTCACGCGCCCCGCACGCGACCGGGGCCGTCCGCGTCGTCAAGCGTGACGAGGAAGGCTCCCCGGAGGCCCAGCCGGCTACCTCCTCCGATGCGAGTTCCCGCTCACGCGGCTCCTATCGCTACGGTGCTTCCATCTACGGCAGATCGCGCGGGGTCGGAGCCTCCCATCCTGCCGACATCCCTGCCGTTCCGACCGTCGATGCGGATGCCGATGAACACCCTGCCCCGACGAGCACCCGCGATCTCGAAGGCTCCTTCCGCCTGTCCTCGGTGGTTCCCCCGCTTTCTGAGGACTCCGCTGAGGCTGCGGACGGGGAGGGTTCCGTCGACGAGGACGCCGCAGAAGACACCAAGAAACGCCAGTACCGCACGCGTAACCCCCGCCGCCGCGGGGAGGAGGATGGATCGTCTGTGCGGGAGCGGACACCGAGCACCGAAGGGATCTTCCGCCGCCTTATCAACGCGATCGTCCAGATCTTCTCCGAGCGCCAGAGCAGGCTCATCGGCATCGCCGTCATCCTGCTCATCGTGGCCGTCATCATCGCCGCCGTCATCCTGATACCGTGGAACGGGCAGGGCAACGACGTCATTCCCGTCGATTCCGACGAGGAGGTGGTGGAACCGACCATCACGACCGAGGGGACGGCGACCATCACCATGTCCGAGGGCATGCCTTTGAGCGTCAACATCTCCGTGGTCAAGGGGGAGACCTCGATCATCGAGGTCATCACCGACGATAACACCGCCTACAACGGCACGGCCGTCGGGCCTTGGAGCCGCGATTTCGAGGTGACCACCTCCCTGGAGGCCACCTTCGGCAACCCCGAGGCCGTCACGGTCACGGAAAACGGCACGGAGATACCGCTGGAGAAGCAGGAGGACGGGACCGGCACCCTGACGGTGAAGGTGCAGAACTCCTCTTCGAGCAGCCAGAACACGAAGAAGAGCGAGACCACGAAGAAGAACAGCAGCTCGAAGAAGAACGATAAGGACGCGAAGAAGAAATCGGAATAGCCTTAATGCGGCGCATATGAGGTGTGCCTGAGAGGGAAAGGAGCTGGGCATGGCAAAGGAAAACAGCTTCGACATCGTCTCCGAATGCGACATGCAGGAGGTCGACAACGCCTATCAGCAGTCCTGCAAGGCCCTGCAGCAACGCTACGACCTGAAGGACTCGGGTTCCAGCATAGAGTTGGACAAGTCCGACCGGACCTTCACCGTGCTCGCGCCGAGCGAGTTCGTCTCCAACCAGGTCATCGACATCCTGAACACGCATCTGGTCCGTCGCAAGATCGACCTGAAGGCCGTCACATGGGGATCTCCGCAGGACGCCTCCGGCGGGCAGGTCCGCACGGTCGGCACCATCGTCCAGGGCATCGACCAGGACATCTCTCGTCAGATCAACAAGGACATCAAGGCCGAGAAGTTCAAGGTGAAGGTCCAGATCGAGGGCGACAAGCTGCGGGTGAGCGGCCCCAAGCGTGACACCCTGCAGGATGTCATCGCCTTCCTCAAGGACAAGGACTACGGCATCCCGCTCCAGTTCACCAACTACCGCTGATCCGGCCTTCGGCTTCGGCCCGTATGCAGGCGGCTACTGAGATGGGATCCGGGGAGCAGGACACGAAGGCGGCCGGCACGATCGCCTTCTCGACGCTCGGCTGCGCCAAAAACGAGGTCGACAGCGACAAGATGAAGGCGCTGCTCGCCGATGCCGGATACCGCATCGTCGACGACCCGCTCGACGCGGCCGTCACCGTCGTCAACACCTGCTCGTTTCTGACCGCGGCGGTCGAGGAGGGCCTCGACGTCATCTTCGACCTGCTCGGCCTCGAACCCTACGCCTCAGGCACCAGCAAGCTGGCCGTCGTCGGCTGCATGCCGTCGCGTTACGGAGCAGACCTTGCATCCGAGCTGCACGAGGTCGCTGCCTTTTTGCCCGCCTCAGAAGAGGACCGCATCGTGGAGGTGGTGGGAGAGCTCATCGGCGCTCCCGTCGCCGCGGAGGCGTCTTCTACCGGCCAGAGGCGCTACGATGCCGAGACGTTCTCCTACGTGAAGATCTCCGACGGCTGCAGCAGGCGCTGCAGCTACTGCATGGTCCCCGACATCCGCGGTCCCTACCGGAGCTATCCGCAAAAAGACATCCTCGCCGAGGTGGGTGAGCTCGTCGATGCCGGCAGCCGCGAGATCGTCTACATCGCCCAGGACACGGGCATCTGGGGACGTGACCTGCAGCCGAAAAGCTCCCTGGCACAGCTGCTTTCGGCCTCCGCTGCGGCCTTTCCGGACACATGGTTTCGGATCCTGTACACCCAGCCGGACGGCATAGACGACGAGCTGCTCGAGCTGATGGCGGCCACCCCCAACATCTGCTCGTATCTGGACATACCCCTACAGCACGCCGACGCCGACATCCTGCATGCCATGAACCGGAAAGGCTCCCCCGAAGAGCTCCTCGAGCTGGTAACAACCATCCGCGCCAAGGTGCCCGACGTCACGCTGCGCACCACGTTCATGGCGGGATTCCCGGGGGAGAGCGAAGAGCAGTTCGAGGAGCTGCTCTCCTTCGTGGAAGAGGCCCGCTTCGACTGCGCCGGCGTCTTCGAATTCTCGCCGGAGGAGGGAAGCCCCGCGGCCGAGATGGACGGCCAGATACCCGACGAGATACGCCTCGAGCGCACGCAACGGCTCCTGGACGCCTGCGATGCCGTCGGCTTCGAGCGGACCAGGCGCTTCATCGGGCGCGAGCTGGAGATGCTGGTGGAGGGCTTCGAGGAGACCGATGCGGGCCTGGAGGCCGTCGGGCGCTCCCGTGCGCAGGCACCGGACGTCGACGGGCTCATACATCTGCCGATCGCCGATGAAAAGACTGTTACCATAGGTCGGCGGGTATCCGCACACGTCATCGATACCTTCTGCTACGAGCTCGAAGCCGAGCCCGTGCAAGACGCCTAGACACCGGAAGGGAGGTCGGTCATGGAGCAGCGTTCGCAGATCTGGACGGCCGCCAACATCGTCACCATCGTCCGCCTGCTCCTTATCCCGGTCTTCGTCGCGGTCTTTTTGGCACCGTGGCCCTCTCTTTTCAGCGACACCGCCTTCTGGACGCTGCTCCAACCGTGGATCTCCGCCCTCATCTTCGGCATCATCTCCTTCACCGACTGCATCGACGGCTATCTCTCCCGGCACCGCCAGGAGGTGAGCGACTTCGGCAAGTTCCTCGACCCGCTCGCCGACAAGATACTCGTCGCGGCCGCCCTGCTCGTGCTGGTCGAGTCCCGGACGCTGCCCTCCTGGATCGCGCTCATCATCCTCGCACGCGAGTTCATCGTCTCCGGCGTGCGCATGATGGCGGCGGCGCGCGGCGTCGTCATCGCGGCCAGCTACTACGGCAAGGTCAAGACCGTCCTGCAGATCATCGGCGTCCTCCTCTTTTTGGTGAAGGACTCGCCGCTCATCGCAGGCCTCGGGCAGACCCTGCAGACCGTGGTGAGCGTCGTCGCCTGGGTCGTCATGATCTGCGCCATCGTCATGACGCTCATCTCGATGATCGACTATCTGGCCAAGTCGCGTGAGCTGCTCGGCCTTCCCAAGCGCAAATCTGACGATGGGGACAATGAAGCGCCTCCCGATGAGGAGACCGACAAGGACGAGGAAGGACGGGGGAGTGTCGATGGCTGAGACCTTCGGGGAGTTCCACGACGAGATTTACCGCCTTGCCGGGCGCATCCTGCAGGTCGCGCAGGAGCGGGGTCTCACCGTCGGCTGTGCGGAATCATGCACCGGCGGGCTCGTCGCGGCGGCCCTGACCGAGCTGGCCGGCTCCTCGGCGGTCTTCAAAGGCGGGCTTGTCTGCTACGACCCGCAGCTCAAGGTCGACCTCCTCGGCGTCGATGAGCAGATCATCGCGGAATACGGGGTCGTGAGCTGCGAGTGTGCCGAGGCGATGGCGGTAGGCGCGCGTCGTGTCACCGCCGCGGATGTCGCCGTCTCCACGACCGGTATCGCCGGTCCGGGCGGGGAGGAGCCGGGATCCCCGGTCGGCACGATCTGCTTCGGTGTGGCAGGCGATGCCGGCGTGCGCAGCGTCCGCCGCCAGGTCGAAGGCGATGCGCGTGATGCCATACGCCTGAACGGCACCGTCGAGGCCCTCACGCTGCTGCTCAAAGAGCTGGCATAAGGAATGCGAAGTCCGAAAAACGTTCCGATCCCGTTCAGGAAAAGTCCGAAAAAATTGCAGGATTTTAGGGGTAGTTTTTACCCGTCGGATAGCACTATAGTCTGTCTTGTCAAAAGGGCAGCGGAGCGTTTGACAACGAACAAGTGTTCGTATATTATGACGAAGGTTCTGCTGCAGAACCCGTAAACGAAGGAGAAACGCATGGCACAGACGACAGACAACCGCGAACAGATGCTCGAAGTCACCACCGAACAAATCACCAAAAAATACGGCCAGGGTTCAATCATGAAGCTCGGGGAAGAGGGCACCAGCCTCGACATAGACGCCATTCCCACCGGATCTTTGGCGCTCGACGCCGCCCTCGGCATCGGGGGAGTCCCGCGGGGCCGCATCATCGAGATATACGGTCCGGAATCCTCGGGCAAGACGACGCTCGCCCTGCAGATACTGGCCGAGGCCCAGGCAGCCGACGGGCTCGTCGCCTTCATCGACGCGGAACATGCCCTCGACCCGGTCTATGCGGCCAAGCTCGGGGTGGACATCGACGAGGTCCTCATCTCGCAGCCGGACTGCGGCGAGCAGGCACTGGAAATCTGCGACATGCTCGTACGCTCCAACGCCATCGACGTCATCGTGGTCGACTCCGTCGCCGCCCTGGTGCCCCGTGCGGAGCTCGAGGGCGAGATAGGCGACTCCAACGTCGGCATGCAGGCACGGCTCATGAGCCAGGCGCTCCGCAAGCTGGCCGGCTCGCTCTCAAAGTCCAAGACCACCTGCATCTTCATCAACCAGCTGCGCGAAAAGATCGGCGTCATGTTCGGCAACCCGGAGACGACCACCGGCGGCCGCGCGCTCAAGTTCTTCTCCTCGGTGCGCATGGACATCCGCCGTGTGGACACCATCAAGGAAAAGGGCGAGGCCATCGGCAACCGCGTCCGCGTCAAAATCGTCAAAAACAAGTGCGCCGCGCCGTTCCGCCAGGCCGAGTTCGACCTCATCTACGGCGAGGGTATCTCCCGCGAGGGCAGCATCATCGACATGGCCGTGGACGAAGGCATCATCCGCAAGTCCGGCGCCTGGTACACCTACGGCGACGAACGCCTCGGCCAGGGCCGCGAAGCCGCCAAGGAAACCTTGAAGCAGAACCCCGACCTCCGCGACGAGCTCGAAGCCAAGGTCAGGGATGCCATCGGCCTCGCCGCCACCGGCGACGACGACGAGGTCGTCAACCTCACCGAAGAGGGCAACAAGGCCCTGCAAGAAGACGACGAGGCGCCTCAGAAGAAAGAAAAGGCCCCGCAAAAAGAGGCGAAGGCCGCCGCCCCGCATAAGCAGGAGAAGGTCCCGCAGAAGCAGGACTGAAAACGATAGGGGAGGTAGCCCCGTGGTCGCTCCCGAACGCCATGCCGCGGCGATGGACAAGATCGTCGAGCTGGCATCCGTCCGGGAGCGCTGCCTCTCCGAACTTTCCGACCGCCTCGCCAAGGCGGGATTCACCCCGGAAGAAACAAGCGATGCGCTCGAGACGGCCGTAAGATGCGGCCTGGTCGACGAAGAGCGTTTCGCCCGTGCCTTCATCCGCGGAAAGCTCCACTCCGGCTGGGCACAAAACAGGATCGAGCGCAGCCTGCGGCAAAAGTCCATCCCCGACGACGTCCTGGAGCGCTGCCAGGACGAATACCCCTCGGCCTCCGAGGATCTCAGCCGCGCGCTCGCAGAACTCTCCCGCAAACAATCCCATGCCTCCGATAAATATGCCTCCTACATGCGCCGACTCGTCTCCAAGGGCTATTCCTACGACGTCGCCCGTCAGGCGGTAAAAACCTTCCTTGCGGATGAAGCCGCATCGGGCGATGTGCTATAGTGGTGGTGACATTCATCACTTCCTCGCTCGTGCGAGTTTTGTTTATCGGGTTATCAAGCATGTCGGGTTAGAAAGGTTCCCGGCGTAGAAGCATAGATGCACAGCCGCATTCAGCGATAGCGATGTTTGTCGGATGCAGGTCCGACATCTTTTCGTGCCTTCATCCTCATACCGTAGACAACAAGCGTTATTGAAACTTTTGAGAGGTCAATTCCTATGCAGATCGTGATCTACATCATCATCGCCGTCGTCTGCCTTGCCATCGGGTTCATCGTCAGTAAATTCGTCTTCGATCACAGCGCGAACGGAGCCAGGGCAAAGCAGGAGCATGCCGCCCAGGACCTGAGGAAGTCCGCCGAACAGACCGTTGAGGACGCCAAGCGCGAGGCCGAGGTCATCAAACAGAGCGCCGAGGTGGAAGCCAAGGAGTCGGCCCTGCAGATCAAGCAGGACGCCGAAGACGAGGCGAAAGAACAGTCCAAGGAGATGAAAGAGCGGGAAAACCGCATCCGCCAAAGGGAGGAGAAGTGCGACGAGCGCGTCGATTCCCTCGACAAGCGCGAACACCAGCTCTCCTCCGCGCAGGGGGAGGTCAACGCCCGTGAGAAGCGTCTCGAGGAAAGCGAGGCGCAGTTCAAGGAGGAAGTCGAGACCAAGGAGGCCGAGATCCAGCAGACCTTGTCCAAGATCTCCAAGATGGACGAGGAGCAGGCCCGTGAGATGCTGCTCGACCGTGTGCGCGAATCCTGCACCCAGGAGGAGGCCACCATCCTGCGCGACTCGGAGGCCAAGATCAAAAGCGAGTCCGACCGTCGGGCGCGCGGCATTCTCTCGGTAGCTATACAGCGTATGGCGGGGGACTACACCGTCGAGCGCACGGTCAACTCCGTCCCCATCCCCTCCGACGACATCAAGGGTCGCATCATCGGCCGCGAGGGACGCAACATCCGCTCCTTCGAGCAGTACACCGGCGTCAACCTCATCATCGACGATACCCCCGACTCGGTGACGATCTCCTGCTTCGACCCCGTCCGCCGCGAGATCGCCCGCATCACGCTCGAAAACCTCATCGCCGACGGCCGCATCCATCCCTCCCGCATCGAGGAGATGTACAAGAAGGCGACCGAATACGTCGACCAGCAGATACAGGAGGCCGGCGAGCAGGCCACGCTCGACACCGGCATCCACAACCTGCACCCCGAGCTCGTCAAGACGCTCGGGCGTCTGAAATACCGCACCTCCTACGGCCAGAACGTCCTGCAGCATTCGCTCGAGGTCGCCTACCTGGCCGGCTCCATGGCCTCAGAGCTCGGACTCGACCCGGTCACGGCGACCCGCGCAGGTCTGCTCCACGACATCGGCAAGGCCATCGACCACGAGGTCGAAGGCTCGCATGCGGTCATCGGCGCCGACCTCGCCCGCCGCTTCGGCGAGTCGCCCGACATCGTCCATGCCATCGAGGCGCACCATGCCGACGTCGAGCCCTCGACGGTCCTGGCCGTCCTGGTACAGGCCGCCGACGCCGTCAGCGCCGCACGTCCGGGGGCGCGCCGTGAGTCCTTCGAGAACTACATCAAGCGCCTCGAAAACCTCGAGGAGATCGCCAATTCCTACGACGGGGTGACCCGTACGTATGCCATGCAGGCCGGCCGTGAGGTCCGTGTCATGGTCGAGCCGAGCGAGGTGGACGACGACACCGCCACGATCCTGTCCCACAAGATCGCCGAGCAGATCGAGGAGGAGATGGAGTATCCCGGCGAGATTCATGTCATCGTCGTCCGCGAATCACGTGCAGAAAGCGTCGCGAAGTAGGCTGTAAGGCTTCGCCGGCGCGCCCGATCCCTCGTTGCGGGGCTGAGGAAGGTGGAAGATGTCGGACAACGACCTGAGTGATTTCGTCACCGCCGTCTCCGGTGACTCGCAGCTCAGTATCGAGGAAAACCTCGGAGGAGGCTTCGTGCGCCTCCGTGTCGCCGAGGCCGAACGCCGGCAGGCGCGCCATGACATACGCTGCGTGGAGGACATCGTCATCGAGATGCTCCGCAACGCCCGCGACGCGCATGCGAAGACGATCTATCTGGCCTCCACCCGTGAAGGCTCGACGCGGTATCTGAGCGTCATCGACGACGGCGACGGCGTCCCCGCCGACCTGCGCGAGCTTATCTTCGAGCCCCGTGTCACCTCCAAGCTCGAAAGCATGGTCATGGACCGGTGGGGGGTACACGGCCGCGGCATGGCGCTCTATTCGATCAAATCCAACACCGTCTCATCCTGTATCGCAGCTTCCGGCGAGGGGCTCGGGTCCGCCTTCACCGTCGAGGTCGACCTCGAAGACCTCCCCGAACGCACGGACCAGTCCACGGCGCCTGCGCTTGCCCGCGACGAGGACGGAAACCTCCAGGTGGAAAGCGGTCCGCACAACGTTCTGCGCACGACCGTCGAGTTCGCCTTGGAATCCAAAGGCGACGTCACGGTCTATTACGGCACCCCGACCGACATAGTCGCGGCCATGGTACAAGTCGGCAAAGGGCAGATCAGCGACATGCAGCTTCTGTTCACCGACGACGTGGAGGAGCTGCCGCTCTGTCTGCGCCCGGCGGCCGCCGCCGACGCTCTCGAGCTCATGAAGGTCGCCGCCTCGCTCGGCCTGCCCATCTCGGAGCGCACCGCGCATCGCATCCTGGCAGGCGAGATCGAGCCTGCCGAGCCGCCGCTTGCGCGCTTGACGCCCTCGTCATCCCGCAAGGCGGACAACCCGGTCGACCTCTACAAGGACAATAGGGGACTCAAGATCGCCAAAGAGGACCTGGACACGTTTTCTCGCAGCCTCGAGCAGAGCTTCGACACCATTGCGCAGCGCTACTATCTCAAACTCAGCGACAAGCCGAAGATCCGCGTCGCGAAAAACTGCATCACCGTCCGCTTTCCCCTCGACAAGGAGCTCTGAGACGCCCGCTACGCCTTTTTTGCACGCTTCACGCATGAAATGTGCAGATATTGAAGGCAGGCGCGAGAGGGTATAGAATATCAGGGCTTTTCAAGGCCACATTCAAATGCAGTTCAAACGTACGAGGAATGTCATGGATTTTCTCAAAGTATCTTCCAAGTCATCGCCGGCATCGGTCGCCGGTGCCATCGCCGGTCTCATCAAGGACGGCAACGCCGTCAACATCCAGTCGGTCGGGGCCGGCGCCGTCAACC
>JAJQAN010000062.1 GCA_021203765.1 Coriobacteriaceae bacterium | reverse complement strand
CGAACTTCCCATAAGCTGGCGGTTTTCGTGGACTTCGCGGCCTGCGCGGTGATGCTAGAATGAGCGCACGCGAAAACGCGGTTCCCGGGGCATAGGCGATGAACAAGCACACAAGCGGCAAGATACCGACGGTGCGCCATGCGGACAAGCAGGCAGGCGACACGGGCTCGCTCGGCGGCGCGCACAAGAAGGCGCCGACGCACCGTGGGACCGCATCCTCGGGTTCCGCTGCAGGTAAAACGACCACCGGCTCCATCGGCAAAGGCGCCGGCAAGGGCTCCACCAGCTCCAACGGCAGGGGCAGCGCCAAAGCGGACACCAGCCGCGGCGGCTCGGGCCGCTTCGCGAGCGTCTCGACAGGCGGCGGCAGATTCGGCACCGGCAAGCAGACGCAGGTCTCGTCGGGCGGGCCGGCCTGGATGAGCACCTACACCTACGCCTCGCTCAACACCGCCCAGCGCCCATCCCGCCCCCTCATCCCCATCTTCTACTTCTGGATCGTGCTCGTCTGGCTCGAGGTCGTCTTCCACATCTCCCAGTTCGGCGGCATCTCCGTAAGCATCTTCTATCCTCTCCTCTTCTCGTTGCTCCTCGGCACCGTCCTCGGCATCATCTGCTGGATCTTCCCGCCCATCGTCAACCGCATCCTCATCGTCGTCTTCACCGTCTTCTTCTGTGTGCTGGTGAGCGGCGAGGTCGTCTACTACGGCGTCTTCTCCTCCTACGTCCAGATCTTCGGCGTGGCGGGCGTGGCCGGGCAGGCGCTCGACTTCATGGGCACGATCATGGCTTCGATCGGCGAAAACATCGTCGCCGTCATCCTGCTCCTCATCCTCCCCGTCGCCTTCATGGTCTTCGCGCTCATCCGGCTCGTGGACTGCACGCCGCAGCGCCGCGCGATCGCCTACATCGTCTCCGTCGCAGGCGCCGTCGTCTTCTACCTCCTCTTCATCCTCGCCATCGCCATCGGCGGACGCGACATCTACTCGGCACACGACCTCTACTACGACAACCTCACCACGGACAACGCCATCCAGACCCTCGGCGTGACGGCGACCACCTGGGCCTCCGGGCGCAACGCCCTCACCGGCAAGACGAGCACGTCGGCCATCTACAGCGGCGAGGACACCGAGGCCGAGGAGGAAGGCGAGGCCGAAGAAGAGGTGACCTGGGACACCTCGCCCAACATCCTCGAGATCGACTTCGACCAGATCGTCGAGGACTCCGACTACGACGAAAACGTCATGAAACTCTGCGACTACATCCAGGACCAGAAGGGCACCAACAAGAACAAGTACACGGGGATGTTTGCAGGCTACAACCTCATCTGGATCACCGCCGAGGGCTTCGACAAGTACGTCGTCGACAAGGAGCTGACCCCGACGCTGTACAAGATGATCCACGAGGGCTTCTACTTCAGACACTACTATTCGCCCGAGTACTACGGCTCGACCTCCGGCGGCGAGTGGTCCAACCTGACCGGCACGGTCCCCAACGACGGCTCCTACGTCTCGATGGGCGAGTCGGGCAAGCGCGGGCTCGACATGCTCTTCACCGCCGGGCGGCAGGCCAAACGCCTCGGCTACTACACCACGGGCTGGCACAACAACACCTACACCTACTACGACCGCGACATCTCCTTCCCGAACATGGGATACGAGTGGTACGCCACCGGCCAGGGATACGAGCCCGAGGTCGACGAGAGCGGCACCGCGCTCTGGCCGCAGTCCGACCGCCGCCTCATCAAGCAGAGCTTCCCGAAGTATGTGGACAAGGAACCGTTCATGACCTACTACATGAGCGTGAGCGGGCACATGAACTACGACTGGGCGGGCAACGCCATGGCCGACCGCAACCGCAGCAAGGTCAAGGACCTCGACTATTCGGAGACCACCAAGGGATACATCGCCGCCAACCTGGAGCTCGAGTACGCCTTGGAGGACCTGATGGAGGATCTGGAAGACGCCGGCATCGCGGACCGCACGGCCATCGTCTTGGCCGCCGACCACGTGCCCTACGACGACATGGACTGCGTCGAGGAGCTGGCGGGCAAGGACCTCGACTACGTGGAGCAGTACCGCAACGCCCTCATCATCTACTCGCCGTCCATGGAGGAGCCGGTCGAGGTCGACAAGTACTGCTGCTCGATCGACATCCTGCCGACGGTCTCCAACCTCATGGGCTGGGACTACGACTCGCGGATGCTCGTCGGCAAGGACATCCTGTCCGATTCCAAGCAGTTCGTGATGGTGCCGGGCCAAAGCTTCATCTCCGACAAGTGCATCTACAACGCCAAGACCGACAAGATCACCTATCTGACGGATGACAAGAAGGACGTCGACGAGGACTACATCAAGAAGATGCAGCGCAGGGCGTACAACTGGTACACCATCTCCGACCTGCTGTTTTCGACGGATTTCTACAAGTACGTGGACAAGCAGATGCCCAAGGTCTCCAAGGCGACCAAAAAGCAGATCAAGCAGCTGCGCGCCTCTCCGGAGGCCGAGGCGGCCGATGAGGGTGAGAGCGTCGATGCCGAGGGCAAAGGCGACGAGGACGTCGGCGCGGACGTAGAGGCCGGCTCGAGCGAGCAGGTCACCGAGACGACCGGCTAGCGGATAGCGGCCGGCGGCTCGGGGCGCGCGTCAGGGGGCGTCGGGATCCTCGGGCGCGGCCTCGTCGACGGCGTCGGCATCGGCATCGGCTGCAGGAGCGTCGGCGGCATCGTCGGCGGGCGCATCCGCGATGACGGCTGCGGCCGCGGCTTCGAAGGCGGCCTCCCCTTCGGCGTCCTCACGGCCCCGCATCCGCACGATCAGGTCGTAGAGCTGGCGGTTGTCGTAGAGCGAGAAGCGCGCCGTCAGAACGGCCCCGAGCAGGGCGAAGACGGCGTAGAAGCCGATGCCGTCGATCCCGAAGAGCTCGATCCCCATCAGAATCATCGCAAACGGGCAGTTCGTGGCCGCGGCCAGCGCCAGGATCAGGCCGAGCGCGGAGAAGAAGACGACGTCCTGGCCGCAGAGGATGGCGATGGCGGCGCCGAGCGTGGCGCCGATGCACATGAGCGGCATGATGTCGCCGCCTTTGAAGCCGACGAGCAGGACGGCGGCGGTGAAGAGCAGCTTTCCGAGGAAGTAGAACGAGCCGGGGTCCTGGGCGATCAGTACCTGCTGTATCCGCAGCATGCCGGTGCCGGAGAAGTCGGTGCCGTACAGCCACAGGAAGACAGCCAGCAGCAGGCCGCCGGCGACGAGCAGGATGATCTGGCGGCGTGCGGACCAGTCCTTCAGGCGGCCCTGCAGGCCGAGGAGCAGGCAGAAGGCGACGGCGACCACGCAGCCGACCACGAGCAGCAGGATGAGCGCGGGCAGCGAGGTCGCGTTGAAGGCCGGCACGGCGACGGGCGTGATGAGATGGTCGGCGCCGAGCAGGTAGAAGAGCGCGGTCGAGAAGACGACGGCGAGGAGCACCCCGGGCAGGCACTTGAGGGTCTGCTTGTGCCAGCCGACGAGCTCGACGACGAAGACGGTGGCGGCAAGCGGCGTGCCGAGCAGGACCGCGAAGGCCGATCCCATGCCGGCCAGGGCGAAGAGCTGCCGGCGCTCCTCGGGCAGATGCAGCCAGCGGCGCAGCGTGCACGAGGCCGAGGCCCCCAGCTGTAGGGCGGCGGCCTCCTTGCCGACCGAGCCGCCGGCGAAGATGGTGAGGCAGGTGCCGAGCATGATGAGGGGACAGAGCGGCGCGGGGATCTTCTCGCCGTCGCGCGCGAGCTGCACGACCGTACGCGTCCCCATGCGGAAGTCGACCTTGGCCGCACGGTAGAGGGCGTAGGTGGCAAGGCCGACGAGCGGCAGCGTCCAGACGAGCCACGGACAGACCTGCAGAAGCTCGAAGGCGCGGTCGGCGACCCAGGACATGCATAAGGCGAGCAGACCGCAGACGATCCCGACCAGGCAGAGGGCGAGGTATGTCTTGAGCGTGCCCATATGTCGATGGTACGACTAGTCGGTATCGGTGTCAGCATCGGCGGCGATGCCGATGCGGGCGTAGCGCTCCTGACGTTGTGCGAGCAGCTCGTCGATGGGGATGTCACGCAGCTCGGCGAGTTGGGATCTGACGTAGTCGGCGACGGCCGCGGCGGCCTCGTCGGGATGCTCGTGGGCGCCCTCCCCCTCCTCGGGGATGATCGCGTCGATGATGCCGAACTCGAGGGCGGCATCCGCCGTCGGACGCATGGCGCCGGCCGCCTCCACGGCACGGCCCGCATCCTTCCACAGGATCGAGGCGAATCCCTCCGGAGAGAGAATCGAATAGATGGCGTTTTGCATCATGGCGACACGGTCGCCCAAGGCCATGGCCAAGGCCCCGCCGCTGCCGCCTTCGCTTAGGATGACGCTTACGACCGGGGTCTTCAGGCCGGCGAAGGTCTCGAGGCATTCGGCGATGGCCGTGCCCTGTCCGCGCTCCTCGGAGGCGGCGTCGCAGTGCGCGCCCTGCGTGTCGACGAGGCAGACGACCGGGCGGCCGAACTTCTCGGCCTGCCGCGCCAGCCGCACGACCTTGCGGTAGCCCTCCGGATGCGCGCAGCCGAAGTTGTGCTCGACGCGCTCGGCGGTGTTGGTGCCCTTCTCCTGGGTGATGACGGTGACCGGCATGCCGTCGATGAATCCGAGGCCGGCGACGATGGCGGCGTCGTCGGCGTAGCAGCGGTCGCCGTGCATCTGCAGAAAGCCGTCGACGAGCGCCTCGAGGTAGAGATGCGCGGTCGGGCGGTCGGTGCGGCGCGCCAGGGTGACGATGTCCCAGGCGCGGGTGTTCTCATCGTCGTGTGCCGCCGCCTGCCGGGCGATCCGGCGTTCGAGGTTCTTATCCACGACCTGCGGCGTCTGTGCGGGGGCGTACTTCTCGTCGGTCGCCTTCTTCTGATGACGGTCGCGCTTGCGGCCGCGCTGCTTGTCCTCGGAGCGCGATGCCGAACGGCGGAGGAAGTCGCTCGTACGCCGTCCTTCGCGGCGGCCCACGCCGGAGACGATGGCGTCGACGTCCTCCTCCTCGTCGCGGGCGTGCAGCGCGATCATCTCGGAGATGACGTCGCGCAGGTCCTCGCGGGCGACGATGCCGTCGATGAGGCCGTGCTTCAAGGCGAACTCGGCGGTCTGGAAGTCGTCGGGGAGGCTTTCGCCGACGGTGCCTTCGACCACGCGCCGGCCGGCGAACCCGATGAGGGCCTCCGGCTCGGAGATGATGACGTCGCCCTGCATGGCGAACGAGGCGGTCACCCCGCCCGTCGTCGGGTCGGTGATGACGGAGAGGTAGAACAGCCCGGCCTCGTCGTGGCGCTGCACCGCGCAGGAGACCTTGGCCATCTGCATGAGCGAGACGAGCCCTTCCTGCATGCGCGCGCCGCCCGAAGCGCAAAAGACGACGACGGGGAGCTTTTCGGCGGTCGCGCGGTCGAAGAGGCGGCTGAGTCGCTCGCCCACGCCGCTTCCCATCGACGCCATCATGAAGCGCGGGTCCATGAAGGCGACGGCGACGGGCTGGCCGCCGATCGTGCCGGTGCCGCAGAGGACCGCCTCGTCGCTCGGGCGCTCATCGCGCAGTTTGGCGAGCTTGTCCTGGTACTCGGGGAATTCGAGCGGATCTATCCCGAGTACGTCGGCGTCCCATTCGGTGAAGCTGTCCTTGTCCATGATGAGGGTGACGCGCCTGGTCGGGCCGAGGCGGATGTAGGTGCCGCAGCGCGGGCAGGTGCCGTAGCCTTCGACGACCTCGTCTTTGGGCGCCATGTAGCCGCAGTTGGCGCACTTGAAGTAGTCGGGCAGGTCGGTGAACTGCGCCGGGGAGATCTCGATGTACTTCTTGCGGGGAAACATCGGGCCCTCACCTCCCCTCGTCGGCGGAGTCGGCCGGGGCCATGACGTAGAACTGGTCGGCCTCGGCGGCGATTTTGTCGTCGACCTTGGCGACCACGTGGGTGCGCGCCGAGCGGGCGTTTGATTTGGTGATGTCGGCGATGAGCGTCAGCGTGTCGCCGGGACGGACCTGGTTGCGGAAGCGCGCCTTGTCGATCCCGCCGAAAAAGCCGAGCTTGCCGTGGTTTTCGGGCGTCGACAGGATGGTGAAGGCGGCCGCCTGGGCGAGCGCCTCCATGATGATGACGCCGGGCAGGACCGGGTAGTCGGGGAAGTGGCCTGCAAAGATCGGCAGGTCCTCGGAGACGTCGAGCTCGGCCACGACGTGCGTGCCCGGCTCGTGTTCGACGACACGCGTCAGCCACAGGAAGGGGTCACGGTGCGGCAGGACCTCCTTGATGACGTCCTGGCCGACCGGGTGTCCGTCCTGCGGGATGACGGCTTTCTGCAGTTCATCGATGTCCATACTCGGTCACCTCCCTATCCCTTCCTGCCGACGGCTGTGCGGATCGCTCCTTCTCATGCCCGATACGGGGCGAACGCGAGCGCCGCGTTGTGCCCGCCGAAGCCGAGCGAGGTCGAAAGCGCCAGGCCGATCTCGCGCTCGGTGTTGTCCGCGGTGACGGTGACGTCGCAGGCCGGGTCGGGCTCGGCAAAGCCGCAGGTCCCGGGGACGGTCCCGTCCTGGATGCAGCGGACGGTGACGGCGGCCTCGATGCCGCCGGCGGCGCCGAGCGAGTGGCCGATGTTGCCCTTGACCGAGTGCACGAGCACGTCGGGCGTGTGGTCGCCGCAGACCAGGTGCAGCGCGGTGGATTCGGTCGCGTCGTTGTATTCGGTGGCGGTGCCGTGGGCGTTCAGGTAGTCGAGGTCGGACGGGTCAGCGCCGGCCTCCTCGATCGCCTGACGCATGGCACGGGCCGGGCCCTCCCCGCTCGGATCGGGCGCGGTCATGTGGTAGGCGTCGCAGGTCGAGCCGAAGCCTGCGACCTCGGCGAGTATCTCCGCCCCGCGCTCCTGTGCATGCTCGAGCGACTCGAGCATGAGGATGCCGGCTCCTTCGCTTAAGACGAAGCCGCTGCGGCGGGCGTCGAAGGGCAGCGAGGCGAGCGCCGGGTCGGTCTGTTTGGAGAGCGCCGAGAGGTCCGCGAAGCCGCAGAGCGTGATGTCGCAGACGACCATCTCGGTGCCGCCGGCGAGCACGACGTCCTCGTAGCCGTGGCGGATGAGGCGCATGGCCTCGCCGATGCTGTGGGTGGACGAGGCGCAGGCGGTGGTGATGGCGAAGTTCTCGCCGTGCAGGCCGTAGCGCAGGGCGAGGTTGGCCGATGCCATGTTCGGTGCCATGACGGGGACGAGCAGCGGGTTGATGGCGCGCTGCGAGTGCTTGGCGTCAAGCTTCGTCTGGCTGTCGACCAGGGTCGAAAGGCCGCCCATGCCGGTGCCGCAGACGACGCCGATACGGTCGCGGTCCTCGGCGAGAAAGTCGATGCCGGACTGCGCGACGGCCTCGTCTGCCGCCAAGATCGCATACTGGCTGAAGGGGTCGAGGCGGCGTGCCTCCTTGCGGGTCAGGCCGTGCTCTTCGGGGTCGAAGTCCGGCACCTCGGCGTCCAAGGCGACCTCGGCGGCGTGGTCGGGGACCTTGTTGATCGGGCCGAAGAGCGTGCGGTGCGCCATGAGGGCATCCCAGAGCGCCTCGAAGCCGATGCCGGCGGCCGTGACCGTGCCGTAGCCGGTGACGACGACGCGTCTGTTCTCGCTGCTGCTCATATCGCCATACCTCCATCGACCTGCAGAACCTGCCCGGTGATGTATCCCGCCTGATCGGAGGCGAAGAAGGCGACGGCATCCGCGATGTCGGACGGCTCGGCCATGCGGCCGAGGGGGATCTGCTTGCACATCTCCTCGAGCACGTCCTGGTTCATGTCGGCGGTCATGTCGGTGCGCACGAAGCCGGGCGCGACGGCGTTGGACGTGATGTTGCGGGGCGCAAGCTCGCGGGCGATCGCCTTGGTAAAGCCGATGACGCCGGCCTTGGCGGCCGAGTAGTTGGCCTGCCCGGCGTTTCCGGCGATGCCGGAGACCGACGAGATGTTGATGATGCGGCCGTGGCGCTGCTTCATCATCGGCCCGACGGCGTGGCGCGTGACGTTGAAGACGCCCTTGAGGTCGGTGTCGACGACCTCGGAGAACTGCTCCTCCTTCATGCGCATGAGCAGGCCGTCGCGGGTGATGCCGGCGTTGTTCACGAGGATGTCGATGGCGCCGAAACGCTCGAGGGCCGCGTCGACGAGGGTCTTGGCGGCGTCGAAGTCGGAGATGTCGGCGGCGACGACGCAGGTGTCGACGTCGCAGGTGGCCGCGATGCGTCCGGCGAGCTCTGCGGCGGTTTCGGCGCTGCGCTCGCTCGTGTGGTTGATGACGACGTTGTGGCCGGCGGCGGCGAGCTTCTCGGCGATGGCGGCACCGATGCCGCGGGCCGAGCCGGTGACCAGCGCGCAGCCGGGATTCTCGGCGGTGGTATCAGGCATGGGCGATCTCCTCAATCTCGTGCATGTTCTCGGCGGCCTTGATCGTGACCTCGGCGTCGATCTCGCGTGCGGTGCGCTTGACCATGCCGCTTAAGACCTTGCCCGGGCCGCATTCGATGAAGGTGTCGACGCCGTCGTCGATCATGTTGCGGATCGTGTCCTCCCAGCGTACCGGCGAGATGATCTGCCGGGTGAGGATGTCGGCGACATCGGCGCCGGCGGCGAGCGGGCGGGCGTCGACGTTGCAGTACAGCGGGATCATCGGCGCGGAAAAGTCGGTCGCTTCGAGGGCGCTGCGCATGCCGTCGGCGGCCGAGCGCATGAGCGGGGTGTGGAAGGCGCCTTCGGTCGCCAGAACCGAGCAGCGTCCGCCCGATGCGGTCCAGTCCGCACAGGCGTCGTCGAGCGCGTCGGCCTCCCCGGAGATGACGACCTGGCCGGGGCAGTTGAGGTTGGCCGGTTCCAGGACCCGGCCGGTTGCCACGCCGTGCTTTTCGCAGAGCGCCTCGGCGTCGACGAGCGTGCAGCGCAGCAGCGCCGCCATCTTGCCCGGATGCTCGCGTGCCGCCAGGCCCATGAGCTCGCCACGGTGCGCGAGCAGGGAGAACATCGTCGGCTCGTCGATGGTGCCGGCGATTACATGCGCCGGATACTCCCCGAGCGAGAAGCCGGCCACGCAGTCGGGCGTGACGCCGCGGTCGATGAGGATCTCGGCGATGCTCAGCGAGAAGGCGGCCAGGCAGGGCTGGACGTTCTTGGATCTGGAGAGCTCTTCGAGCGGTCCGTCCAGGCAGAGGTCAGTGATCGGCAGCTCGGTGACGGCTTCGGCGATGGCGAAGAGGTCTGCGGCAAGCGGGGAACTCTGCAGCAGATCCGCACCCATCCCGACCGTCTGGCAGCCCTGACCCGAACAGAGAAAGGCTGTCTTTGTCATACGAGATGTTCTCTTTTCTGGTTGGCCTGCAGGAGCGAGGCGGCGTCGAGCCCGAGGAGGTCTTCGACGCCTGCGGAAAATGCTTCGATCACGGAGGCGGCGGTGCCGCGCTCGGTGACCATGCCGGCGACCTGGCCGGCCATGATGGTGCCCGTGTCCATGTCGCCTTCGACGACGGCACGGCGCAGGGATCCGGACAGTTTGATCTCGGATTCTTCGGTGGTCTCGTCGGCGGGCTGGTATTCGGCGGCACGTGCCGCGCGCATGAGCTTGTTTTTGAGGGAGCGGACCGGGGTGCCCTTGGCACGGCCGGTGACGATGGTGTCGGAGTCCTTGGCGCCGAGGACCTTCTCCTTGTAGGCGGGATGGACGGTGCATTCCTCGACGGTGAGGAAGCGCGTGCCCATCTGGATGCCTTCGGCGCCGAGCATGAGGGCGGCGGCGTACTGGCGCGGCGAGGCGATGCCGCCGGCCGCGACGACCGGGATGGAGACGGCGCTTACCACCTGCGGGACAAGCGCCATGGTGGTCATCTCGCCGATGTGGCCGCCCGACTCGGTGCCCTCGGCGACGATGGCGTCTGCGCCGGAGCGCTCCATGCGACGGGCGAGCGCCGTGGAGGCGACGACGGGGATGACCTTGACGCCGGCCGCCTTCCAGGCCTCCATGTAGTCGGACGGGCTGCCCGCGCCGGTCGTGACGACCTTGACGCCCTTGTCGATGACGGCCTGGGCGATCGCGTCGACCTCGGGGCTCATGAGCATGATGTTGACGCCGAAGGGTTTGTCGGTGAGCGCCTGGACCTCGTCGATCATCCGCGAGATGGTCTCGGCGTCGGCGCTGCCGCCTCCGAGTATGCCGAGGCCGCCGGCGTTGCTGACGGCTGCAGCCAGGGACGCGTCGGCGACCCAGGCCATCCCACCTTGGAAGATGGGTTCTTCAATACCGAGAAGCTCGGTTATGCGGGTTTGCATCTACTACTTGAGGGAGTCGACGTGCTTGACGATGTCGCCGACCGTTTCGAGCCCTTCCGGCTCGCCGAAGTCGATGCCCTCGGCCTCTTCGATGTCGCAGACGAGCTCGACCATGTCGAGGGAGTCGATCTCGAGGGACTCGAGCGAGGTGTCCTCGGTAATGTCGGCGGTGTCGATGGACAGGTTGTCTTCCAGGATGGTCTTCAGGTCGTCGATGGTGGCCATGGCGTTGTTCCTTTCATGCGTGTTGGTGCGTTCGTGGCTGCTTTGCGTTTAAAACGTAGAGTAGTGTAGCGAAGTTACCCACAGGCAAACACGGAAACGCTATTTTGCACAAAGCAGACAGGTTAAAGTGTGCAAACGGTGAGGACGGACGGCGGCGCACATCAAAAGAAACCGACTTCGAAGGGGTCGATGGCGTAGCTGTAGGAGTGCGAAAGCGCGGTGGGGATCTGGACGCCGAAGATGGTCATGGACGAGGTGCCGAGCGGCCAGGGCGTGACCGTGAGGGTGGCGGTGTAGATGTCGACGGCGGAATCGTCGGTGAGCAGGTCGCTTCCCTGCTCCACATCCAGGGAGACCTCCTCCTTCTCCGAGGGGAAGGATTCCTGCAGGGCGGCCAGGACCTGGGCGCGCACCTCCTCCTTGTCCGTCTCACCCCCGGCCGGGGCGCTCGCGTAGGTGAGCACCTGCTGCGGCACGAGGTGGTCGAAGCGCGCGCAGGCCGCGACGTAGACGAGCGCGTCGATCGCGATGACCATGCAGATGAAGATGACCGGCAGCACGACCGCCATCTCGACGGCCATCTGCCCCCGCTCGTCGCGCACCAGCCCGCTCCCGCCCCTCATGAGACGCCCGCTGTCATCTCGCGCAGCCGCGCCAGCGCCTGGTTGTACTGCGCCACCGCATCCTGCGACATCGGCAGGGTGATGTCGATCGTCTGTGAGCCGAGGCCGAAGGCGCCGAGCGATATCTGCGCGACGATGAGACCGTCGTCGGTGAGCGTGAAGCCGACGTTTTGGGTGCTCGCCGCCTCGAGCAGTATGCCGAGCGGGTCGCTGGTGACCTCGACGAGCTGGTTGGCCTCCTGCTTGAGCGCAAGCAGGCTTTGGGCGACCTCGCTGTCTGCGTCGGCCGCGAGTATGTCCTCGGTGTTGACGAGCACCGGCTTGTACGCCGTCAGGTCCGCCGGCTCCAAACCGGCCGAGTCGATGATGCCGTCCAAGCCGTTGACGACCGAATCCGACAGGTCGTTGCCCACGACGGGCATCTTCTGCACGAGGCTCCTCAGGCCGTCCTTGAGGCCGTCGGAGCCCGACGTGTAGGCCCCCAGCATCGACGTCCATGCGCCGAACACCGTCTTGGTGAGCCCCGAGCCGATGTCCCCGGTGGGCACGAGGTCCTCGGCGAGCTGTGTGAGCACGTCTCCCTGGTCGGTGCTCTCCTCGGGCGCGAGCGTCGCCCCCGATATCGCGATGCGCAGCGGCACGCCGGATCCGCCCTCGAAAAAGGAGCTCGAGGTGCTGTAGCCCGTCTCGGGCGCGATGACGACGCAGATGCAGCCGAAGCGCCCCGGCGGCTGCGGGTCGTAGCGCGCGCCCGAAAAGCTCGCCAGCGCATCGGTGACCGTCGTAAAGAGCGTGTTGCGCTCCGTCTCGGTGGTCTCGGTCGCCTCCTTGTTCTTGGCGGCCGCCGCCGTGTAGTCCTGCGAGGCCTCCACGACGAGCCGGTAATAGTACTCGAAGCCGTTGTCGATGGAGGTCGAAGCCGAGGGGACGCGCCCTAAGGTGGTCGCCGAGTACTTGCAGGTGTCGCAGCGCTCCACCTTGCCCGAGTCGATGTCTGCCACCGACGCCTTGCCGGCCGGCTCCCCCTTCTGGTACTTGGGGCAGCCGGTGTAGGCGTGCAGCGTCTTGGTGCCGTCCTTGACCGAGACCGGGTAGATCGACTCGGTGTAGAGGAAGGTCTCCTTGATCTGGTCGCGGTTGCGGGCGAGCGAGCGAAGCGAGACGCTTTCGGTGCCGTCGGCGTTCGTGGAGGCGCTGCCTTTGGAGACCTCCTGGTGCGCGTAGTCGTAGAAGCGCTTGCGTGCGACCGACTCGCCGATCTCCTCGGGGTCGCCGTCGTAGGACTCGCCGGCCTCCATGTTGTAGCGGGTCTGGTAGTAGACCTTGGCACGGTCGAGCGCGACGCTGAAATGCCAGTTGTCGACCGAGGTGTAGTTGGGGTTCTGCGAGCCGGACAGGTGCGCCAGCGTGGAGGCGCGCTCCCGCATGCACATGCCGCTGCTGCCGCAGTCGGCCTTCCAGGCAGCCTCCTTGGCCTCGTCCTTTTCGTTGTTCGATTCCTCGAGGTCGGTGGCGGCCTCCTGGATGGTCTCCTCGCGCTCCTCGATCTGCTCGGCGGCCACGTCGATGCTCTCCGAACTCGACAGGTCGACCTCGATGCCCTCGGTCGGTATCGCGATGGCGATGCCGGAGTAGTCGATGCCGCTCGCCTCGGCGTTGGCGTCGATGGCCTGCATCGCCTTGACGGCACAGAGCACCGGCAGCGCCTTCTGCGCGTTGTTGAGCCCCTCGATGGCGGACTCGGAGAACGAGTCGCGCATGTCCTTGATCTTGCTGCCGATGTCGACGAGCTTGCCGGCGACGCCTTCGGCACCCGGGATGAAGGAGACGACCGCCGAGACGACGTAGACCGTCAGCTGCAGCAGGGTGAACGACAGCAGGATGGCGTCGACGACCTCCCCGATCGTGACGAAGTCGGCGACGGCCTCGTCGGCCGCCAGGGCACCGGCGTCGGCAACGTATTGGATTTGTCCGCTGCGCGTGCCGACCCAGTAGGCGTTGAGACTCGCGAATATCAGCGCGAAGACCAGCAGCAAGGCGATGGCCGTGCCGACCGTGGTGAAGCCGTCCTCACGAGAGAAGCGCTCGATCAAAGACCGCCGCTGCCTCCGTTCCTGCCCGCTCATGACTCCCACGCCCCGATCCATTCGGCCGGTCCGCTATCGAGCTCGGCCACCCAGCCCGGCGTCGAAGAGGAGTCCACCGAGACGCTCTGCACGATCTTGCCCGCCGAGTCGATGTCGGAGACCAGCCCGGAGGTGACGCCGAACAGCGGCAGCGGGGTCGCGTGGTTGGTGACGCTCACAGCGACGCCGCCGCCCTCGTCCTGCGTGAAGGTGATCTCCCAGTCCTGCGTGGTGTCGTGGAAGATCGAGAGGTTGGGGACGGCCCCGAGCCGACGGATGACGTAGGCGCGGCAGAGGGCCTCGTCGCCGACGTTGGTCGCATAGACCCGGCAGCCTTCGGCGGCCGCCGCCTCCATCACGCAGCGGTTGTAGAGCAGGGCGACCGGCTGGATGAACATGCCGAAGACCAGAAAGAGGACCGGCAGCAAAAACGCGGCCTCGACCGTCGCCTGTCCGCGGTTGTCAGAAAGCCATGACATCGGACAGCCCGCCGATCGTGGAGAGCGCGTGCGAGGCACCGGCGTCGATGAGGGTGCCGAGCGAGCCGTCGGAGGCGTAGTTCCAGACGGCCGCCAGCCCGACGACGATGATCATGATGACGGTGCCGACGACGAGGTACTCGACCGTCGCCTGGCCGCCCGTATCGCGCAGCAGCCCCCGCCTGCGATGCAGACGCCGTATCCTGTCCCCGATGCCCCGCCGCATGCGATGCCTCGTCAGCCGTTTTGGGACGACATGTCGTTGACGCCGTTGCTGATGGCGTCCCACAGGTCCCCGAGGGCGCCGCTGAACGCAGCGATGGCGATCATCGCGATAACGGCGAGGACGCCGACGAGGATGGCGTATTCGGTCGTGCCCTGGCCCTCCTCGTTGTCCCGCACCAGCCCGAGGCGGCTGCGCATCCGTATCTCGGCGTCAATGGCCTTGCGCATGAGCGCATGCGATTCCTTGCGCCCACGTCTCCTGCAGGTGAGCTCCTGTCGTTTCTGCTGTTTCATCATGTCTCCCTTCCTTTCGTCGGGTATGTCCGTATCTGCTCCGGCCGCAGAAGCAGCCGGGTTTGTACCTGTTGGGCTGCGCTCGCCAGCGACAGTTGCCACAGGGCCCTAGATCCCCGAATCCAGAAACTGCAGCAGGACCGGCCCCATCACGAGGATGAGCATGGCGGGCAGGATGCAGACCCCCAGGGGGATGAGGATCTTGACCGGGGCCTTTTCCACCCGCCGCTCGATGCCGGTCTGGCGCTGCTCGCGCATGTCGTCGGCGAAGCGCGCCAGCATGTCCGCCAGCGGCGAGCCGTGTGCGAGCGCGTGGACGACCGTCTGCGAAAAGCGCTCGAAATCCGTCGAGCCGATCTTTTCGCCCACGCCCGTCAACGCCTCCTGGCGGCTTGCCAGACCGCCGTGCCACTGCGCCACCCCCTCGGAGAGCTCGCGGGACAGCGGCGTGTCGAACTTCTCGCAGTACAGGTCGAGCGCCGCGTCGAAGGAGAGCCCGGAGCGTACCCCGAGCACGACGATGTCGGCCAGGATGTCCAGGTCCTGCTCGCACGAACGCCGCAGTTCGTCCTCCTTGCGCCGCCTCATCGTCTGCGGCAGGCGCCGCGAGAGGATGTAGGCGCAGATGAGGACCGGCACGATGAGCCAGGGCGATATGGCCACGGCGAGCACGCAGCCGATCGCCGCGAAGAGCACGAACGAGAGCGTGCTGTCCTGCAGCACCTGCTCGAGGTTGAGACCATGCCCCCGCCAGGACTGGCGACGGAGCAGGTCGATGCGGTCGAGCACCAGGCAGGCCACACAGAAGATGCAGCAGCCCGCCGCCAGCGATGCGAACCACGCGCAGATCGAAGCACCCATGACGTCCCTCCTCCCCTCACCCCGCGACACGGTCGAAGGAGACCATGCGTCGCACGAGCAGGATGCCGGTGATCTCCAGGGCCACGGCCAGGATCAGGAGCAGCACCCCGATCGGGCTGGTGAAAAACGTCGTGAAGTAGTCCGGCGAGAACAGCGAGAGCACGACCAGCACGATGACGGGCATGACCGCCACGATCTTGGCCGAGGTCTGCGCCTGGGTCGTCTTGGTGCGGAGGCTCTCGTCGGTCTCGTATGAGATGCGGACCGTCTGGGAGACCGAGGCCAGCACCTCCTCCAAGGAGCCGCCGCTGCGATGCTGTATCTCCATCGCGACCGCCAGATACGCGAACTCCGTCCCGCCGGTGCGCGAGCGCAGGCTTTCGAGGGCGTCTTCGAAGGAGATGCCCGCCTGCACGTCCCAGACCACGCGCTTGAGCTCGCCGGAAAGCGGCTCGGAGCAGTTCTCCGCCGCATATCCCAAGGCGTTGGGCAGGGTGTTGCCGGAGTCGAGCGCGATGCAGATGAGGCGCAGCGCCTCGGGCATGCCTTCGCGCAGCTTGCGCCGGCGACGCCGCTCGTAGACGGCGTAGAGATGATGGGCGATGGGCGGGATCGCAAGCACCTTGTCGCGCACCCGTCCGCCCCATGCCTTGATCCGGGGGATCTGCTGCATGATGATCTGCCGCTGCTGCAGGAGCAGGCGCACCGCGACCATCACGCAGATGAAGCTTGCCGCCAGGGCGACAAGCAGCGCTAGTGCAAGTTGTGTTCCCATGCTTCCACCTCGCTTTCCGTGGCCAGCCCCATCGCGGGCAGGCCCGCCACCCATTCGGGAGCCTCGTTCCAGATGTAGCGTTCCTGCTCGCGGTCCCAGCGCACGACGGTCGTGAACGGGTCGCCGTGCATCTGTCCGGCCAGGGAGGTACCAGCCGCGCGTGTGACGATCTGCGTGATGCGCCGGGCGCCGCCGGTGAGGCGGTCCTGCTGCACGATCAGGTCGAGCGCGGAGACGATCTGGCGTTCGATCGCCTCGATGGGCAGGTCCATGCCGTAGCGCACCATGGTCGTGAGCCGCGGGATGACCTCGGCCGGGGAGTTGGCGTGCAGGGTCGTGAGCGAACCGTCGTGCCCGGTCGTCATCGCCTGCAGCATGTCGATGGCCTCCGCCCCGCGGCATTCGCCGACGATGATGCGGTCGGGCCGCATGCGCAGCGAGTTGATGACGAGGTCGCGGATGGTGACGCCGCCCTTGCCCTCGGCGTTTTCCATGCGCGCCTCGAGGCGGATGACGTGGGGATGCGTGTCGAATCGCAGCTCGGCGGAATCCTCGATGGTGATGATGCGCTCGTCGTGGGGGATTTCGCGGGACAGGGCGTTGAGCAGGGTCGTCTTGCCGCCGCCGGTGCCGCCGCTCACGGCGATGTTGATGCGCCGCAGCACCGCCCACCGCAAAAGCTGGGCGACTTCGGGCGACATGGACTGCATGCCCACCAGGTCCTCGAGGGTGTAGGCGCTCGCCTTGAACTTGCGGATGGTGAGCACCGTGCCCACCAGCGACAGCGGCGGGATGACCGCGTTGACGCGATGGCCCTGCGGCAGACGCGCGTTGACGATGGGGCTCTGCTCGTCGAGCCGCCGCCCCAGAGGCGAGATGATGCGGTCGATGACGAGGCGCAGCTCCTCTTCGGAGGAGAAGGACTCGTCGCTTGCGAAGATCCTGCCGTCGCGTTCGAAGAAGACGCGGTCCGGTCCGTTGACCATGATCTCGGTGACCGTGTCGTCCTCGAGCAGGGACTCGAGCGGCCCGAGGCCGAGCATCAGGTCGAGGAGCTCCTCGACGAGTTCCTCCTTGCGCTCGGGCGTCAACGCGGAAAAGCGCCGCTCCTTCAGGATCTGCGCCAGGATGGCACGCAGTTCCCGTTCGGCGCGTTCGCGTCCGAGTGCCACGAACTGGGCGATGCGCTCGCTGGAGACCTGCTCGTGCAGGGCGTCCTGGAGCTGTTGGCGCACGTCGACGCTCTGCTCGGCCTCCTCGCCGTAGCGCACACCCCGTTCCAAGTATTCGTCGAGCCTCATTTGAAGTGGCTTCCCTTGTGCCGCGAGGAGGGCATCTTGAAGGTGCCGCCGAACTGCGGCAGGAGTATGCGGAGCATGTTCTCGATTTCGGAGACGAGCGGGTTGGACGTGGTGATGAGCTCGCCCGGCGTGCCGCTGTTGAGGTAGATGCCGACCTTCTCCTTGCCGTCGGGCAGGCAGAAGAGCCTCTCGCAGCCGAGCGCCTTCTTCACGTCTCCGGTGTTGATCTTGAGCTTGGGGTTCCAGCGGTTGTAGACGACGGCCGTCTGGACGGCGGGCACCCCGAGGCGCAGGCAGAGCTCGATGGCCTTGATGGCGCCGACGACCGAGTTCGGCCGCTCGTCGATGAAGAAGAGCTGCCGGTCCGCGCGCAGCACCAGCGAGGAGTTGAGCGCCGTCCACGACGAGGGGGTGTCGATGATGACGACGTCGTTGTGCCGGCGCGCATGGTCGAGCACCTGCAGGACGGAGCGCTCGTAGTCGGCGGCGGGAAGCGGGGCACGGGGCGCCTTGTACAGGCCCAGATGCTCCTGCACGTACACGGGGCTGTCGGGATCCTGCGCCTCCAGGGAGGGCACCTCGGAGTCCAACCCGAGCCACAGGTCGAAGTCCCCGAAGGGCGCGTCTGTCTCGATCAGGGCGCAGTCCAGGCCGGCACGGGCAGTGAGCAGGGCGCCCAGCAAGGCGACCGTGCTCTTGCCGACGCCTCCGCTCGCGCCTACCACGACCAGGACCGTCGCCGACGAATCGTAGGCCGGGGCGTTCTGCAGCGCCTCGAAGGTGTCGACCGGCGTTTTGATGCGGGTGCCCTGCGGCATCACGCGTGGATGTTCCATCTGCTGTACGGGCATCATGCTCCCTCCTCCGAACCCTTGTTGCCGGGTAAGACGAAATGAACCGTTCCTTTGCTCGAAGCCGATATGAGCTCGCTCACGCTGTCGCCGGTGACGGCCAGGGTGACCCAGGCGACCTGCTCGTCGTCTTCGTCTTCGGTCTGTGAGGTGTTCGTTTCCAGGACGAGGATGTCCTCGCCGAGCAGGACGATCTCTCCTTGGGATGTTTCGACGTAGACGTCGACGAAGGAGCCGGCGGAGATGGCACCGCCGACCGCCAGGACGTCGTCGGATGAGACGCTCACGGCCTCGAGCCCGTCGGGCACGGAGATGCGCGCCGTGCCGTAGCCGATACGGTCGAGCAGCAGCGGCTCGTTGCCCTTGATGTCCTCTTGGGCGACCAGGCCGTCGACCTCGAGGAAGTCGGTCGCGACCTCGCCCTGCGGCAGGAGGTCGACGAGCCAGTCGGCGCTGGTGACGTTGGCGGAGTCGAGCGTAGTGCCGGCGGAGATGTCCTGGTTGGCCACCAGGACGGAGACCTGCTCGCCGCCGTAGTGCTCAAGCGCGGCGTTGCGTGCCGTGCGTGCCTCGTTGTTGATGGATGCGGTGTATGCGAAGACGGCGATGACAGCCACCAGACCGGCGGCGATCGCGATGATGAGCTGCTTGCGTTGCGTGGTCATGACATCCTTCCTTCGTCTCGGACGAAAGAAGTGTCACACTCAAGCGACCCGTAAAACCACCCCCAAAACCTGACCGCTTTCGGGGTGCTGTCGGGACTTTGATTTTAAACGGGATCTGGATGCAAACGGGATGCGGCGCCCGACGGGATACGGGCGTTTTCGGGACTTATATCTGTGCAGGTCGGCAGGGAAATCCTGCCCGAATGCAGGCTAGTCTTTCGCCAACGATTCCTTGTAGTCGGCGATGGTTTTCGCGTAGGTCTCATCGCCGGTGGCCAGGATCTGCGTGGCGAGGATGGCGGCGTTTTTGGCTCCGCCGATGGCGACCGTGGCCACCGGGACGCCCGTCGGCATCTGCACCGTGGACAAAAGCGAGTCCATGCCGCCCAGATCGCTCGTCTTCATGGGGACGGCGATGACCGG
>JAJQAN010000014.1:13980-19663 GCA_021203765.1 Coriobacteriaceae bacterium | reverse complement strand
AGATAAGCGTGCGTGACTTCGTCGAACAACTGATCCGTACAGCCCTTGAGGCCGCCCAGGATGCGGGGGAGGTCCCTGCCGTGGACGTCGTCGAACTGGGTGTCGAACGCCCGAACGATCCGACGCACGGGGACTGGGCCTCCTCTGTCGCCCTGCGCATCTCCAAGCCTGCGAAGATGAACCCCCACCAGATCGCCGATGCGATCGCCGAACAGATGGGGGAGGACCCGGCGGTCGCGACCGTGGAGGTCGCCGGCCCCGGCTTCATCAACATACGCCTGTCCGATTCCGCCTACCAAAACGTCTTTGCCGACATCCGCACGCAAGGCGATGCATACGGGCGCAGCAAGATCGGGACGGGCACCAAGGTCGATCTGGAATTCGTTTCGGCCAACCCGACCGGTCCGATGCACATCGGGCATGGCCGCTGGGCCGCCTTGGGCGACGCCATCGCCAATGTCTTGGAATATGTCGGCTACGACGTCACGCGCGAGTTCTACATCAACGACGCCGGCCGTCAGATGGACATCTTCGCCGCATCGGTCTCCTGCCGCTACCTGCAGATCATGAAGCTCGTCGCATCCGGATCCTCGGTCGATGAGGCCTGTCAGGCGATCCTTTCAGACATGGACACATTCGCCGAAGAACTTCCGAAGGACTGCTACGCCGGCGCCTACGTCGTCGACATCGCCGCCGACATCTGCAAGGCCGAAGGCGACCGCTGGGTGGACGCCGATTCCGAGGAGCGCGACGCCTTCTTCAAGGAGCGCGCCTACCAGGCCGTGCTGGGGCACGTCTCCGAGGTGCTCCACGACTTCGGGCTCGACTTCGACGTCTGGTTTTCCGAGCGTACCCTGCACGAGGTCGACGACAACGGCCAAAGCGCCATATCCCGCGTCGTTGCCGAACTCGATGAGAAGGGTTACCTCTACGAGAAGGAGGGCGCCCGCTGGTTCAAGACGACTGCGTTCGGAGATGACAAGGACCGCGTACTCGTCAAGGCTGACGGGGACTACACCTACTTCGCCCCCGACATCGCCTACCACAAAGACAAGTTCGACCGCGGATTTACCCGCTGCATCGACCTCCTCGGAGCCGACCACCACGGCTACATCAAACGCATCCAGTCGGTCGGCCAGGTCTTCGACCACCCCGGGCAGCCCGAGGTCATCATCGGGCAGATGGTCAACCTCTTCCGCAACGGAGAGGTGGTACGGATGTCCAAGCGCACCGGCGAGATGGTCACCTTCGAGGAGCTCATCGACGAGGTGGGGGTCGACGCGACCCGCTATCTCATGCTCTCGCGTTCCACCGACCAGACCATCGACTTCGACATCGCCGAGGCCAAAAAGCAGGACTCCTCGAACCCGGTCTACTACGTGCAGTATGCGCACGCACGCATCTGCTCGATCCTACGCAAGGCGGCCGATGTGGATGAAGGGCATCCCGACGACCTGGTCGAAGACCTCATCCCCGCCGATGCCGACCTGAGCCTCCTGAGCGAGGAAAGCGAACTGGACCTGGCCCATACGCTCGAGGAGTTCGGCGAGACGGTGGAAGGCTGTGCCCGCGACCTCGCCCCGTTCAGGCTCACGCACTATGCCGAGCGTCTCGCCGCCGACTTCCACCGCTTCTATACCCGCTGCCAGGTGCTCTGTGACGACTGTGACCTGCGGGCGGCACGCCTTTGCGTCGTGGACGCCACGCGCCTCGTGCTCCGCAGCACCCTGGCCCTGTTGGGCGTGAGCGCCCCCGAGAGGATGTAGGAGGGAGGCCGCGATGTCATCGGGATTCGAGCGCAAACCGGTCGAGCCGGACAACGCCACCATCGAAGATCTCATGTCCGTCGCACCGTGCACACTGCGCTGCGAGGACGGCGTCGTCTCCGTCGGAGGCGTGCCGCTGGCCGACATCATCGAGGAATACGGCACCGCCCTGTTCATCTACGACGAGGAACACCTCCGGCGCCAGCTGCGCACATACAAGGAGGAGTTTGCCTCGAGATATCCGGAATCCAGCATCATCTATGCGGCCAAGTCCTTCTGCTGCGTGGCCATGGACCGGATCGTCGACGAGGAAGGCTGCTGCATCGATATCGCGAGCGGGGGAGAGCTCGCCTTCGCACGGGCGGCCGAGTTTCCCTCCGAGAAGCTCTTCATCCAGGGAAACAACAAGACGCCTGAGGAGATCGAGGAGGCCATAGCGGCCCGCGCGGCCTATTTCGTCGTCGACACCCTCGACGAGCTGGACCGGATATCGGAGGCCGCCGAGCGGCGCGGCATCCGCCAGAGGGTCATCCTGCGCATCTGCCCGGGCATCGAGGCCGACACCCATGCCTACATACAGACGGCGAACGAGGATTCCAAGTTCGGCTTCAACATCGGCAACGGCTCGGCCCGTATCGCGACCGAGCATGCGCTGGGCTGCAAGGGCATCGATCTGTGCGGCTACCACTTCCACATCGGCTCGCAGATCTTCGCCCTCGACTGCTTTTCCCATGCCACCCAGATCGCCTTCGACTTCATGGACGAGATGCGCCGGGATTTCGACTTTACCGCTCGCGACCTCGATATCGGAGGCGGCCTCGGAATCGCCTACCTCAAAGGCGACCACCCGGCCTCCATCGCCGAGTTCGCCGAGGTCACAACCACGGCTGTGAAGACCGAAGCTGAAAAACACGGCTATCCCTTGCCGCATCTGTACACCGAGCCGGGGCGCTCCATCTCGGCGAACGCCGCCCTCACGGCCTACACCGTCGGCGCGGTCAAGAAGGTGACGGGTGTGGGCACCTACGTCTCGGTCGACGGCGGCATGAGCGACAACATCCGTACCGCCCTTTATCAAGCCGACTACGAGGCCTTCGTCCTCGAGCATGCGGAGGAACCCCGTTCGATGGTCTGCGACATCGTCGGAAAGCACTGCGAGGCGGGCGACGTCGTCGTCTTCAACCGCTCCCTGCAGCCCTGCAAAGCTGGCGAACACGTCTGCGTGCTCGCCACGGGCGCCTATTGTCACGAACAGGCGAACAACTACAATAAACAGGTCAGACCCGGGGTCGTCATGGTCGCCGACGGCAGTGTACGTGAGGTCGTCCGACGCGAGACCTACGAGGACCTGCTTTCCCGGGAACTCGGATAGATCCGTCTGTCTGATGGATGGAGGACAAGGAATGCGAACCGTATCGATAGGATTGGTCGGTTGCGGCACCGTCGGCGGCGGCGTCGTCGACATCATCCGCAAACATAGAGAAGACTTCCGTCGTAGATGCGGAGTCGACCTCGAGATTGCCAAAGTCACAAGCCGTACCACGTCGAAGCTGAAGGCGGCCGGCTTTTCCGACGAGCAGATCGTCGGCTCCTATCAAGAGATCATCGAAGACCCCGACATAGACATCGTCGTCGAGCTGATCGGCGGAAACGACGTCGCGGTCGACGTCATCTGCGATGCCCTCAAGGGCGACAAGCACGTCGTCACCGCCAACAAGGCGGTCATGGCCTCGCATGGCAAGGAGGTCTTCGAGGCCGCCGAGGAACATGGCATGCAGCTCGGCTTCGAGGCCTCGGTCGGCGGAGGTATCCCCATCATCGCCCCGCTCAAGCACGCCCTGGTAAGCAACGAGATCAGCGACGTCCTCGGCATCGTGAACGGAACGACCAACTACATGCTGACGCGTATGTCCGAGGACGGTCTCGAATACGAGACGGCCCTCAAAGAGGCCCAAGAGAAGGGATTCGCGGAGGCGGACCCGACCGCCGATGTGGAAGGGGCCGACGCGGCGGCCAAGATCGCCATACTCGCCTCCATCGCCTTCAATTCCCGGGTCACCATCGACGATGTGCCCACCGAGGGCATCAGCCACATCACCCCGGCCGATTTCAGGTACGCCTCCGACATGGGATACGTCATCAAGCTGCTCGCGATCGCCCATCGCACGGACGGCGCCATCGACGTGCGCGTCCATCCGACGATGATCCCCAAGACGCACCAGATGGCATCCGTCGACGGCGTCTACAACGCCATATACGTCACCGGGGACGCGGTTGGCGACACGATGTTCTTCGGGGAGGGGGCAGGCGCCGGTCCTGCGGCCTCGGCCGTCGTCGGAGACATCATCGAGATCGCCCGTCACATCACCGACGGCTGTGTCCATACCCTGGGCTGCACCTGCACCGAAGAGTTGCCGCTGCGTCCCATAGAGGAGCTGGTCTGCAAGTACTACATACGCATGACGGTCACCGACAGGCCCGGGGCGCTCTCCGAGACGAGCAGGATATTCGGGGAAAACGATGTCTCCATCTCGCGCATGATCCAGCAACGCGCCTTCGAAGAGGAGGCAGAGCTCATCTACGTGACCCATGCCGCCAAGGAGGCCGATATACGTACGGCGCTCCATCAGCTCTCCCAGCTCGACATCGTCAAGGAGATCGGAAACCTCATCCGTATCGAGGAGCACTGATCATGGCCCTTTCCGAAAGCGACGTCCGTGCTATAGCCGAATACGTCCGTATCGGCTTGGACGATGACGAGGTCACGTCGATGACGGAGGACCTCAACAGCATCATAGACACCTTGGAGCCCATCACCGAATTCGACCTGGAGGGCGTCGAGCCGACCTTCCATCCCATCGGAGACCTCAGAAACGTCATGAGAGCGGACGTCGTGCACGCCCCCTTCCCACGTGAGGTCGCCTTGGAAAACGCCTCCACCGTCGAGGACGGCTGCTTCAAGATACCCTCGATCCTGGGCGAGGAGGGGGACCGCTGATGCCGGCCCTTGCCGCGCATTCGATAGACGAAATACAGGCCGGACTCCAAAACAAGGAGTTCACAGCCCGTGAGCTCACCGAATCCTGCCTCACCTCCATAGAAACATACGATGCACAGGTCAAGGCCTTCCTCGAGCCGACGCCGGATCTGGCCTATGAGGCGGCCGACAGGATCGACGAGTCCATCAAGGCGGGGGAGACCCTCAAAGGACTCGACGGCATCCCCATCGCCTTCAAGGACAACATGAACCAGATCGGCACGCATACGACTTGCGCCTCCAAGATGCTGGAAAGCTATGTGAGCCCCTTCGATGCGACCTGCGTCGCCAACGCCGTGAACGCCGGCGCCATACCGCTCGGCAAGACGAACATGGACGAGTTCGCCTTCGGTTCCTCGACCGAGACCTCCGCCTTCGGCAAGACCCACAACCCCTGGGACCTCGACTGCGTCCCCGGCGGATCCTCCGGCGGATCTGCGGCTGCGGTCGCCGCAGGGCTCACGACGGTCGCCTTGGGAAGCGACACCGGCGGCTCCATACGCCAGCCAGCCTCGTTCTGTGGTGTTGTCGGCCTCAAGCCAACCTACGGGGTGGTAAGCCGCTACGGGGTCGTCGCTTTCGGATCGTCTTTGGACCAGGTCGGACCCTTCGCCCGATCGGTGAAAGACGCAGCGCTCACCTTGAATGCCATCTGCGGGCATGACCCGCTCGATTCCACCAGCCAGGAATGCGATGTCGACTTCACCGAAAACCTCGACTATGGCATCGAAGGCATGAAGATCGGCACCGTCCCGGCCTTCATCGAGCTCGAAGGGCTCACCCCTGAGGTCAAGGCCGCCTACGAGACCGCCGTCGAAAACCTCCGAGGGCTCGGAGCCGAGATCGTGGAGGTCGAGCTGCCGCATGTCGATGCCGCCAT
>JAJQAN010000014.1:0-13880 GCA_021203765.1 Coriobacteriaceae bacterium | reverse complement strand
AACATCGCCGGAAACGGCGGCATGAGCATCCCGGTCGGCCTCGGTGCCGACAGCGGAAGGCCCGTCGGTATGCAACTCGTCGGCCCGCAGTTCCGCGACGAACTCATCCTGCGTGTCGGCGCGGCCCTGGAAAGCTGCTACGACATCGCACGCGTCGCACCTCTCATCGAAGAAGGTGCGTGATGAAGGAGCTCACCGAGGTCTTGAAGGACTGGGAAGCGATCATCGGGCTGGAGATCCACTGCGAGCTGACCACCATGGAGACGAAGATGTTCTGCTCGTGTCCGGTGCAGTTCGGCGACGAACCGAACACCCATACCTGCCCGGTCTGCCTGGGACTTCCCGGCGCCCTGCCGGTTCCCAACGAATCCGCCATCGAAAGCATCGTACTTGCAGGCCTTGCCACCAACTGCGATATCGAGAAGGAGTCGATGTTCTACCGCAAGGGGTATTTCTATCCCGACATGGCCAAGAACTTCCAGACCACGCAGGGACCGGTCGCCTTCTGCATGCGGGGACATCTCGACCTGGACGTCCCGGCGAAGGCCGCTGCCGAACGTGTGGACGTCGAAAAGGACGATGACGGCGGATACACCGCCCATGTCGGCATCGTACGCATACACATGGAGGAGGACGCCGGCAAGATGGTGCATCTCGGCGGTTCCTCGGGACGCATCAGCGGGGCCGAGCACTCGCTCGTCGACTACAACCGCGCCGGCACGCCTTTGATCGAGCTCGTGACCAAGCCCGACCTGCGTACGCCCGAGGAGGCACGGCTCTTCATGCAGAAGCTGCGCCAGATCTATCTGGCCATCGGCATCTCCGACTGCTCGATGGAGGAGGGGAGCCTCCGCTGCGACAGCAACGTCTCGCTGCGCAGGCGGGGAGACACCGAGTTCGGTACGAAGACCGAGCTCAAGAACATGAACTCCTACAAGAGCCTCCACGACGGGCTTGCCTATGAGATCTGCCGCCAGGCCGAAATCCTCGAGGAAGGCGGCACCGTCCGCCAGGAGACACGCCACTGGGAGCCTGCGGCAAAGCGCACCATCGTCATGCGCACCAAGGAGACCGAAGACGACTACCGGATGTTTCCCGACCCGGACCTCGCACCCTTCTCGCTCACCGACGAGTGGATCGAAGGCGTCCGCGCCAAGTTGCCCGAGCTGCCCGACGCCAAGCGGGAACGCTACATCCAGAATTTCTCGCTCCCCAAGGCCGACGCGGACGAGATCGCCGGGGAACCGGAGCTTGCC
The DNA here is from genome assembly GCA_021203765.1 of Coriobacteriaceae bacterium. Lineage (GTDB taxonomy): Bacteria > Actinomycetota > Coriobacteriia > Coriobacteriales > QAMH01 > JAJQAN01. The sequence continues at coordinate 12,624 of JAJQAN010000014.1, read as the reverse complement.
GAGACCTTCGAACGATCCGCCGACGGCCAGTCCTCAGATGTCGCCAAAAAGATCGCGAACCTCCTGCTCAACGACCTGTTGGCCTACGAGAAGGACCACGAATGCAAGATCTGTGACACGAAACTCGATTCCGCATCCCTTGCCACTCTTGCCACCCATCTCGCAGGAGACGACATCTCCGCCCAACAGGGACGTGAGGTCTTCGAGGCGATGCTCGACAGCGGCGTCGACCCGGACGTCTACATCAAGGAACACGACATGGAGCAGTCGGTTGATACGGCCGAGATCGAGGCCCTGGTCGACGAGATCATGGCCGCCAACCCCGACAAGGTCGAGCAGTACAAAGGCGGCAAGACCGGCCTGCAGGGCTTTTTCATGGGTCAGGTCATGCAGAAGATGGCGGGGAAGGGCAACCCCAAGGTCATCTCCCAGATCGTCACCGAAAAGCTCGAAAGTTAGAGATAGTTAACCTTTCGCAAACAGTCCTTGTTTTCGCCCTTTCATATGGCATAATGCGCAATACCGCAAGGGTTTTGAAACCGCAGCGCCAGGTGTAGAGCCTGCTGGCAAGAAGGTGGGTGGACGGATGTTAGAAGTCGAGAATCTCTGCTTTTCCGCCAAGAACAAACAGACCGGGAAAACCTCGGACATCATAAAGGACCTGAACCTGACGGTCGATGACGAGAGGTTCATCGTCATCACCGGACCGAACGGCTCGGGCAAATCCACGTTGGCGAAACTCATCATGGGGGTCGAGAAGCCGACCTCCGGAAAGATCGTCTTCAACGGCGAGGACATCACCGATATGGGCATCGCTGAGCGTGCCAAGCTCGGCGTCGGCTACGGATTCCAGCAGCCGGCCCGTTTCAAGGGGATGAAGGTCCGCAGGCTTTTGCAGATCGCCGCGGGCACGGACCTGCCGAACTCGGAGTGCAACACCTACCTCACCAAGGTGGGGCTGTGCAGCGCGGACTATCTCAACCGCGAGGTGGACAAATCGCTTTCCGGCGGGGAGGTCAAGCGCATCGAAATCGCATCCATACTCGCCCGCAACCCGAAACTGGCGATCTATGACGAGCCGGAGGCGGGTATCGATTTGTGGAGCTTCGAGAAGCTCACCGATACCTTCCGCGAGATCAACGACGCCCGTGACGGACGTTCCATCATCATCATCAGTCACCAGGAACGCATCATCAACCTTGCCGACGAGATCATCCTGCTCGAAGACGGAACGGTCACCGACCACGGCACCAGGGACGAGATGCTGCCCAAGCTTGGATTCATGGGCCGTATGGCTGCCGACAACGTGAACTGTTCCATGAAGGTCCCCGAGTTCTATATCGAAGAGGAGGCGTAGACACCATGCCGAAACAAGCAGCCTTTGAAGAGATCGACGCGGGCCTCCTTGAGGCGATCGCCGATCTGCACGCGCTTCCCACCAACGCCTACAACATCCGCAAGGACGGCGAGATGATGGTCCGCAACCAGGGGGCCAACATCGATATCGTCGCACAGTCCGACGGCAAGCCCGGCATCGAGATCCATGTCAAGGAAGGCGCTAAAAACGAGGTCTGCCACATCCCGGTCATCATCACCAAGACCGGCCTGACCGACGTCGTCTACAACGACTTCTACATCGGGGACGATGCCGACATCACCATCATCGCCGGCTGCGGCATCCACAACTCAGGTAACGAGCGTTCCCAGCACGACGGCATCCACACGTTCCACATCGGCAAGAACGCCCACTGCAAATACATCGAGAAGCACTACGGCGAGACCGACCCGGATGCGAGCGGGGAAGTGGTCTTGAACCCCCAGTCGGTCTTCTACCTCTCCGAGGGCGCTTCCTGTGAGGCCGAGATGGTTCAGCTGAGGGGCGTCGACTCCACGATCCGTGACACGGACGCGGAACTCGCGGAAAACGCGAAGCTCGTCATCGAGGAACGCCTGCTCACCCAGGGCAACCAGAAGGCGACGAGCAACCTGAAGATCACCATGAACGGCAAGAACTCGAGGGTGGAGGTCATCAGCCGTACGGTCGCCCAGGACAATTCCTCGCAGTCCTTCGTCCCCCTGGTCACCGGCAACTGCAAATGCCGCGGCCACGTGCAGTGCGATTCCATCATCATGGACAACGGGCGCGTCAAGGCCGTCCCGGCCATCGAGGCCGCCAGCCCGGATGCGACCCTGCTCCACGAGGCGGCCATCGGCAAGATCGCCGGCGAACAGATCATCAAGCTGATGACGCTCGGACTCACCGAGGAAGAGGCCGAAAAACAGATTCTCGACGACTTCCTTTCCTAGTACGATGCCGCCCGAAGGCCGTCTTTCCCACACGGGATCGGACACGGAGGCCAGAGACGACCTCCGTATAGCCGTGTGTTCGTTTCAGACGGCCTGGGGCGACAAGGACGCCAATCTGGCCCATATGGAGGATCTGGTGCGCCAAGCGGCGGCACAGGGCGCCGAAATGGTCGTTTTGCCCGAGATGTGCCTTTCCGGCTATGACGACCCCGACGACGTCGGTTTTTCCGAAAAGATGCAGGTCAGACTGGCAGAACAGGTGCCCGGTCCTAGCAGTGAGCGCATGGCGGCCCTGGCAGGCGAGCTCGGCTGCTGGATCGTCTTCGGCATGCCCGAATACGACGAAGGCCTCGACGCGTACTTCAACAGCGCCTGCATCGTCTCCCCGGATGGCATCGTCGACACCTACCGCAAGATCCATCTGCCCAACGACGAGCCCAAATGGGCCACGAGAGGGGAGAGGCCGGTCGTCTTCGACTCCCCCTGGGGCAAGATCGGCATCGGCATCTGCTACGACATCTACAACTTTCCCGAACAGGTGGCCTACGCACGGGCTAAAGGCGCTCGGATCTTCTTGAACCCGACGGCCATCTGCTGGAACGTCTTCGATCCGTCCGTCTTCCGCCTGAAGCTCGAATACAACTGCCTGAGAGCCAATATCTACCTCGCATCCGCGAATCTGGTGGGAGAGGACCTCACGACCGATTTCGGCGGCGCAAGCAGCGTTATAGGGCCTCTCGGGGACAAGGGGACGATAGAGTACCTCTGCGGATACCCCTTTGACGACGCTGCCGGACACGAAGAGGGCATCTCTATCACCGACGTGGACCTCGGGGCGGTCGAGCGGCAGACCATAAACAGCTTCAAGAACATGTTCGCACCAAATCCCTTGACCGGTGAGCCCGACTGGCGGCCGGAACTGTACGCCTCATGGTTCGAAGAGGTGGCGGAATCCCCGGAATGGAACAAAGAAGATGACGCGTGATGCAGGTCTGGATCACGATATCGGAATGGGCCGCCGTCATCATCATCGTGCTCGCGTTCATCTACTGGTGGTACAGGCGCTCCAAACGCATCCGTGAGAACATGCGTGAAGAGGCGCGCAAGGAATACCAGGTGCCCGATAAGAAGGACGGCACAGACCCCGATAAAATGGACTCATCCGCTGATACGAAAGAGGAGGACTGAGGCATCGCCCCAGTTCAGTGTATATTTTCCTGGTAAATAGCTAACTTCCCATAAGATATATTATCATGTTTTTATATCTTATATACCGGTCGAGCCGAAACCGGTGTCGCTGCGCTCGGATTCCTCCAGATCGTCGACCTCGACGAGCTCCACGGATGGGACCTCCTGGATGACGAGCTGTGCGATGCGGTCCGCACGCTGTATATGGATGGTCGTGTCGGTATCGGTGTTGATGGCGACGACCTTGATCTCGCCGCGGTAGCCGCTGTCTATGAGGCCCGGCGTGTTGACGAAGCTCAAGCCCTCCCGCAGCGCCAGACCGCTACGCGGTTGTACGAAGCCCGCATAGCCCTCGGGTATGGATACGGCCACCCCGGTGGGGATCAGACTGCGCTGCCCGGGCGCAAGATCGACATCGACGGTCGAATACAGGTCCAGGCCGGCATCCCCCGCCTGCGCATAGCGCGGAAGCGGCAGATCCTCGTCGATCCGCTTGATTTGGACGTGCAGAGACTCTTTCATGCGGGATCCCTCGGATTATCGGCCAAAAAACAGGTGCATTTACCTGCATAAATGCTCTCAGAAGCCCTCAGATGCCCCAGAAAGGGACGGACGTTTCCGGATGATTTATGACTCGGCATCCGAGCCCTTTTCGGCGACTTTGGACAGCTCGGCGTTGAATTCGCTCAGATCCTGGAAATCCTTGTAGACCGATGCGAAGCGGATGTAGGCGACCTTGTCCAAGTCCTTGAGATGCTGCAGGACGATGTCGCCGAGGGCTGATGAAGGGATCTCGCGTTGGAATTGTTCGGCGAGCTCGTCTTCGATGGTATAGACGACCTCTTCCAAGGCCTCAAGCGAGATGCCGCGCTTGGCACAGGCCGTGAGCAGGCTGCGGAGGAGCTTTTGGTGGTCGAAGGGCTCGATGGTCCCGTCCTTCTTCATGATCATGACGGGGCCGAGCTCCTCGCGCTCGTAGGTGGTGAAGCGATGGCCGCAGTTCAGGCATTCCCGACGCCGACGGATGCTCGTGCCGTCCTCGGAGGAACGTGAGTCCACCACTTTCGTTTCTTCATAATTGCACTTGGGACAATACAAGGACGGCCCCCGCTTCCGTGCCCGAAGCCTGCGTGCTGCACACACGAAGACCCGAGCGACCTTTGTACGGGGGATATTCTAGCAAAGAAGGCCGTATGGGGGCTGACGTGCTTGGATACCGCGCCGGTGACTCCCCTACAGGAATGCTGGCAGGACGGTGAGCCCGAAGAGGACGACGGCGAAGAGAGCACAGGCACAGCCTGCGAGGATGCGCTGCTTGCCGGGTTTGGTCAAGGTGCTGCCGCACATGTCGTCGAGGTAATCCTCTACCTCGGTGCCGATACAGGCCTGGGGATGCAGGGTGTCGATGACCTTGACGGTGCCGTTGTACGTGCGTTGCTGCGGTTTGAGTGCTGATGTGCCTTTTGTGGCATACATTTGATGCTTCATGGCCTGCTCCTTTCGGCTGTCGGGCGCGCATCCGCCCTGCTCGTGCGCTGGTACGGATGCTGCGCATGCATAACGAACTTTTGTTCGCATAATCAGAATAAAGCGAACATCTGTTTGTGTCAAGAAAAATTCGAACATTTGTTTGATTTTTTAGGTAAAAACACCTACACTTGTTCGCATAGGCGATCTTAGGAGGCAGATCATGGCTGCACCCCAAAAGCTCACGGCCCGTCAAAAAGAGGTCTTGGACTACATCCAAACCTGCATAGACGAAAAGCACTATCCGCCCAGCGTGCGGGAGATCGGCGAAGCGCTCGGTCTGTCCTCCCCTTCCACCGTACATGCGCACCTGGCCGCACTCGAGCGCAAGGGCTACATCAACCGCGATGCCTCCAAATCGCGCAGCGTCGTCTTGACGGATGCGAGTACGGACGCGACGGACAAGGCCTCTTCTGCGGCCCCGGCGGCCGGCTCCGGCACGACCTCAAACGTCGTCCACCTGCCCCTGGTCGGCAAGGTCGCAGCAGGGGCCCCCATCCTGGCCGAGCAGAACATCGAAGAAGAGGTACCCCTCCCCACCTCCCTGGTGGGAGACGCCAATTCGTTCCTCTTGACCGTACAGGGGGATTCGATGGTGGATGCCGGCATCCTCGACGGCGACACCGTCATCGTACGCGAGCAGCAGACCGCAAACGACGGGGACATCGTCGTCGCCCTCATCGAGGACGAGGCGACCGTCAAAACCTACTACCGCGAGGCCGACTGCATCCGCCTGCAGCCGCAAAACGCCGCGATGGAGCCCATCTTCACCCGCGACGCGCGCATCCTCGGCGTCGTCACCGGGCTCTTCCGCTCCGTCTAGCCGCCACCTCTTCGACCGCATAGGGTTCAAACGCCGCCAGGACCTCGGGACGGGCCCGAAGTTCCAAGTACGTCCCATCCTCGGTATACCGTTCTTCGATGATGGAGGCACGTTCGTGGGCTAGTTCCACGAGCCTTCCTTGCGCATACGGTATCAGCACCCGTCTGGACGGGTTGTTCTCCTCCAAAAAGGTTTCGAGACGCTCCAGGAGCCCGTCGAGGCCTTCCCCGGTCTCGGCAGAGACATAGATTGCATCCGGATACAGCCTCCGTAGGTGTTCGAGATCGTCATCATCGAGCAGGTCGACCTTGTTGAAGACCTGCAGCGTGGGGATCCTCTCGGCACCGATCTCGCCGAGCACCTCCCCCACCGCCTGCATCTGCGCCGCATAGCGCTTGTTGGATGCGTCCACGACCTCCAGGATCAGGTCCGACTCGACGATCTCTTCGAGGGTGGACTGAAAGGCCTCAACCAGGGTATGTGGGAGCTTCTGGATGAAGCCGACCGTGTCGGTGAGGGTCAGGATGTAGCCTTTCGGCAGCTCCAAGCGCCGGGTGGTGGACTCCAAGGTCGCGAAGAGCTTGTCGAAGGATTCGACGTCCGCGCCGGTCAGGGCGTTGAGCAGGCTCGACTTGCCGGCATTGGTATAGCCGGCCAAAGACACGCGGAAGATGCCCGACTCGCTTCTGCCCTTGCGCTGGGTCTGTCGGTTCTGCGAGACCTTCTTGAGCTCACGGCGGATCCTATCGATCCGTTTGCGGACCAGACGACGGTCGACCTCGAGCTGGGATTCGCCTTCGCCGAAACGGGAGCCGACGCCGCCGCCCATGCGGTTGGCCTCCAAATGTGCCCACATGCCCCTCAGACGTGGATACAGGTATTGGTTCTGCGCCAGCTGCACCTGCAGGCGTCCCTCGCGGGTTGTCGCATGTAGGGCGAAGATGTCCAGGATCAGGGCCGTGCGGTCGATAACGCGGACGGATTTACCCAGTTCGCCTTCGAGATTGTTTTGCTGTGAGGGCGTGAGCTCCTCGTCGAAGATGACGACATCGGCGTTGTAGTGGCCGGACAGGCGCACCAGCTCCTCGACCTTGCCCTTGCCGATAAGGGTGCGGGGGTTTCTCTCCTCGATGCGCTGGGAGGTCTTAGCGACGACCTCGACGCCGTCCGTCTCGGCCAGGCGTTCGAGCTCGGCAAGCGAATCCTCGAGCGGCCAGACCTCGTCCCCGGTGTCGACGCCGACGAGGATGGCCCGCTCGACCTGTTCTTGTGATGGGGCCTGGGCCTGGTTCACATGGTTTCCTTGATCCGACGGACCGCCTCCATCAGGCGATCGTCGGGGGTGGTGAGCGAGATCCTGATGTAGCCTTCGCCGTCTGGCCCGTACGAGGAGCCGGGGGTGACGATGACATGGGCCTGGGTCAGAAGCTTTTCGGCGAACTCCGCCGAGGTGTAGCCGTCCGGCACCTTGGCCCAGATGTAGATGGTCGCCTTGGGCGGCTCACAGTCGATGCCGATCGCATGGAGCGCATCGATCATCGCATCGCGGCGGCGCGTATAGATGGCACGCATGTCGTCGAGGCAGTCCTGCGGTCCGGTCAAGGCAACGATGGCGGCGTCCTGTATCGCGGTGAACTGCCCGGAGTCGAGATTGTTCTTGACGGTGCCGAGCGCGTCGACCGCCTGGGCGTTGCCGCAGCAAAAGGCGATCCTCCAGCCGGTCATGTTGTAGGGCTTGGAGAGGCTGAAGAACTCAAGGCAGACGTCCTTGGCGCCGGGACGCTCGAGTATGGAGGGGGCGCGGTAGTCGTCGAAGCAGACGTCGCAGTAGGCGTTGTCGTGCACGAGCAAGAGGTCATGTTCCTTGCAAAACGCGATGGCCTCGTCGAAGTACTCGTCGTTGGCGATGGCGCTCGTCGGGTTGTTCGGATAGCCGATGAACATGATCTTGGCTGCGTCGGCGATGTCGTCGGGTGTGCTCGCAAAGTCGGCGAGCCAGGCGTTGTCCTCGCCCATGTGCATGTAGTAGACCAGGCCGTTTTGCAGCTTGGCGCCGCCGGAGTAGACCGGATAGCCGATGGCGGGCGCCAGCACGTAGTCGCCCGGGTTGACGAAGGCGGTGTGGGTGTGCGCGATGCCCTCCTTCGAGCCGATCAGGCCGAGGACCTCGGTGTCGGGGTCGACGTCGACCCCGAAGCGGTTTTTCATGTAAGTCGCCGCGGCCTTGCGGTATGCGGGAGAGCCCGCATAGTCGGGATACTGGTGATTGCTCGGTTTGCGGATGGCCTCGGCCATGGCATCGACGATGTGCTCGGGCGTCGGGATGTCGGGATCACCGATGCCGAGCGATATGACGTCGACCCCCTGCGCGGCCAACTCCGCCTTACGCTTGTCGATTTCGGCGAACAGGTACGGCGGCGTTTCCTTCAAGCAATCTGCGATTTCCATACGGCTTCCCCTTCTCTGCGGCTGCTCTGTAAAACAGCACGTTTATACCATGTATGAACAGCGTAAATGCCGGCCTTGCCCAAGAACTAAAGAACGAGCAGACCGTCGAAAACCTCCTCGGCCTGTCCCGTCAAATAGACGTGGCCGTCATCTGCCCAGTCGATGCGCAGGTCCCCGCCGGGCAGCTTGACCGTACTCTTGCGTCCGCTCCGGTCACTCAGGGCGCCCGCCACGACGACGGCGCAGGCGCCGGTACCGCAGGCGAGCGTCTCGGCGCAACCGCGTTCCCACACGCGCATCTTTATGAAATCTCCACTGACCTCGGCGAATTCCACGTTTGTCTTCTCCGGGAACTCCGGGGCGGACTCGATGAGGGGCCCGAGCGTCTCGAGCGAGAGGCTGTCGACGTCGTCGACGAAGATAACCGCATGGGGATTGCCCATGGACACGCAGGTGACCTCGAAGACGGTGTCATCGAGGGTGAGCGGTACGTCGATGACGGGCGCGTCGGGATCGGCGGCACGCAGCAACGTCGGGATCTTTTCTGCGGCAAGCACCGGTTCCCCCATGTCGACGGTGACGTCTTCGACCTCGTCGTCCTCGTCGACGGTGAAGGTGAGCGGGCGTGGCCCTGCCAGGGTGTCCACCGTGACCGAGCCTTCGGAGGCCTCGACGATATGGTGGTCGACCAGGTACTTCGCAAAGCAACGCACGCCGTTGCCGCACATCTCGGCCCGGGTCCCGTCGCTGTTGTAGTAGTCCATGTAGGCGATGCAGTTCTCGCGCGGAGACGGTTTGACTAAGATGAGCCCGTCGGCCCCGACGCCGAAATGCCTATCGCACATCATCGCGATCTGCTCGTCGGTGATCTCGAGGGTCTCGTCGCGGTCGTCGATGACGATGAAATCGTTGCCGGTCCCCTGCAGTTTGCTGAACTCAAGAGCCACTGTGTCCTTGCACCATGCCTTTCGCCTGTTCGATGCTTGCCGTGTCTATCCCTTGGTCGACGTCTATCCATCCGATGCGCGGATCGTTGCGAAACCAGGTCCGCTGCCGCTTGGCGTAGCGGCGGGTCGAGCGTTTGACCTGCTCGAACGCCTCGTCCTTCGTACACGTCCCGTCGAGGTAGGCCATGATCTCCTTGTATCCGATCGCCTGTTTGGCGGTGATCGCCTCGCGCAGACCGGCCTCAATCAGCGATTGTACCTCATAGACCAGGCCGGCGCGCTCCATCCTGTCGACCCGTTCGTCTATGCGTGCGTTCAGGATATCGGTGTCGACGGCAAGTCCGATACGGACACAAGGGATGACCTCGTCGGCCTCCTTCAGGGACTGCGTGTGCTCAGAGTAGTGCTCCCCTTCTTCGAGGAGTTCGAGTGCCCGTATGGTCCGGCGCACGTTGTTGGGGTGGATGAGCGCGGCGCTGTCCGGATCGCGTTTTTCGAGCAGGTCGTGCAGGCCGACCGGGCCGATCTCGTCGAGGAGCTCGGTGTAGTGTTTGCGCGCCTCGTTTTCCCGGTTCGAGCCGGCGACGAAGTCGACGTCGTCGAGCGCCGCTGAGATGTAGAGTCCCGTCCCGCCGCACAGGATCGCCAGCTTGCCGCGCGCCTGTATGTCGTCTATGGCAGCCCGTGCGTCACGCTGATAGAGCGCGGCCGAATACTCCTCGTCCGGATCGACGATGTCGACGCAGTGCAGGGGCACGCGGCGCGCATCGGGTGGGATCTTCGCCGTGCCGATGTCGAGCCCGCGGTAGACCTGCATGGAATCCGCCGAGACGATCTCGCCGTCGAGGGCCAAGGCGAGCTCTTCTGCCAGCTCGGACTTCCCCGATGCGGTCGGGCCGAGTATGCAGATGGCCTCATCCATCGGCAAGCCTTCCTTTCAGGTACCAGGTCCGGGCCTCCTCTATCTCGACCTCGCGGATACGTCCTGCGAAATCCCCCGCGTCCGCACCGTCCGGCAGCGGCACATGGACCGTCTGGTCCTTCGGGCTCTTGCCGTTGAGCATGGCCCCGTCGCGTTTGGAGACGCCGTCGAAGAGGACGGGCAGGCGCACGCCGGCCTCCTTCTGGTTTTGCTCATAGGCGCTTTTCTGGACGACGTCGACCAGGCGGTCGAACCTGTCCTGTATGACCTCGTGCGGGGTGTCGTCTTCCATCTCGGCAGCCGGGGTGCCTTCCCGCCTGGAGTAGATGAAGGTATAGGCCGAGCCGTAGCCGACCTCCTCCACCATCGACAGGGTGTCGCAGAAGTCCTCCTCGGTCTCACCGGGAAAGCCGACGATGATGTCGGTGGAAAGCGAGATGTCGGGAATCTTATCCCGGAGCTCATCGACCACCTCGAGGTAGCGCCCGGTATCGTAGGAACGGTTCATGAGCTTTAAGATGCGGTCCGATCCCGACTGCAGCGGCAGATGGAGGTGCGGCATGAGGTTGGGATAGGACGCGAAGGCCTCGATCGTGAGCGGCGAGATGTCCTTGGGATGGCTGGTGATGAAGCGCACCCGCGCAAGGCCGCTACGCCCTGCATGCTCCAAGACCTCCGAAAAGCGCGGAGAGCCGTAGAGGTCGCGTCCGTAGGAATTGACGTTTTGGCCGAGCAATATCGCCTCCTGGACGCCCTCTGCGGCCAGAGAATCGATTTCTGCAAAGACGTCCTCGATGGGCCGGGAGCGTTCGCGGCCGCGCACGTACGGGACGATGCAGTAGGTGCAGAAGTTGTTGCAGCCGGTCATGATCGGGACCCAGGCGCGCCAGGGCTCCTCACGCCTGATCGGCAGGCCGCAGACGTCCTCGTCGGACACCTCCAGTACCTCGGCGACCGGCTTTCCGCCTTCCCGGCGCTCAGAGATCAGCTCGACGAGGTGGCCGATGTTGTGGGTGCCGAAGACGATGTCGACATGGCTGAGGGCCTCCTGCAGCTTCGCTCCGTCACGCTGTCCGATACAGCCGCCAACGGCGACGATGCGCGGTGCATCGTGTGCCGGTGGGATGTTCTTCATGGAGGCGACCTGCCCCATCAGGCGGACGTCGGCCGCCTCGCGAACGCAGCAGGTTAAAAAGACGACGATGTCGGCTTCCTCGATGGTCTCGACTCTGGTCGCGCCGGCTGCCTCGAGCATGCCGGCGACGCGTTCGGCGTCGTGCACGTTCATCTGGCAGCCGAAGGTGCGCTGGCTGTAGGTCATGCCCGAAAGCGGGCCGCTCTGTGTGCTGTCTTCCATGGAGATGGGCTTGAGCCGCGCCGGCGCCGATACGGGCGGCTAGGAGCGGCCGCAGGCCTGCATGAAGGAGACCAGCTCCTTCGAGGAGAGCCCCGCCTTGCCAAGGTAGGAGTTATGCGTGTCGTCACCGTGCCAGTCCGAGCCGCCGCTGACGGCGATGCCGAGGTCATCGGCGAGCTGCACGAGCGCCTTGGACTGCTCCTTGGTCTGCATGCTGTGGTAGGCCTCGAGGCCGACAAGCCCCTCTTTGACCAGGTCAGGGATGAGATCCTCGTCGTGGTAGTGGGCCGGGTGCGCGATGAAGGGATAGGCATCGGCTTCCAGGAGCATCTGAAGTCCCTCGAGGGTCTCCATCGGATGGCTGTCGACGTAGTACTTGCTGTTGCGGCTGATCAGGCGCGCGTAGGCGTCGTCGACGCTTTTCGCCGCGCCCGTCTTGACGAGGGCACGCGCGAGGAGCGTGCGGTTGACGGTCTCGCCGCTGTCCCGGAGCATCTGGCCGCTCACCTCATAGCCGTCCTCGGCCATGCGGTCGGCGATCTCGCAGGCACGTTTGGCACGCCGTTCCCGATGGGCCTCGCAAAGCTCCATGAGCGGCTGGTAGTCGACATCGAAGAAATAGCCGAGCAGGTGCACGTCGCGGTCCCCATAGACGGTGGAAAGCTCGATTCCCGGCACGAAGGTGATGTTGGTCCCGGCGAACAGGCCGCTGCCGATACGTGCACCCTCGCCGGTGTCGTGGTCGGTGATCGCGAAGGCATGCAGGGGCGAGTCACAGACGAGCTCGAACATCTCCTCGACGCTCAAGGCACCGTCGGAGCAGGACGAGTGCGTGTGCAGGTCGGCGACCAGTGCCCCTCTAATATTCATAGTCGATGCTTTGATCGGTGGAGTTCGTCGGCACGTTCTGGAAGCTGGGGTTGACCGTCAGACGGATGGCGGTGCGGGTGTGTCCGTCGATGGTGATGTCGGAGAACGACGGCGTGCACGACAGGTCGATCCCGCTCGGCGCGAGATAGCCCCGTGCGATGGCGATGGCCTTGATGGCCTGGTTGACGGCGCCGGCCCCGACCGACTGGATGTTGACGGCGTTGCCGTCCTTGAT
>JAJQAN010000029.1 GCA_021203765.1 Coriobacteriaceae bacterium | reverse complement strand
GGCCGCAAGACCTACGCGAACATGATCAAGTACATCAAGATGACGGCCTCCTCCAACTTCGGCAACATGTTCTCGGTGCTCATCGCCTCCGCCCTGCTGCCGTTTTTGCCGATGCAGTCGCTGCACCTCATCATCTTGAACCTCATCTACGACCTGTCCTGCACGGTCATCCCCTGGGACAACGTCGACGAGGAGTTTTTGCTCAAACCCCGGGAGTGGAACGCGAGCTCGGTGACGAGCTTCATGATCTGGATCGGGCCGACGAGTTCGATCTTCGACTTCACGACCTATCTCTTCTTGTACTTCGTCTTCTGTCCGGCGCTCACCGGCGGGATCACCTTCAACGACCTCGGCGCGGTCTACAGCGGCCAGCAGCTCGTCGACATGCAGACGGCCTATGTCGCGCTCTTCAACGCCGGGTGGTTCATCGAATCCATGTGGACGCAGACGCTCGTCATCCACATGATACGGACGCCCAAACTGCCCTTCGTGCAGAGCCGGGCATCCGCCCCGCTCATGCTCGTCACCCTGGCCGGCATCGCGGTTCTGACCTGCATCCCCTACACGCCGCTCGGTCCTCTGATCGGCCTGGCGCCACCGCCGGCGACTTTCTATCTGTATCTGATCCCCTGCGTCCTGCTCTACATGCTGCTCGCAACCAGCATCAAGCGGGCCTACACCCGCCATTTCGGCGAGCTCTTATAGGAGGTGGGCCATGCAAGTCGATTGGGATTCCCTCTGGAACACGATCTTCGGCTGCACCGAGTGGCTCGGGCTCAGCATGGGCTTTTGGGTCGCGCTCGGCATCTGCCTCATCCTCGTCGTCATCCAAAACGTCGTCTTCTGGTGCTGCTTCAAGCCGGGCAACAAATACGCGCCCAAAACCGCCGCCGAGCGCAACGAGGAGGAAGCCGAGCAGCAATAGCGCAAAACCCCCGCGCACGATACCTCCGGCGCGAAAAGCGCTACACTTGTGTTTCACACATTCTGAACAGCTACAAGGGGTTTTTAGATGTCCGACATGCCCAAGAACTACAGCCCGAGCGAGATCGAGGGGCCGATCTTCGAGCGCTGGTATGCGGCCGGCTACTTCCACCGCGGCAGCGAACAGGAGCCGACCGGCAAGGCGCCCTACACCGTCACCATCCCGCCGCCGAACGTCACCGGGGTGCTGCACATGGGCCATGCCTTAAACGACACCATCCAGGACACGGCGGTACGGCGCGCCCGCATGCAGGGACGTCCCACCCGCTGGATACTGGGCACCGACCACGCCGCCATCGCGACGCAGAACAAGGTCGAGCAGCGCATCGCCTCCGAGCAGGGCAAGACCCGCCACGACCTGGGGCGTGAAGCCTTCCTCGAGGAGTGCTGGAAGTGGCGCGACGAATTCGGCGGGGCGATAATCGAGCAGATCAAGGGCATGGGCTGCTCGTGCGACTACGACGACGAGCACTTCACCATGGACGAGAACTACAGCCGCTGCATCCGCAAGGTCTTCTGCGACTGGTACCACGACGACATGATCTACCGCGGAAAACGCATCATCAACTGGTGCCCGCGCTGCAACACCGCCCTGGCCGACGACGAGGTCGAATACGCCGACGAGGACGGACACCTGTGGTATGTGCGCTATCCGCTCAAGGAACCGGTCGGAGGCCGGGACTACATCGTGATCGCCACGACCCGTCCCGAAACAATGCTCGGCGACACCGGCATCGCCGTCAACCCGAGCGATGAGCGCTATGCCGACCTGGTCGGCGCCACCGTCGTTCTGCCCATCGTCGGACGCGAGATCCCGATCTTTGCCGACCGCTACGTCGACGCCTCCTTCGGCACCGGCTGCGTCAAGGTCACCCCGGCACACGACCCCAACGACTACGAGATGGGCATCCGCCACGACCTCGAGCAGATCAACATCTTCGACGGGGACGCCCGTGTCAACGAGGAAGGCGGCGAATTCTGCGGCATGGACCGCTTCGAGGCACGCGAGGCCGTCGTGGCGCGTCTGGAGGAACTCGGCGTCCTCGACCACGTCGAGGATCACGCCCACTCCGTCGGGCACTGCTACCGCTGCGACACGACCATCGAACCGTGGTTGAGCGAGCAGTGGTTCGTCCGCATGAAACCGCTTGCCGATCCGGCGATGCAGGCCGTCCGCGACGGTCGCGTCCGCTTCTTCCCCGCCCGCTGGGAGCACGTCTACTTCCAGTGGATGGAAAACGTGCGTGACTGGTGCATCAGCCGCCAGCTGTGGTGGGGACACCGCATCCCGATGTTCTACTGCGACAGCTGCGGCTTCGAGGACGCCCTCATGGAGGACGCCGACACCTGCCCGAACTGCGGGGCGCCGCTGCGCCAGGACGAAGACGTCCTCGACACCTGGTTCTCAAGCCAGTTGTGGCCCTTTGCCACCATGGGCTGGCTGCAGGGCGGTCAGGCCGAAGAGGAGCTTGAGACCTGCTATCCCACACAGATGCTTTCGACCGCACGCGACATCATGGGACTGTGGGTCGCCCGTATGATCATGTCCTCGCTCTACTTCATGGACGATATCCCCTTCACCGATGTCATCATCCATCCGACGGTCCTCGACAAGCAGGGGCGCCGCATGTCCAAAAGCCTCGGCAACGGGGTCGACCCGCTCGAACTCATCGACACCTACGGCGCCGACGGCATGAGATTCGGCCTGCTCATGCAGGTGACCGGCTCGCAGGACATGAAGTTCGACGAGAAGAAGCTCGAGCAGAGCCGCAACTTCGCCACCAAGATCTGGAACGCCGCCCGCTTCGTCTTGATGAACCTCGAGGACTACGAGGACGGCGAACCGGTCGTGGAATGCGACGAGGACGCCTGGATACTGTCGCGCCTGGCGACCTTGGCCGCCACCATCGACGAGGCGCTCGACGAATACAGTTTCGGGGCGGCTACCCGGGCGCTCATGGACTTCTTCTGGAACGAGTTCTGCGACTGGTACATCGAGTTCACCAAGCCGCGTCTGAACGCCGGCGGAAAGACCCGTACGGCCGCCCAGAAAAACCTCGTCTTCGTCTTGGACCAGTCCCTGCGTCTACTGCATCCGATGATGCCGTTCGTGACCGAGGAGATCTGGATGCGCCTGCCGCTTGCAGACCAGAAGCCCTCCCTCATGATCGCCGACTGGCCCGATACGACCGCGCTTGCACGCTTTTCAGACGAGCAGGCAGCCGATGCCATCGCGACGGCGACCTCTGTCGTCTCCTCCGTGCGTGCGACACGGGCCCGCTACGGCATAAGCCCGCACGAGGCGCTCTCGGTCACCATACGCTGCGAAGATGCGACACAGCGCGAACAGATCGAACGAGAGCGCGACCTCATCTGCAACCTCGCCCTCCTCGATGCCATCGACCTGCTCGACGCGGACGCGCCCAAGCCGGCCGACGCGGGCGTCGATCTGGTGGGAACGCTGGAGATATACACGCTGCTGGCAGGACTCGTCGACATGGAAGCCGAGCGTGAACGTCTGCTCAAGGAGAAGGAAAAGACCGAGGCCGAACTGGCCAAACTCGACAAGAAACTCGCGAACGAGAACTTCATCGCCAAGGCCGCGCCCGAGGCGGTCGAAAAGGCGCGCGGCCAGCATGAGGAGCTGAGCGCTTCGCTCAAGCTGATTGAAGCGCAGCTCGGATAGGGATCGCACGAGCCGACCGTTTCATGCACCAGCTTGTCGGCCGTGGCATCCCTGCGAAATGATAAACTACTAGGCACGTCTGTCGGAACTGCCCATCTTATGGGTGCCCCGCCTGTCGTATCGGCGGAGAGGGTATACACAACGAAGGAGGATTGCTGCAGATGGTCCAAGTCGCCGTATTCGATCTGGACGGCACCATCATCGCCGGCGAAACCCCCTTCATCCTGACGCGCACCGTCATCTTTTCGCGGCAGATGTCCTTTTTGAACTTCCTGCGTATCTCCTGGTGGGGCATACGCTACCGCCTGCGCCTGCCCATCGCCGAGCGGACGCCGCGTGAGCTGCTCTTCTCCTCGCTCACCGAACCCCGCGTCGAGGAGGTCGACAGCTATATCCTCGACGTCTTCGAAAACAAGATGCGCAAGCGCATTCGCCCGGATGCCATCGCCGCTATCGAGGACTGCCGTGCCAAGGGCATGAAGCTCATGCTCATCTCCGCCTCCTTCAAGCCGATCACGACCACCGTCAGCGACGAGCTGCACTTCGACGGACAGGTCTCGACCGTCTTAGAGGAAAAGGACGACCACTACACCGGCCGTGTGGTCGGCGAACCGGTCCAAGGCGAGGAGAAGCATCGCGCACTCTGCGAACTCTGCGACGAACGATTCGGGGAAGGCCAGTGGGAATTCACCTGCGCCTTCGCCGACCACCACAGCGACATCCCGCTGCTGAGCGCCACCGAGACCCCCATCGTCGTCAGCCCGAACGGCAAGCTCAAGCGCTACGCCCGCAAGCACGACTGGGACATCGTCGAGTGGGACTAGATTCCTT
>JAJQAN010000026.1 GCA_021203765.1 Coriobacteriaceae bacterium | reverse complement strand
TGCGCGGTTGGCCGGGTACCGGGGACGAGCAGGCCATGGCGGACTGCCTCGCCGCTCTGAGGGCAAGCCATCGGTTCTCACCGGTTCGCATCACCGCCTTTACCGAGGATTATTCGAGCGAACGCAACAAGCAGTTCGGCGCGATGAGCGTCCTGTTGCCCGACGGAAACACGCTGGTCGCCTTCCGCGGGACAGACTTAAGCTTCGCGGGCTGGCAGGAAGACCTCGACATGGGCGTCAAGGATGCCATCCCTTCCCAAACACACGCGCTGGAATATCTCGAAGAGGTCGCACATGCGATCGACGATCCGCTCATCGTGTGTGGACATTCCAAGGGCGGTAACATCTGCGAGTATGCGGCCGTCATGTCCGACGAGCACACCTTCGAGCGCATCACAGACATCTACGACTTCGACGGTCCGGCGTTTTTTAAAGAGCCGAGCGAACGTATGCACAGCGATTCCTACCGTTCAAAGCTGCACAAGTTCGTCCCCGACTCCTCTGTGGTCGGGCTGCTGTTCGAAGATCGCGACGATTATGTCGTCGTCAATTCGGACGCCCCCGCCGGCAAGTCGCACACGCCCTTTTCCTGGGAGCTCTCAGAAGACGGGTTCGTGCCTGCCGAGCAGCTGAAGAAAGGCTCGGTCTATGTCGGTCGTACTTTTGCGAACTGGATGGACAAGGTCGACCTGGACCAGCGTCAGGAATTCGTCGATGCGGTCGAAGAGGTCTTCGGCGGCACCGAGGCCGTGGACTGGAACGAGTTCAGGCGGCACAGGCCCACCAGCGTCGTCCGCATGCTTTCAAGCGGTGCGAAGTTGGATCACGAGAAGAAGGCCTCGTTCATGGCCGCGACCGGCAAAATCATCGTCGCTATGAAGGACGAGGGTCTCCATCTGTCCGCCTCCGTCCTCCAGTGGGTCCGCACCTCTGTCTTTCCCGCGGCTCTTTCCGCCGGCGCCGAGGCATCGACCAGTCTGCCTGTCGTCCCCGCCCGTGTCCGGACCGCCTGGGCATCCCGCCTGCCCTCCCGCGTGCGCATCTCCCGTTTCAACTACCGCCACCACTCCTAAAGGACAAGTACTCTTTCGCAGGTCCCGCGCCTGTGCTATTATGCGAAAGTTTTGTCGCAACCCCAGAGCGGTGAACACAAGGAACGTCGAAAGGAAAAGCCGAAGATGGCGAACACGAAGAGTCAGAAGAAGCGCATCAAGACCAACGAGAAGCGCCGCCAGCGCAACCGCGCCTGCAAGTCCGAGCTCAAGACGGCCGTCCGTCGCGTCCGCGAGTCCGTCGAGGCCGGAAACGCCGAGCAGGCGATGAGCGACGCGCAGACCGCCTGCCGTCTCATGGACAAGGCTGCTTCTAAAGGCATCATCCACAAGAACCAGGCGGCAAACCGCAAAAGCGGCGTCATGAAGCTCGCAAACTCCATCCAGGGGTAGATCTTCTCGTATATGCGTCAGCGAGGGTCGTCCGCTGCGGGCGGCCCTTTTTTGTAGGGTGACGAACATGGACCCGAACTACATTCGCAACTTTTCGATCATCGCGCACATCGACCATGGCAAGTCGACCTTGGCAGACCGCATCCTCGAAGCGACCCATACGATCTCGGACCGCGACATGGTCGAGCAGGTTTTGGATTCCATGGACATCGAGCGGGAACGTGGCATCACCATCAAATCCCAGGCGGTCTGCATCTTCTACACCGCGGACGACGGCCACGAATACCAGCTCAACCTCATCGACACCCCCGGGCATGTGGACTTCACCTACGAGGTGAGCCGTTCTTTGGCCGCCTGCGAGGGGGCGGTGCTTGTCGTGGATGCCACCCAGGGGGTCGAGGCACAGACCGTCGCAAACGCGCTCATGGCGATGAACGCGAACCTCGAAATCATTCCCGCCATCAACAAGATCGACCTGCCGGCCGCCGAGCCCGACCGTGTCCGCGGCGAGATCGAAGACGGCCTGGCGATCCCGGCCGACGAAGCTATCTTAACGAGCGGCAAGACGGGCGAGGGCGTACATGAGCTGCTCGAGGCCATCGTGCAGCGCATCCCGGCGCCGCACGGTGATGCAGACGCCCCGCTCAAGGCGCTCATCTTCGATTCGTATTTCGACGCCTACCGTGGCGTCGTCGCCCTCATCCGCGTGGTCGACGGCACGATATCGACCAAGGACAAGGTCCGCCTCATGGCAAACGACCAGGTCATCGAGGTCGAGGAGGTAGGCGTTCGCCGTCCGGCGGAGACGGCGGTCGACTCCCTCACCATCGGCGAGGTGGGCTACCTCGTGACCGGCCTGAAGGATCCGCATCTGGTGCGGGTCGGCGACACGGTCACGAACTTCAAGGATGGGGCGGCCGAGGCGCTGCCGGGATACCGCGAGGTCAAACCGATGGTCTTCACCGGCATCTTCCCCATCGACGCCGACCAGTACGACGACTTGAGCGACGCGCTCGACAAGCTCTCCCTCAACGACCCGGCGCTCGTCTACGACCCGGAGGTGAGCCACGCCCTCGGCTTCGGTTTCCGCGTCGGCTTTTTGGGGCTGCTGCACATGGAGGTCGTCAAGGAGCGCCTCGAACGCGAATTCGACCTCGACCTGATCGCGACCGCCCCGAGCGTCGAGTTCCACGCCTTTTGCACCGACGGCACCGAATGCATGGTCCATTCCCCGCAGGACATGCCCGATCCCGCGCGCCTCGAACACATCGAGGAACCGTACCTCAACGTCAAGGTCATCGTTCCGCCCGACTACGTCGGTGCGGTCATGGAACTTGCGACCGCCCGCCGCGGCATCGTCGGGGACATGAGCTATCTTTCGCAGAACAACGTCGAGCTCCACTTCGAGATGCCGCTTTCCGAGCTCATCCTGGACTTCTTCGACACCCTCAAAAGCCGCACGCGCGGCTACGCCTCGCTCGACTACGAGCTGAGCGAGTATCGGCCCTCCGATCTGGTCAAGCTCGACATCCTGCTCGCCGGCTCCCCGGTCGACGCGCTCTCCTCGATCGTACACAAGGACGATGCCTACGAGCGCGGTCGGGCGCTCACCGTCAAGCTCAAGGAGATCATCCCGCAGCAGCTCTTCGAGGTGCCGATCCAGGCGGCGGTCGGTGGAAGGGTGCTCGCGCGCACCAACATCAAGGCCAAGCGCAAGGACGTGCTCGCCAAGTGCTACGGCGGCGACGTCACCCGCAAGCGCAAACTGCTCGAAAAGCAGAAGAAGGGCAAGAAGCGCATGAAGAGCATCGGCAACGTCGAAGTCCCGCAAGAGGCCTTCATGGCGATCCTCAAAGTCGACGACTAAAGGCCCTGCGTGCCATGGCCGCCTCCTCCCACACCTTCTCCGAACTCCTCGACAGCATCAGAAATCCCGACGGGCTCGCGCTCGTCCTCGCTCCGATGGCCGGCATCACCGACCGGGCTTTCCGCACCGTCTGCGTCCGGCACGGGGCACGTTTCACCTACAGCGAGATGGTCTCGGCCAAAGGGCTCTTCTACGGCGGGGAGAAGACCTGGCAGCTTGTCGAGCCCGCACCCGAGGAGGAGACCTTCGCCGTCCAACTCTTCGGATCAGAACCCGACATCATGGCAGGCCAGGCTGCCGCGGTACAGGAACGTCTGGGAGAGCGTCTCGCAGTTATCGATGTGAATATGGGATGCCCGGTCCCCAAGGTCACCAAGAAGGGGGAGGGTGCCGCGCTCATGCAGACGCCTGAACAGGCCTGTGCCGTCATCGAGGCGATGGTGCGTGAGGTCACCGTGCCCGTCACGGCCAAGATACGCAGCGGTTGGTCGGCCGATGAGGTGACGGCCCCGTCGTTTGCCGAGGCCCTCGAGGCGGCGGGCGTTTGCGGCATCGCCGTCCACGGACGTGCGGCCACGCAGCTTTATACCGGCAGCGCCGACCGGGATGTCATCGCGCAGGTCAAAGAGCGCGTCGACGTCCCCGTCTTGGGAAGCGGGGATGTCTATTCATACGAGGATGCCCGATCGATGATGCAGCAGGCGGGCTGTGACGCCGTCATGGTGGCTCGCGGGGCGCGGGGCAATCCCTGGATCTTCGAGGACCGAACACCGACGGATGCCGAACGCGTCGAGGCGGCCGAGGAGCACCTCGACCTCTACCTTGCGTTCTGTTCCGATGAGCATCTCTCGCCGTTGCGAGCGCAGCTTGCCTGGTACATGCACGGGATGCAGCGTGCAAGCGGCATCCGGCGCGAGCTCGGCGACTCGTCCACGGCCGAGGATTTCCGTGCCGTCTTGCAGCGCGTACGTGAGCAAGCCGAGGCCGTGTCATGCTAGAGGCCCTCTACCTGCATATTCCTTTTTGCGCGAGCAGGTGCGCCTACTGCGACTTCGTCACGCAGGAATGCCACGACGACGAACTGATGGGTGCGTACGTCGATGCGCTCTGCCTGAGCATCCGGCGTGCCTCCAAGGCCGGGCTCCTCGGCGGTATCAAGACGATCTACATCGGGGGAGGGACGCCGAGCTATCTGGGACCGCGCCGTCTGTCCACCCTCATCTACCTGCTCTCGGTCTCGATCGATCTGGAGCAGGTCGACGAGTTCACGCTCGAATGCAACCCGGACTCGCTCACCGAACGTATGGTGAAAGACCTCTATGCGCTCGGTGTCGACCGGATCAGCCTCGGGGCGCAGAGCTTTAACGACGAGGAGCTGGCCCAGCTCGGTCGCATCCATGACGCCACGGCGATCCGCAGGGCCGCCGAAGCCGTCCGCACACGCGATATGGCGCTTTCCCTCGACCTCATCTGCGGTACGCCCTTTCAAAGCGAAGAAAGCTGGGAGGAATCCCTTGCCGCCGCGCTTGAGCTTTCCCCGGAGCACATCAGCATCTATCCGCTCACCGTCGAAGACGGCACCCCGCTTGCGGCGCGCATCGAGACCGGCTCGCTTGCCGCACCCGACGAGGACGTGCAGGCCGACATGATGGAGCGCGCCGCCGAAGTCATCGGGCAGGCCGGCATGACGCGCTACGAGGTCGCCTCCTACGCCCTGCCCGGACATGAGTCCCGCCACAACGAGGCCTACTGGTCGGGGATGCCCTACCTCGGATTAGGCTGCGGGGCGGCCAGCATGATGGATCCGGAGACCTTCGCGGCCTGCCGGCAGGCCCGTATCTTCGATGCCGCCGATCCCATCGCGAGCGACGCCGCGCGCATCCGCTTCCAGGCTCGCGACGACATCGACTCCTACGTCGCCGCACAGGGCTGCATGGCCGGAGAGGTCGAGACACTCAGCCTGCAGGAGGCGGTCTGCGAGGATGTCATGCTCGGCTTCCGCAAAACCGAAGGCGTTGCCATGAGCGATCTGGCCGACGCCATAGAGATCCTGCCCGGGCTTCAGGAGGCCTGCGAGCGCTTACAGGCCCGCGGCCTCATCGAGGAGCGGGACGGCCGGCTGGTGCCGACCACACGGGGCTGGCTCTGCGGAAACGAGCTGTACGGGGAGGTCTGGGACGTCGCCGTCCAAGCGAAAAACTGAACGTAAACGATTGGTGACGATAAGGAAACGCTTTACGCCAACGGCAATGGCATAGTCGAAAATAGCCGAATGCGGTCGATACGTCTAACACCGCCCAACAGGGGACGTGTGTGCCAGCAGGAGACTGGAATTTGGCTTACGAATACTACGACACACTGGGACTTCCGCGCGATGCTGACGAAGCGGACATCAAAAAGGCGTTCCGGCGCAAGGCGCGCGAACTCCATCCTGATGTAAACACGGCCCCCGATGCCGAAGAGCGCTTCAAGGAGCTCAACGAAGCCTACGACGTCCTCTCCGATCCCCAGAAAAAAGCAGTCTACGACCGCTATGGCACGGCCGAGGATGCCCAAGGATTCGGCGCCTACCAAAGCGTCGACATGAGCGACATATTCGGCAGCATGGGCGACATCTTCTCCTCGTTTTTCGGCGGCGGCATGTCCGGCGGGGCCGGGCACATGCGCACCGAGGGGCGCGACATGGGCATCGGTCTGCGTCTGACGCTCGAAGAGGTCGCGACCGGTGCAGAAAAGGAGATCGCCTACGACCGTCTGGCACCCTGTGAAGAATGTGGGGGCACCGGCAGCAAAGAGGGAGGTGCGAAAGCCACCTGCTCGCGCTGCAACGGATCCGGTCGCATCCTGAGTGTGCAGCGTACGTTTCTCGGTGACATGCAGACGGCGACCACCTGCCCCGACTGCAACGGCTCCGGCACCGTCATCAAGGATCCCTGCCCCGAATGCGACGGCCAAGGCCGCGTTCCCGACCGCGAGCACATCACCATCGAAATCCCCTGCGGTATCCATGACGGCCAGCAGGTACGCATACAGGACTATGGAGAGGCCGGCATGAACGGTGCACCGAGCGGGGATCTGATCGCGACCGTCCGCGTCGAGCCGCACGAATACTTCGAGCGCGACGGTGACGACCTGCACACCCGCGCCACCATCTCCGTCGCCCAGGCCGCACTCGGTGCCGACATCACCATCCCGGGCATCCTCGAAGACGAGGAGGCGCCGGTCAAGATTCCGTCGGGCTGCCAAAACGACCAGACGATCCGCGTCAAAGGCTACGGTCTCCCACGCTTCCGCAAGTCGAACAGCCGTGGCGACATCCTCGTGCATGTGACGGTCGCGGTGCCGAACAAGCTCGGCAAAAAGGCGCGCGAGCTCTTCGAGGAGCTCGGCGAGGAGCTGGGGGAGGGCGTCTCCGAAAAGCGCACCCCGCTTCGCCGCGCGTAAAAGCAATCCATCATCTTTTGTCCGCGGAGCGGGCATTTGTTCAAAAATGTATACGTCTGTGATGCATTTAGTGTTTTCGTGGAGGGGCGCCAATACACAAATTGTCGGCCTTGACGTGGAATAAATCATTTATACTGTGCCGCGCAAGAGAACTGACGGGAACGACGACAGACAAGGAGTACATCATGGATCTCAAGGGCACGAAGACCGAAAAGAACCTCCAGGAAGCCTTCGCTGGCGAATCACAGACGCACACCAAGTACGAGTTCTATGCTTCCAAGGCAAAGAGCGAGGGATACGAGCAGATCGCCGCCCTCTTCGACGAGACCTCCCGCAACGAGAGGGCTCATGCCAAGATGTGGTTCAAGTATCTGCACGACGAGGACATCCCCACGACCACGGCCAACCTCGAAGATGCGGCCTCCGGCGAAAACTACGAGTTTACCGACATGTACGACCGCATGGCCAAGGACGCCCGCGAAGAGGGCTTCGAGGAGATCGCGGCCCGCTTCGAGATGGTCGGTGCCATCGAGCATCACCACGAGGAGCGCTACCGCAAGCTGCTCAAGAACATCAACGACAAGATCACCTTCAGCCGCGACGGCGACGCCATCTGGATCTGCAGGAATTGCGGACATGTCGTCATCGGACCGGAGGCACCGGAAGTCTGCCCGGCCTGCGGACATCCCAAGTCCTACTTCGAACTCGAGGCTCAGAACTACTAGGAGCCCGAGCCTTTCGCCTATCGACGAGTCTGAAGAAGGGAGGCTGCTGTGAAGAAATGGCGTTGTAAGCTGTGCGGCTATACGGTCGAGGCCGATGAGCCGCCCACGGTCTGCCCGCTTTGCGGGGCACCTGCCACTAGCTTCGAACTGGTCGAAGAGTAGCGGACAGAACATAGGTCTAGCATGGGAAAGCCGCAGCCGCATCGGGTGCGGCTTTCTTTTTAGGTAGGATGTAGGAAACGGTTCGGAAAAGAGAGGTCACGGGAAGCGATGAGCGCGAAGCGTGCAAAGAAGGAAGCGCAGGAGACGCAGACCTTCGTCAGCTGGAACGTCAACGGCCTGCGTGCGGTCGCGAAGAAGGGTTTCGAAGACATCTTCCGCGATTTCGACGCGGATATCTTCGCCGTGCAGGAAACCAAGCTCCAGGAGGGCCAAAACCCGCTCGAACTTTCCACCCACCACGACTATTGGAGCTACGCGGAGCGCAAGGGCTACTCCGGCACCGCGGTCTTTTCCAAACGCGAGCCGCTCCAGGTTGTCCACGGCATGTCGGATGAACGCTTCGACGTCGAAGGGCGGGTGACCGCCCTCGAGTTCGAGGATTTCTGGTTCGTCTGCGTCTACACCCCCAATTCCCAGGACGAGCTCAAACGCATCGACTACCGCTGTGCCTTCGAAGACTGCCTGCGCGCGTTTTTAAGCGAGCTGGCGGCGGATAAATCCGTCGTCATGTGCGGCGATTTGAACGTCGCCCACGAGCCGATCGATTTGGCCCGCCCGGCGGCAAACGTCGGCAACGCCGGCTTTTCCGACGAGGAGCGCGGCAAGATGGACGAGCTGCTCGAGGCGGGCTTCCTCGACAGCTTCCGCGTGAAGTATCCCGACCGGGAGGGCTGCTATTCGTGGTGGAGCTACCGGCAGAAGGCGCGCGAACGCAACGTCGGATGGCGCATCGACTACTTCATCGTCAGCGAGGACCTGCGTGACCGCGTCGTCGAGGCGCGCATCCACGACGAGGTCTTCGGCTCCGACCACTGCCCGATCTCGTTGACGCTGGCGATCTAGCCGGTGCGTGCCGGCCGGCGCCTCATATGGAACGTTTGGCATCTCCGCGATCATTCCACTCATGATTTAGCCTTTCGGAAATATAAATCATCTACAATACTTTCAAGCCTGTCTCGCTCTGCTACACTAAAGTGCTTGTAACGAGGGGTGGGGCGGAATCTGTCTTTTGGTACGACGCGAGGAGGATTGAGTTTCAAACATGGACGCATTTATAGACGCCTTCAGTGCGGGGGTCGCCGCCGTCGACGACTTCGTCTGGGGCTGGGTGATGATCGTCTTGCTGGTCGGCACCCATATCTTCATGACGATACGGACGAGGTTCATCCAGCGTAAGATCGTCACCGGCATCAAGCTTTCGGTTACGGGCAACGACCCGAAGGCCGAAGGTGATGTCAGCCAGTTCGGTGCTTTGACGTCGGCGCTCGCAGCCACCATCGGCACCGGCAACATCGTCGGTGTCGCGACCGGCCTGCTCTTCGGCGGACCGGGCGCCATCTTCTGGATGTGGATCACCGGTGTCTTCGGCATCGCCACCAAGTATTCCGAATGCTACATCTCCATGAAGTACCGCGTGAAAGACCATCGGGGCAACATGCTCGGCGGCGCGATGTATGCCCTGGAGCGCGGCTTCAAGCACAAGGGTATCGGCAAGACGCTCGCCATCCTGTTTGCGATCTTCGCCGCCGTCGCCTCCTTCGGCATCGGCGCCTCGGTGCAGTCCAACTCCGTGACGGGCGTCGTCGTAAGCTACGTGAACCAGATACCCGGCTGGCTCATGGGCATCATCCTCGTTGTCCTCGTCGCCATCGTCATCCTCGGCGGCATCAGGTCCATCGCCAACGTCTGCGAGAAGCTCGTCCCGAGCATGGCGATCCTGTACTCCGTGGGCTGCATCGTCATCATCTGCATGAACTGGCAGTACGTCGGACCGGCCATCTCCGAGATCTGTGTCTGCGCGTTTACCGGGCATGCCGCCTTCGGCGGTGTCGTCGGCAGCGGCATCATGCTCGCCTTGCAGTACGGCTTCAAGCGCGGCTTGTTCTCCAACGAATCAGGCATGGGCTCCGCACCGCTCGTCGCCTCCAGTGCCGTCTCCCGCAACCCGGCCCGTCAGGCGCTCGTCTCCATGACCGGCACCTTCTGGGACACGGTCGTCGTCTGCGCGCTCACCGGCATCATGCTGGTCAGCACGATGCTCGCCCATCCCGAAATCGCCGCGGAGATCGAGGCAGGAAACATCGCAGCCGGTGCGGACCTGTCCACCACCGCGTTCAACTCCATACCGATAGTCGGACCGATCGTTTTAGGGGTGGGCATGATATGTTTCGCCTACTCTACGATGCTCGGTTGGTCGTATTACGGCAACCGAGCTATCACCTATCTGTTCGGCAAGCACGCGATCATCCCGTACTACGTCGTCTTCTTGATCTTCGTCTTTTGGGGCTGTATCAGCCAAGCCTCGGTGGTCTGGGACATATCAGATATCACTAACGCGCTTATGGCCGTGCCGAACTGCATCGCCGTGCTGGTGCTCTCCAACGTCATCGCGCGCGAGACCAAGCATTTCGTCTACGACCACAACCTCGACGAAGAAGTCAAAGAGGAGCTGCCCGTTCTGGCGAACAAGTAGACTTTCGTCAGCTCTTGTCGCACTATAAGGGCGATCACCTCCTTTCAACTGGAAAATGCCCCTCTTTCGAGGGGCATTTTTCTTTTTCGGGCGGTTTCCTTTTCTACCTGCTGACTGCGCTAAAATGACGCAGAGACTGGTCATACGATCCGGGAGGCTTGCAAGCGATGAAAGAGAGCCCATCTGTTGACGAATGGCTGCGCGAGGCGAAGGCCGACGAGTCCGCCGCGCGCTGCGGCATGTATCTGACACACAACGGCACGGTCCGCGAGCTGCCGAAAAAGCAGGTGCGCGAAGGCATCGACGACGGCAGCACGGTCACCGCCATGGACTTTTCCTACGACCATGCGGCCGTCGAGGCCGCCGCCGCCGAGGCGCTTTCGTGGGAGGGTATCGAGTATGTGAAGGTGTGGCTCAACGAAGGGCACCTCGAGGTCGGCGACGACATCATGTACGTGCTCATCGGCGGCGACATCCGTCCCCACGTCATCGACGCGCTTCAAAGGCTCGTCGGCGCCATCAAGACCGAGATGGTCTCCGAGGTCGAGATCTCAGACTGACCTTTTCCTGACAACATCATATTCGCCGCCTAGATTCCCTGTTGAAACGCATGCTGAAAGTAGTACAGTACATCGGGTTGCGTTCAAACCGATGAAAGGACGATAGATCATGCCTAAAGGCGTGCCCGTAACCCCCCGATCCCGATCGCTCATCTTCCTCGCCATCATCTTCGCCTGTGTCGCCTCGAGTCTGCTTTCGACGGCGCTCAACACGGCGCTTCCCGCCATGCAGGACGACTTCGGCATCTCGTCGACCTTAAGCCAGTGGACCGTCAGCGGTTACTCCCTGGCCATGGGCATCGTCATGCCGCTTACCGCCTTTTTGATCAGGCGTTTTTCCACCAGACGTCTCTTTTTGCTCGGCGGCATCCTCGTCATCATCGGTCTCGCCATCGACGTGGTAGCGCCCAATTTCGCGTTCCTGCTCGTCGGTCGTGTCCTCCAGGCCTGCGGCAACGGCATCATCATCTCCATGGCGCAGGTCATCATCCTCACCATCTATCCTCCCGAGCGTCGCGGCCAGGCCATGGGTTGGTACGGCCTTGCGCTCGGCGCCGCCCCAGTGGTCGCCCCCACCCTGAGCGGTTTCATGGTCGACCTCCTCGGCTGGCGTTCCATCTTCGTACTCGTCCTCATCGTCATGATCGTCGCCTTCATCATCGCCTGGATCGTGCTCAAGAACGTCTTAGACACCGAAAACGAGCACTTCGAGTTCCCCTCGTTCGTCGTCAGCATCTTCGCCTTCGGCGGCATCACGCTCGGCATCGGCAACATCGCCAACTACGGTATCGAAAGCTGGGCCACCTGGCTTCCGCTGGCCATCGGCGTCATCGCGGCGGTCATCTTCGTCATCCAGCAGCTCCGCCTCCAGGTGCCGTTCCTCAACATCCGCATCTTCCAGCACAAGGAATTCACCGTCGCCACCATCTCCATCATGGTCCTTTACTTCGGCCTGATGGGCGGCGGCGTGCTCATGCCCCAGTACATCCAGGAGATCTTGGGCCTGTCGGCCATCATCTCCGGCCTGATCCTTTTGCCGGGCGGCCTGCTCAACGCCGTCATCAATCCGTTCGCCGGCGGGCTCTACGACCGCTTCGGCATGCGTAAGCTCTACATCCCCTCCGCCATCCTGCAGGTCATCGCCTACCTGGCGCTGTTCTTCGTCGCCAAGGACTGGAGTCCCTGGATCTCGTCCATCTTCTACGCCCTGGCCGCCATCGCCATCGCCTTCATCCTCATGCCGCTCACCACGTGGGGCGTATCGTTCGTGAAGGAGAAGGAGGTCGCAGACGCCACCGCGCTCATCTCCTCGCTGCGGACCATCGCCGGCGCGATCGGTGCCGCGCTTCTGGTCGGCATCGCCGCCATGGTGGCGGAAGGTTCGACGACCACCCAAGGGGATAACGCCGACATGTTCGGCTTCAACGTCGCCTTCCTCGTCATGGCGATCATCTCTGCCGCGATGCTCGTCATGGGCATCATCTTCGTCAAGGACAAGAAGCGCACCGACGCCGAAGTCCTCGAAGACGTCGCGACCGAAGGCGAAGGCGTGGTCCTCGAGGAGGCCGAAGACACCGAGAAGGCCCTCGAGGAGGCCGAAGTCAAGGTCGAAAAGCTCGAGGAGGCGCCATCCGAGAAGAAGGCTGAAAAGGCCGGGCGTGCGGTCGAGAAGGCCGAGACCGCCGAAGAAGGCTTGGAGGAAAGCGCCGCCGCCGAGGAGGCCGTGGAAGAGGCCGCCGCCGTCGAAGAGGTCAAAGAAGAAGGCGAAACCTCCTCCGAAGACGAAGACGACGAGCGCTAGCCGTCACATCAGACAGGCACAAAAAATCGCTTGAGGCGGATTATTTCTCGCTGCCTATAACCTATAATGGACGCCAACACGTCTAACTCGTAAAGATTCGGCCCCGGGAGCATATGCAGATGGTACGGACGAGAAGATGGAGAGCGGCACTCGTCGCGTGTGTCGTCTTGCTTTTCTGTCTCGCCCTCGCCGGCCTCGTCGGCTGCGGCGCGGATGACGGGAGCGCCTCGTCGGGCACCGGCACGCTGCGCGTCGGCGTGCGCGCCAACGTCTCCGGCTTCGGCTACTACAACGAAGAGGCCGGCAAGTACTCGGGACTGGAGATCGACATCGCCGACGAGATGGCCTCCCGTATGGGCTACGCCGACGTCGAATTCATCACCGCAACACCCGAAACACGCAAAGAACAGCTCTTAAACGGCGAGGTCGACTGCATCATCGCCTGCTATTCGATCGCCGACACGCGCCTGGAGAACTTCGACTTCTCTCCGGCGTATTACGAGGACGTCTCCGTCATCATGGTGGAGGACTCCTCGCTCTTCGACGACATCGAGGATCTGAAGGGCGGCACCTTCGGTACGGTGGCCGGTTCCAATGCCGCCGCGCAGCTGACCGAGCGCCTGGCCGAGATCGGCTTCACCTCCGGGGAGCCCATCAAGGCCAACGAGGACAACTCCGATGTGCTCTTCGACAACTTCCACCTGGTACAGCTGACGTCCTATCAGGATCTTTCCGATGCCCTCGAGGAAGGCACGATCGACGCCGCCTGCATGGACGGCGCCATCTCCTACACCTTCATGAACGACGAGCGCCACCTGCTCGACTTTCAGATCGCCACACAGGAATACGGCGTGGCCACCCAGAAGGACTCCGCCTTGAGCGAGCCGGTCTCCGAAACCATCCAGGGCATGCTCGACGACGGCACCATCGCCTGGCTGATCGACAAGTGGGACTGACGGGGAAGCGGCATGTCCAGGACTCTTAAGATAAAAATCGTCCTCCTCATCGTCGTCGCGGTCGCCAGCATGGCCGTCATGGGCGTGCTCCTCTCCACGATGCAGACCAATCTCTACCTGGACAACTACACCGAAGAGATCCAAGAAGAACTCGCCGACCTGCCCGATCGGATCGGCTCGGCCGACGCCAGCGTCGCCGAGACGACACGCTCGTTCGACGAGACCTGTCAGACGCTGGTCGGCAGCATCGGCTTCATGGCGCACAACAACGCCGGCTTCAAGGCGACCAACGCCAAGATGCGCGAGTATAAAGACCTCCTCGACGTCGACAACGTCTTGGTGGTCACCAAAGGCGGCAAGATCGTGGCGCAGGCACAAGACACGCTCGCCGACTTTAGCTCTTCGCGCTTCAACCAGCTGCGGACGGTCTTCGACGACGGGAAGCCTTCCGAGGCGGTCGAGATCGAGGTTCCCGACAAGGACTGGCTCATGCGTTATTACGCCGCCCAGATCGACGATAACACCATGGCCGTCATCGAAAAGGACCCGACAGAGCTGCGTGAGCTCATCGCGGATGCCGGTTCGACCGCAAGCGTCGTCGAGGACATCACCGTCGGCCAAAGCGGTTTCATCTTCTCCATTTCGTCCCGGGATTATCTGGTCGAATATTATCCGGACGCCTCGCTTATCAACACCGACGCGCTCGTCCACGGCGTCCCTGTCGAGGATCTGGAGGAAGGCAACCTTTCTTGGATGAACATCGACGGGCAGCGCTACTACTGTGGCGTCACCCAGATCGACAACATGTACTACGTGGCGGCGATACCGGAAAGCGACATGACGTCCGCCCGCAACATCACGGTGGGCATCATCTTGTTCGCCTTCCTTGCGGTCATGCTCGTCGTCATCATGTACGGCATCTTCGCCATGCGCGAGGACGAGCGCGAAAACTCCGTCAGTACCGAGACAGATGAGGAGCTGCAGGAGGTGAGGACCTCGCACTTCA
The DNA here is from genome assembly GCA_021203765.1 of Coriobacteriaceae bacterium. Lineage (GTDB taxonomy): Bacteria > Actinomycetota > Coriobacteriia > Coriobacteriales > QAMH01 > JAJQAN01. Next base: position 52,033 of record JAJQAN010000026.1, on the reverse strand, counting down.
ACCGGCCGCTCGCCCGCAAGGCGGCGGTCCTCTCGCTCGTCGGCTTCATCCTCATACTCGTCGTCTCCTTCTACATGCAGACGCTGTTTGCGCTTTCCTCCGAATCCGTCGCGAACAACGAGCGCATCAAGGAGACGGTTGCGAGCATGGAAACTTCGCTCGACCGCGTCGAAACCTTGAACGACCAGTACGGCGAGCGCTACCTGCCCACCTGCCGCATCGCCGCCTACATCCTCGATCAGAATCCCTCGCTCGAAAACCATGAGTCCCTCGTCAAGCTGGCCGACGTCTTGCAGACCGAGAACATCCTCGTTTACGACGCGAGCGGGACGATGACGGCGACGAGTTCCGCCATCGTCACCGAGCATCTGAGCGACGATCCGGACGATCCGTCCTATGACTTCACGCTGCTGCTGCACGGCGAGGTGGACTCGGTGGTCCAGGATCCGCAGACCGACGAGAACTCCGGAGAGATCTGGCAGTACATCGGGGTGCCACTCCACGACGCATCGGGCAAGGTGGACGGCATCGTGCAGGTCGCCGTGCGGCCGGCCTTCCTCGAAAGCCTGCTCGAGACCGCGCAGATCGACACCGTCCTCGAAGGGGTCAAGTCCGGTTCCGACGGCTTCGCCTTCGCGGTCAACCGCGACGACGACACCTTCGCCTACTATCCCGACCCGCTGCTCATCGGCGAGTCCGTCTTCGACTTCGGCATGACGGAGCGCGAGCTCAAGGACGGCTACTGCGACTACCTCACCATAGACGGCACGACCTACTACGCCTCCTCGGCCGAGACGGACAACTACTACTTCTACATCGCCACCACCGAAGACGAGCTCATGGACGAGCGGGTGCCCCTGACGCTGGTCGTCGGGGCGGTGGCACTCGTCTGCCTGCTGATCGTGTTCTTCCTGCTCTCCTTTGGGCCTAAGCGCAAAATTCGCATCTACGGAGCAGGCGACCCCGACGCCGGGGGCAGCGGGCGCATCATCGATGTGGAGTTGCCGGGCGGCCGTACCGTCAGAACGGACTCGGCGGCGAGCCGCTGGCTCAACTCGTCGTTTGCCTGGAACGAGCGGACGGCGTGGCAGAAGACCTCGTCGATACTGCGCTGGGTGCTGGGGATCTTCGTCGTCTTCGTCTTCATCCTCGTCATCTTCCAGGACCAGATCTTTGCAAGCGACTCCATCTTCGCCTACATCCTCGGCGGCAACTGGGAGCACGGCCTCAACATCTTCGCCATCACCGCCTGCATCATGTTCATCTGCGTCGCCGTCACGCTCGTCGTGGTCATAGAGTGGCTCCTGTCGCTGCTCGGCGGTGTACTCAACGCCCGCGGCGAGACCATCTGTCGCCTGCTGCGCAGCTTCATCAAGTACGCCACCGCCATCGGCATGATCTACTACTGTCTCGTCCTCATCGGCATCGACACGACCACGCTCCTCGCCTCGGCCGGCATCCTCTCCATCGCCATCAGCCTCGGTGCACGGGAGCTGGTGGGCGACATCATCTCCGGCCTCTTCATCATCTTCGAAGGCGAGTTCAGGGTGGGCGACATCATCAAAGTCGACGACTGGCGCGGCACCGTCATGGAGATCGGCATACGCACGATCAAGATCGAGGACGCCGCCCAGAACATCAAGATCATCCGCAACAGCGACGTCAACGACGTCATCAACATGACCAAGAAGTACTCCTATCTCTCCATCGAGGTCGGCATCGACTACGACGAATCGATCGAACGCGTGGAGAACATCCTTGCCGAGGAGCTGCCCAAGATCGGCGAGCGCCTGCCTGCCATCATCAAGGGCCCGTACTACCGTGGCGTCGTGGCCTTCGAGGACTCCGCCGTCATGCTCCGCATCGCAGTGCAGTGCGAGGAGAAGGACCGCCCGCAGCTCGAACGCGATCTCAACCGCGAGATGAAACTTCTCTTCGACGATCACGAGATCGACATACCGTTCCCGCAGATCGTCGTCAACACCCCGACGGAGCACACCAAGGCGACCGAATACGAGAAGTACCGCGCCGAGCTCTTCAACGAAGAGCAGAAGGAAGCTTCGAAGGGCTTCGACGAGAACGAACGCACCAGCAACGACGATGATTAGCCCTGCGCCCTTTCGTGCCCTTTGAGGGCGCGCCCCGTGGTGTTCGCGGGAGTCCGCGGCCGCCATCCCGCCATCCCGCCCCGTGCCTGTACTACACTGCTTGGCATACCAACGATTCGTGCGGCCCGATGGGCCGCCGGCTGTCGAGGAGGTCTCATCATGCAGGTCGAACTGCTCTATCACACCCCCGATCCGGAACGTGCCGTGGCGACGGCGGCACGTCTGTGCTATGCGCCGGTCGGCGCGAAGGAGCTGATGGAAACGCTCGATGAGGAGCGCATCCACAAGGTGCTGACCACGATTCTGCGCGGCGGGCACTTCTCCACGCTCGAGCACGCCTCCTACACCTTCGCCATCGACGGGGTCTCCCGTGCGATGACCCACCAGCTGGTCCGCCATCGCATGGCCTCGTTCAACCAGCAGTCGCAGCGCTATGTCACCTTCCAGGAGGAGCCGGAGTTCATCACCCCGGACACGGTCGTCGAGGCCGGCCAGGAGGAGGCCTTCGATAAGGCCGCGACCGCGGCGTTTGAGGCCTACAGCCAGCTGATCGAGGCGGGGGTTCCGGCCGAAGACGCCCGCTATCTGCTGCCGAACGCCTGCGAGACGAAGATCGTCGTTACCATGAACATCCGTGAACTCCTCCACTTCTTCAGTTTACGATGCTGTAACCGTGCCCAGTGGGAGATACGTGAAGTGGCGATGAAGATGCTAGAATTAGTGACCCCGACGGCACCGTACATCTTCTCGATCGCTGGACCGGGTTGCACGAGCGGTGTCTGTCCCGAAGGCAAGATGTCCTGTGGCAAGCCGTGGAAAAAGGTCGAGATCTGATTGGGTGAGTCGAAAAACGCGTTCAAGGCAGACGTCGATGTCTCCTGCCGCACCCATATTGGCGGCCAGGCGCTCATAGAAGGCATCATGATGCGCGGCCGCTACAACTGGGCGGTCGCCGTGCGCGAACCCGACGGCAACATCTACACCGAAGAACACGACCTGGCATCCGGCCGCAAGAAGAACAGCTGGATGTACTGGCCCATCATCCGAGGCTGCACGGCCTTCGTCGAATCGCTCATCTTGGGCTTCAAGGCGCTCAACATCGCCGCCGACCACGCCTACGACTTCGACGAGGACGAGGAGGATTCCACCGACACGTCCGAGGCGGCTGACGAGGTCGCCGCCGCCGTCGTCGATACGTCGGCAGAGCCTGTACGCTCGGAGGCGCCCGTCGAAGAGGCAGCGAAAGACGATAAGGAGGAGTCCGGCGGCATGCCCGCTGCCGTCATGGGGGTCTCCATGGTCGTCGGCATCGTGCTCGGCATCGCCATCTTCGTCGCCGTACCCGCGCTTTTGAGCAATCTCATCTTAGGCGAGGCGGCCATGAACACCGTCTGGTGGAACATCCTCGACGGGCTTTTGCGCGTCGCCATCTTCGTCGCCTACATGTGGCTTATCAGCCTCATGAAGGACATCAAGCGCATGTACGGCTACCACGGCGCCGAACACAAGACCATCCACTGTTACGAGCACGCGCTCGACATGACGCCGGAGAACGCCCAGCAGTTCCCGACGCTGCACGTGCGCTGCGGCACCGCCTTCATGGTCATGGTGCTCATCATCGCCATCCTTGTGTATACCATCCTGGGCGGTCCCATCAACGCCCTCATCGATTTGACCGGTGTCACGGGCGGCCCGTTGCGTTTTCTGCTCGTCGTGCTGACGCGCATCATCCTCATGCCGATCATCGCCGGCGTCGGCTACGAGATCACCGTCAAGTGGGCGGGCAGCCGCCCCGAAAACCCGCTCGTCAAGGTCATCCTGTGGCCTGGCATGCAGATGCAGCGCCTGACCACCAACCCGCCGGACGACGGCATGATCGAATGCGCCATCGCGGCCATGCAACTCGTCTTGGATCGCGAAGATGCGGAGGCTGCCGAGCAGGAGGAGGCCGCCCGGATGGCCGCCCCGGCCGCCGCAGCCGCCTGATTCGCGCCCGTATCGGCGCGTACGCATCGTCACAACCTGCAGTTTCCTTTTTGAAGAATCGGTGCAGAGGACGTAGTTCCTCGTTTTCGTGCTAGAGTTGAGCGCTATACATCCCGATTTCATCGGGTTCTCAAACGCAGCATTGCATCGCAGAAGGAGATACGCCGTATGAAGAACGGAAAATCCTGCCTACATCCGTGCCGCACGCTCCAAAGGGCGGGCATCGCCCTGCTCGCGCTTGCGTTGCTGGTCGGTCTGGCGCCGAGCGGTCTTTTTTCCGCCTTCGCTTCCGATTCTGCGCAAGGCGCCTCATCCGATCTCCCGGAACAGACCGACGCTCAGACCTCCGCCGATGAGCCTGCGATCTCCGAAGACCTCTCGAAAGACGATGGCGTCGTTGTGGACGAACCCACCGATGTGACGGCCGTCGAAGATGACGTTGCCTATCCTGAAGCCGATCCGGACGCGGAGACCGATTCCTTTCCGGAGCCCTTCGACGATGCCGCTTCGGATGCGGCCATCATGCCGCTTGCCGTCGCCGTCTCCGATACGCCGCCCAAAGCCGTCTCACTGACCGCGACGAGCCAGACCGCAGGCTCCATCAAACTGCAGTGGAACAAGAGCTCGCAGGATGTCGGCTATGTCCTCTACCGCAAGGCCGACGACCCGAACGCGTCCGCAACCGAAAGTGAAGAGCCCGGGGAAGAGGAGCCGCCTGTTGTCAGCAACCCGACGCCGGAGGATGAGGGCTTCACGCGTATCAGCAAGATGAATTCCACGAACCGCCGTCAGTATGCCGACGCCGACATCTTTGACAACATGTTCTACACCTACCGCCTCTACACCTACTTCAACGACTCGGCCGGCAACGTCCTGCTCAGTGACAGCTATGCGAGCTCGACCATCTACAAGGCGCCGACGCCGACCTTCAAGAGCATCTCGCGTTCCTCAGACAAGACAAGCGCAACCATCAAGTGGACCAAGAAGAGCGGTGTGACCGGCTACCAGGTCCAGTGGTCGAAGAACAGTGTGTTTGCGACGAAGAAGAGCACCAAGGTGAAGGGGTATGCGACCAATTCCTATACCGCGACGGGCTTGACGAAGTCGAAAACCTACTACGCGCGCGTCCGTTCGTACGTGACCTACGACGGCACGACCTACTATTCCCCGTGGGTCCGCTCGAAAAACGCCGGTAAAGCCACCAATATGAGCATCAAACGCGTCAAGCGCAAGAACGGCAAGGCCCTGGAGTTGCGCGACCGTGCCGGACTCAAGCGATACAAATACGACACGCTGGAAGGATGCTGCGCCAACAGCACATTCGCCTTCTATGCGATGTATAACCAGAACAAAGAGAAATGTCGCATCGTCAAGATGCGTGTCTCAAATCGCAAGGTGGTCAAGGTCTCCAAAGTCCTCAACATCGGTCACGGCAACGATATGACGTGGAACCCCGACAAGAACCGGATCGCCGTCATCCACAACACGACCAACCCGCTGCGCATATCGCTCATCAATCCCAAGACGCTCAAGGTCACCAAAAGCGTCGACATCAAGGTCGAGACCAAGCTCGACGGAGCGACGACCTCTCAGGTCAACAACATCAAGAAGTTGGCTGGCATCACCTACAATTCGACGCGCAAGCAATACGTCCTGCTGCTCGGCACCTCGCACAACCTGCTCATCGTCGACCAGAATTTTTCGGCAATCGCCTATGTCGCACCGTCCTCCAAGGTCGAGCAGACCTACCAGGGCATGACCTCGACCGACGACTACCTTCTCATCAGCGAGTCGACGATATCGGGCGGTTCGGGCAACATCATCATGATCTACGACTGGGACGGCACCTACGTCAAGCGCTTCACCGTTCCCACGGCCTACGAGATCGAAGGGGTCTATTTCGTCGGCAAGGTGCTCTACGTCGGCTTCTACCACTCGTACTACGGCACGTACTACACGACCAAGAAGGTGAAGAAGAAGGTCACCAAGAAGGTCAAGACCAAAAGCGGGAAGAAGAAAAAGAAGACGGTGACCAAGATCGTCACCAAGAAGGTCGCCCACAGGGGCACGATCCGCGAGAACTACATCTACAAGGCGACCGGGCTCTAAAGAGGCGTGGGGTACCTGCTCCTGCGGTGGAGGAGGCGCGGCGCCACCCGCATCGCACGGAGTCGCCTCCCGCTCAACGATTTTGCCTCTGCTCCTGCGGAACTCGCACCGCCTGGCGGCGGCGCTCAGACAGTCCTCGCTCCCGCAACGCCGAAATCGCCTCGCAGCCTCCAACGCGCTCGCAGGCGGTGTCGCACCTCGCAGCAGGTACATAGGGAGGCGGGAGGTACCCCCTCCACGTTTTCGAGGGCACACTCCCGCCTCCTAAGGTAGCTGCACGCCTTCCTCAGCATCTGCGTGGAGAAATGCGGCGTTCAGGGCTGTAACCTGTATAATCCCTAGATGTAACAGCGAACGTAACAACGAGGAGACATGAGATGGAGTTTGTGACGGCAGGAGAGTCGCACGGCCCGGCGCTGACCGTGATCGTGAGCGGTGTGCCTGCCGGGCTCGACGTGGACGTCGACGCGATCGACGCCGATCTTGCTCGCCGTCAGAGCGGGTATGGGAGGGGCGGAAGGCAGCAGATTGAGTCCGACCATGTCGAGGTCCTCTCCGGTCTGCGCTTCTCACGTACCCTCGGCAGTCCCATCACCCTGCAGATCGTCAACGCCGACCATAAGAACTGGACCGACCGTATGGCGTCGACGGGTGCGGCGCCTGACGGGATGGAGCGCGAAACCCATCCGCGTCCGGGACACGCCGACCTGGTCGGCATGCTCAAGACCGACTCCGACGATGCGCGCGACGTCCTCGAGCGCTCGAGCGCACGTGAGACGGCCGCCCGTGTCGCCGCCGGCGGCATCGCCAAGGCCCTGCTTGCCGCGCTCGATGTATCGGTCGGCTCGTTCGTCACCCGCATCGGCGAGGCCAGCATGGACGAGACCCTCGAGTTCACACCGGCCGACGTCGAGGAATCCGTCTGCCGCTGTCCCGACCCGCAGGCCACCGAAGCCATGGTGCAGGCGATCGATGCGGCCAAGGAGGCGGGTGAGTCGTTGGGCGGCGAGTTCTGCGTGAAGGCCGAGGGTCTGGTACCCGGTCTCGGGTCGTATGCGAGCGGCCCGGAGCGCCTCACCTCGCGCCTGGGCGCGGCCGTCTTCTCCATTCCCGCCATCAAGGGCGTCGAGTTCGGGCTCGGCTTCGAGGCCGCGCAGCGTCCCGGCAGCGAGGTCCACGACGGCATCACCTACGACGAGAACGGCTACGGACGTCTGAGCAACAACGCCGGCGGCCTGGAAGGTGGCATGACGACCGGCCAGCCGCTCGTCATCAAGGCTGCCATGAAGCCGATTCCGACCCTTGCCGCGCCGCTCGCTACGGTCGATACCGACACGCACGAGCAGGTCGAGGCATCCACGGAGCGCAGCGACACCTGCGCCGTTCCGGCGGCGGCGGTGGTCGCCGAGGCGGAGGTCGCCTGCGTACTCGCCGATGCGTATCTCCACAAGTTCGGATCGGACGCGCTCTGTGACATCCTGGCGGCCAAGGAGGCCTATCTCGCCCGCATCGGTCAGGTGTAGGTCACGTGGGCGAGCCGACAAACAATCACATCCTCTTAATCGGATTCATGGGCTCGGGCAAGACGAGCGTGTCCCGTCGTATGTCCAAGCTGACCGGGCTTTCCTTGATCGACCTCGACCAACGTATCGAGGCCCTCGAACATCGCAAGATCCCCGAGATCTTCGACGACGTCGGCGAGGCGGGTTTCCGCCGCATCGAGACGCAGGTGCTCCGCGGTCTCACGCAGGAAGGACGCTCGATCGTCTCCTGCGGCGGCGGTGTCGTCCTCGAAGCCGAAAACCGTCGCATACTCAAAGAACTCGGCTGTGTCATCTACCTGAAGGTTCCTTTGGATGAGGCCGTCGGGCGGATCTCGCAGCCGGAGACGCGCCCGCTGCTTTCCGGGTCGCGTCCGGTCTCCGAAATCTACGATGAGCGCATACCGCTTTACGAGGAGACCGCCGACATCACCATCGAGACGTCGGGACGCTCCGTACATGAGATAGCAACAGCCTGTATCAAAGTCCTCGAGGAAAGGGGAGCGCTATGAGCGAGGAACGCGAGATATCCGTCAACCTGAAGGACGGCAGCTCCTACACGATCTGCGTCGCGAAGGGGGCGCTTGCGACCATCGGCGAGAAGGTCGCTGCCCTCAAGCCCTGCAGGACGGCCATGATCGTCTCCGACGAGACGGTCGGCCCGGTCTATGCCACGCTCGTCAAGAAGCGTCTGGAAGAAGCGGGCTACGAGGTCTACGATGCGCTCGTCCCCTCGGGGGAGACCTCGAAAAGCGTCGAGATCGCCTCGGAGCTCTGGCAGGAACTCGCCCAGCGCCAGCTCTGCCGTGACGACCTGCTCGTCGCGGTAGGCGGCGGTGTCGTCGGCGACCTCGCCGGATTCGTCGCGGCGACCTACATGCGCGGCATCGACTTCGTCCAGGTTCCGACGACCCTGCTCGCGATGGTCGACGCCTCCATCGGCGGAAAGACCGGCGTCGATTTGCCCTGCGGCAAAAACCTCGTCGGCTCCTTTCACCAGCCGATCTACACCTGCGCCGACACGCGCTGCCTGCGGACCCTGACCGACGAGGACTGGGCCAACGGTTTCGGCGAGATAGCGAAAAGCTCCGTCGTCTGCTCAGAGCGCAGCTTCTACGAGTGGCTCCGCGACCACGCCGAAGACCTGTGCGCACACGACGATCAAGCGCTCGAGGAGGTCGTGGCCCGTACAGCCGAGTTCAAGGCGAAGGTCGTTGAACAGGACGCGACGGAGAGTTCCGGCATACGCGAATGCCTCAACTACGGTCATACCCTCGCCCATGCGATCGAGGCGGCCGCCGGCTACGGCGAGATTGGGCATGGCCGTGCCGTTGCGGAAGGTATGCGCTTTGCCGCACGGCTGGCGGTGCAGGTGCTCGAGACCGACACGGACTTCGTCGCCAAGCAGGACGCGCTCCTTGATTCCCTCGGCCTCGAGGAGCTCGCGTGGACCTGCAATCCCGACCGTCTGCTCAAGCTGATGAAGGGCGACAAGAAGGCCAGGGGCGGCGCCATCCGCTTCGTCCTGCCGCACGACTTCACCTCCTGGGAGCTGGTCGAGGTCGACGACGATCTGCTGATGGTGCACCTGAGCGCCTGGTGCGAGGCCAAAGAGAAGCTCGTCGAGGCCGGTTAGGGGAGGCGCCATGAAGTTCCTTTTGTTGAACGGACCGAATCTCAACCTGCTGGGGCAGCGCGAACCGGAGATCTACGGCACGACGACCCTGCCACAGGTCGAGCAGATGGTGGCCGACTACGCCGCCGAGCGCGGCGTCGACATCGACTGCTTCCAGTCCAATCACGAAGGCGCCCTCATCGACACGATACAGGCCGCGCAGGACGGCTACGACGGCATCATCTACAATCCCGGGGCGCACACCCACTACAGCTACGCCATCCACGATGCCATCACCTCGATCGACACCCCGGTCATCGAGATACACATCTCCGACATCGATGCACGCGAGGAGTTCCGCCGCACCTCCGTCATCGCCGATGCCTGCATTGGGCAGGTCAAAGGTGAAGGCACCGAAGGCTACCTGCGTGCCTTCGACCGGCTGCTCGAACACGTACAGGAATCCTAGGGATGCAGGCGGCACAGCGCATAGCGCGCCTGCGGGCGCTCATGGCCGAGGAGGGCATCGACGCCTACGTCGTGCGCTCGGTGACCGACCTCATCTGGCTCACCGGCTTTTCCGGCGTCTTCGATTCCGAGGAGGCGCACTGCGCGTTCATCTCCGCCGACGCATGCATACTCCATACCGACATGCGCTACAGCACGGCCCTGCGCGAGCGTGCGGCAGACGAGGGCCTCTGGGAGATCGACGATGAACGCGTCGGGATCTCGGGCTTCGTCGTCCGCTGCTTGGCCGAGGCGAAAAGCGAGGATGCCACCGTCGCCATCGATGCGATGACACCGCTCAAGCTCTATCGGGCCCTGGTCGACAAGCTTCCCAAAGCCCGCCTGCTCGAGCGCGAAGACGACATCTTGTGTCTGAGGAGCATCAAGGATGCCGACGAGCTGGCCTGCCTCCGTGCAGCGATGGATATCACCGCACGGGCCTTCACCGAACTGCTCGACGAGATCCGTCCGGGTCTCACCGAACGCGAGCTTTCCCTCGAACTCGAGATCGCCCTGCGCCGCAACGGCGCCGACGAGCTCTCCTTTCCCAACATCGTGGCAAGCGGCCCGAACAGCGCCAATCCGCATGCCGTCCCCTCCGAGCGCATCCTCTCCTTCGGCGACTTCGTCGTTTTCGACTTCGGGGCCTGCAAGGACGGCTACCGTGCCGATACGACGCGCACCATTTTCTTGGGAAGCCCCGACGACGAGCAGCGACGCGTCTACGAGGCCGTGCGCGGGGCGAACGAGGCGGTCCGCCAGGCCCTGCACGCCGGCGTGACGGGGAAGGCGATGCATGAGCTGGCCGAAGAGCACCTGGCCGACGCCGGCTATGCGAACAGGATGGGACACGCCCTCGGCCACGGTCTCGGCCTGGACGTCCACGAGCTTCCCACCCTCGGCCCCTCCAACGACAGCGCCCTTCCCGAAGACAGCGTCGTGACCGTCGAGCCGGGCATCTACCTTCCCGGTCGCTACGGGGTGCGTATCGAGGATTTCGGCTGCATAGGCGAGGATTCATTCGTGGATTTCTGTGGGCTTTCCAATGACCTGCTGATAGTAGAGTAGAATAGTTCGAGTTGTCGAAAGAAAGGTAGATTCATGGCCTCGGTACAGCCTTCCCATTTCAAAAACGGAATGTGCATCAAATACAACGACAAGCTCTGCACGATCGTCGAATTCCAGCATGTCAAACCGGGAAAGGGCGGCGCCTTCATCCGCACCAAGCTCAAGGACGTCGAAACGGGCCGTGTCGTCGATTACACCTTCCGTCCGGGCGACAAGTTCGACGAGGTCCGTCTCGAGACCAAAGAGGTCGACTACTCCTGGACCGACGGTAACACCTACTACTTCATGGACAACGAAACCTACGAACAGCTCGACGTCCCGGCGGCGTTGCTCGGCAGCAACGCCCAATGGTTCAAGGAAGGCGACACCTGCCTTGCGCAGTATGCGGACGGGGAGCTCATCAATGTCGAACCTCCGATGTTCGTCGAAATGGAGGTCACCGACACCGAACCCGGCTTCAAGGGAAACACGGTCCAGTCCGGCACCAAACCGGCCACGCTCGAAACCGGGGTCGAGGTCAAGGTGCCGCTTTTCATCGACGTCGGCGACAAGGTCAAGGTCGATTCACGCGACGGGCGTTTCGTCGAACGCCTCTGATCGCTTCAGCGCTCAAGGGAGTGGCGCATGAGTGAGTACAAATACCATCGTATCCTGCTCAAACTGTCCGGCGAGGCCCTGGAAGGCGACCGCGGCTACGGCATCGATCCGGCCGTCATCGACGAGGTCGCCGAGCAGATCAAGGAGATCGTCAACGACGGCATCGAGGTCGCCATCGTCATCGGCGGGGGTAACATCTTCCGCGGGCTGGCCGCCTCGGCAAACGGTATGGACCGCGCCCAGGCCGACTACATCGGCATGCTGGCGACGGTCATGAACGCGCTCGCCTTGCAGGAAGGTCTTGAGCGCGCCGGGGTCTTCACCCGTGTGCAGTCCGCCATCAACATGCAGGAGGTCGCCGAGCCCTACATTCGCCGTCGTGCCATACGCCACCTGGAAAAGGGGCGTGTCGTCATCTTCGCCGGCGGCACCGGCAACCCGTATTTCACCACCGACACGACTGCCGCGCTGCGCGCCTGCGAGATCGGCGCCGAGGCCATACTCAAGGCGACCAAGGTCGACGGCGTCTACGATTCCGATCCGGAGACGAACCCCGATGCGAAGCGCTTCGACGAGATCTCGTACATGGACATGCTGGAGCAGGAGCTGCACGTCATGGACTCGACGGCGACGTCGCTGTGCATGGACAACGACCTCCCCATCATCGTCTTCGACCTGAACAAAAAGGGCAACATCGCCCGTGTCCTGAAAGGCGAGCACGTCGGCACCATCGTCGAAGCTCAGTGAGGAGGCCGCTTCTATGCCATCAGAACAGATACAGGATGCCGAGGTTGGCATGAAGAAGGCCATGGAGATGCTCAACCGCGACTTCGCCAACCTGCGCACCGGCCGGCCGTCTCCTTCCGTCCTTGAAAACATCACCATCGACTACTACGGCACGCCGACCCCGATCTCGCAGGTCGCCGCCATCAAGGTTCCCGAGGCCCACATGATGACGATCGAGCCGTGGGACGAAAGTCTCGTCTCCGACATCGAAAAGGCCATCCTGTCCTCCGATCTGGGGGTCACCCCGAGCGACGTCGGCAAGATGCTCCGTCTGCCGTTCCCGCCGCCGACCGAAGAGCGTCGCCACGAGATCGTCCGCGAGTGCAAGTCGGTCGCCGAAAACGCCCGTGTCGGCGTCCGCAACGCGCGACGCGATGCGAAAAACAGGCTTGAAAAGGAGCACAAGGACGGGGACATGAGCGAAGACGAACTCCATCGTCTCGAAGACGAGCTCCAAAAACTGACCGATTCCTACATCGCACAGATCGACGAGGCCCTCGAGAAAAAAGAGGCCGAAGTGATGGAGATCTAGTGTCCGATCGTCCGGCGACAATTCGTGAAATCTTTCCCGATCCGCCGGAAGGGCTGGACTGCACCCGCTTGGACCGCTGCTCGCTTCCCCAACATGTCGCCATCATCATGGACGGCAACGGCCGCTGGGCCGAGGCCCAAGGCCTCGATAGGAGCAAAGGCCACTCCGCCGGTATCAAGGCCGTCCGTGAGGCCATCACGACCTGCAACGATCTGGGCATCGGCTATCTGACCATCTACTCCTTCTCCACCGAAAACTGGAACCGTCCCAAAACCGAGGTCAACGGCTTGATGGACCTGTTCGCCGAGACCATGGATGCCGAGCTGGGCGGCCTCGACGCAGAAAACGTCCGCGTCCGCCTGCTCGGGCGTACCGAAGACCTCCCGCGTCTGACGCGCAGCGTCTTCGAGCGGGCGGCCGCCAAGACCAAGGACAACGATGGCATGACGCTTGCCATCGCCGTCAACTACGGTTCGCGTCTCGAAATCGTCGATGCGGTGCAGACGATCGCGCAGCGTGTCGAGAACGGCGACCTGTCCGCCGCCGATATAGATGAGATGGCCATCGCCGACAGTCTCTACACCGCCGACATGCCCGATCCCGACCTGCTCATACGTACGAGCGGGGAGATGCGTCTGTCGAACTTCCTGCTCTGGCAGGTGGCCTATGCGGAGATCTACGTCACCGATGTCCTCTGGCCCGATTTCGACCGCTACGAGCTCTGCCGGGCTCTGCTCGCCTACCAGGACCGCGACCGTCGCTACGGGAAGGTCTGAGTTCTCCCATGGCCTTAAACGTGAGAGATTTCGCAAAGCGCAGCGCGGTCGGCGCAATCTACACCCTCGTCTTCATCATCGCCACCCTGGTGTCGTGGTACACGACCCTCATCGTCATCACGATCACCGCAGCCCTGTGCTGCTACGAGTTTCTGCGGATGGCGCAGGCCGATGGGCACCGTCCCTACGTCATCATCGGCACCGTCGCCGCCGGGGCCATCCCGCTCATCTGCGGCTTCATCATCCAGCAGACGCACATCCTGGCGGTCGCCATGTTTGTCGCCTTCATCGTTGGCTGCATCATGCTGATACGCTTCTTCATAGACGACAACGACACGATCGTCGATGTGGCCCTGAGCATTTTCGGCTACCTGTACTGCGGGCTCACCTTGGTCGGCTTTTTGATGATACGCAGCGAACTTCCCGGCTTTCAAGGCGGGCTCCTCGCCCTGATGGTGCTCATCTCCATCTGGCTCAACGACGCGGCTGCCTACGTGGGCGGATCGCTGTACGGGCGCCATCTCTTTTCCCCGAAGATCTCCCCTAAAAAGACCTGGGAGGGCGTTATAACCGGAGTTGTGTGCTGCACCATCATCTGGGCGCTCATCCCCCTGGTCGTCCCCGACTGCGGTTTCGGCTATGTCTACGCCATCATCTGCGGAGTCATCTGCGGCATCGTCGGCATCATGGGCGATCTGACCGAGTCGCACATCAAGCGCAGTTTCCATACCAAGGACTCCGGCAACCTCATGCCGGGGCACGGCGGCCTGCTCGATCGCAGCGACTCGCTCATCTTCGTCTCGGTCGTCGGCTACGTGCTCCTATCGCTTCCATTCATCTTGCAGGAGCTCTTCGGGGTTGTTCTATGAAGCCGCTTTCCATCGCCGTACTCGGCGCGACCGGCTCCATCGGCAGACAGACGCTCGATGTCGTGCGCATGCATCCCGATCAGGTCACAATCGTCGCCCTGGCCGCTGGGCGGCAGGTCGAACCCTGCGTACAGGCCGCCCTCGAATTCGGCGTCACCCATCTGGCCTTCGGCGACTCCTCGGTACGCGATGCGACCGCGCTTACCCAGCTTCCCGACACGGTCGATATCGGTTTCGGCCCCGATGCCGTCACTGCTCTGACACAGCTCGAAGAAGTTGACCTGGTGCTCAACGCCCTGTCCGGGGCGGCCGGCCTGCGTGCCTCCTACGACACGGTTGCGGCCGGCAAGAAGCTCGCGCTGGCGAACAAGGAGTCGCTCGTCGTCGGCGGCGACCTCATCATGCCGCTGGCTACACGCGAGACCCTTCTGCCCGTCGACTCCGAGCACTCGGCGATCTTCCAATGTCTCATCGGCGAGGACGCCGCCGCGCTGCGTTCGATCTGGCTGACGGCCTCGGGCGGCCCGTTTCTGGGCAAGACGCGCGAGGAGCTGCACGAGGTGACCCCGCAGCAGGCGCTTGCGCATCCGACCTGGTCCATGGGGCCCAAGGTCACCGTCGACTCCGCGACACTCATGAACAAGGGGCTCGAGGTGCTGGAGGCATCCCATCTGTTCGGGGCGGACATCGATGACGTCCACGTCGTCATCCATCCGCAGTCCTGCGTGCACTCCCTGGTCGCCTTTACCGACGGATCGGTCAAGGCGCAGCTGGCCGTGCCCGACATGCGCCTGCCCATACAGTTCGCCTTGAGCTACCCGGGGCGTTGGGATACTACGCTCGACATGCTCGACATCGCCAATCTCGGCTCCCTGGAATTTGCCGAGCCGGACTGCGACACCTTCCGCTGCCTGCCGCTGGCCATGCAGGCCGGACATGCGGGCGGCACGGCGCCCTGTGTGATGAACGCGGCGGACGAGGTCGCGGTCGCGGCCTTTTTGGCGGGCGACTGCAGCCTGACCGACATAGACGCGTGCGTGGAAGACGCGCTGGGGGCCTTTAATGCCGAGCCGGTCTCCTCGATCGAGCAGCTCGAAGGCATCGATGCGCGCGCCCGAGCCCACGCACAGGACTTCTTGGACGGGCGGCGATAAGGTCATGGATGTCGTCCTGACGATATTCTGGGGCCTCGTCGTCCTCATCATCCTGGTCTTCGTCCACGAACTCGGGCACTTCCTGTTCGCGCGTCTATTCGGCGCACGGGTCACCGAGTTTATGATCGGCATGCCGGGCCCCAACATCGGTTTTGAGCGCAACGGCTGTCGCTACGGCATCACCTGCATCCCGCTGGGGGGCTACAACCGCATCACCGGCATGGAAGGCGGACCGGAAGACCCCAACCTTTCCAAGGTGCTCGCCTATGTCTACCGGCATGGCAAGGCCGACGTGGAGCACACGGCCATGGCCTGCGATTTGGACACGGGCGAGGCTGAAAACGCCCTCATCATCCTCGACGGCTGGGGTTCCATCAAAAAGCCGGCACGCTCCGACAAGTCCGGCCTGTATTCCGCACCTCAGACCGACACCTACGAACTCGGCGAACCGCGCGAGGTCGACGACGAGACCGCCCTGCTCGACGGCGAGCGTGCGCAGACCTACCGCGGCCTGAAGTTTTGGCAGCGTCTTTGTGTGCTCTTCGCCGGGCCGGTCTTCAACGTGGTGTTCGCCCTCATCATCTTCATCGTCTTATTGAGCGGCATCGGGGTCACCTCGGCGACGACGACCCTCGAAGACGTCATCGCGGACAGTCCTGCCCAGGTCGCCGGTCTCGAGGCCGGCGACACCATCACCGCCCTCGACGGGGTCGAAACACCGGACTGGGAGACACTCTCAGACGAGATCGCCAGCCTGACGGTCGGCGAGGACGTCACCGTCTCCTACGTCCGCGACGATGAGCCCGAGACGACGGAGCTGACGGTCGGCGCCCGCGAGGACGGCACCCCGCAGCTCGGCGTCTACATGGCCACCGCCCCGGAGCGTGTGTCGGTGTTTCGGGCCTTGGGGGATTCGTTCGTCTACATCGGGCAGACGGTTGCGGCCTACGCGAGCCTCTTCAACCCGATGACCGCCGCCGAGACGGTCAGCGAGTCGACCTCGGTCGTCGGCATCGCGGTCATGTCGCGGGAGGCGGCCTCCGCCTCACCGCTGCTGCTGCTCTATCTCCTGGCGGCCGTCTCGCTGTCGCTCGGCATCGTCAACCTGATCCCGCTGCCGCCGCTCGACGGCGGCAAGATCGTCGTCGAGGTCATCCAAAAGATCATCCGGCGCGACATACCGGCCTCGGTCATAAACGCCATCACCGTCGTCGTCATCGCGCTGCTCATAGTCTTGTTCTTGATCCTGTTGAACCAGGACATACACAACTTCATCCTCGGCACTTGACCCGGGCCCGCAGGGCGGGCACACGCATTCACGTGACGGTTGAGAGCGCTTGGTAGAAGGAGGACCTTATGGCAGACACACAGACAGAACCCGCGCGAAACAAGACCCGCCAGGTCATGGTGGGGGATGTGCCCATCGGCGGCGGCGCACCGGTCGTCGTCCAGTCGATGACGAACGTTCCTATGCGCGAAGACGACGACCTGGGGCCCGTGCTCGACGCGGACGGCAATCTCGAGCAGATCGAACGCCTGAAGGATGCCGGCTGCGAGGTCGTGCGTGTCGCCATACCCAACCGCAACTCTCTGGAGTTCTTCGCACAGGTCTGCGAGAAAAGCCCGCTGCCGGTCGTTGCCGACATCCACTTCGACCACCTCATCGGCGTTGGCGCCGCCCGCGTCGGGGCCGCCGCGCTGCGCATCAACCCGGGGACCCTGCCCGCCATACAGGCCGTCGATGCCATCATAGACGAGGCCGGAGAGGCGAAGATCCCCATCCGTATCGGGGTCAACGCAGGCTCCCTCGAGAGGGAGGTCGCTGACCGCCAGGATCTGAGCATCGCCGAAAAGCTCGCCTTGTCCGCCCGCACCTACGTCGAGCATTTCGACGAGCGCGGCTTTAGCGATGTGGTCGTTTCGGCCAAGGCACACGACGTGATGACGACGGTCGAGGCCTATCGGGAGCTCTCGCGCAGCTGCCCCGACGTGCCGCTGCACATCGGCGTCACCGAAGCCGGGACGGTGCAGCAGGGCACCATCAAATCCTCCATCGGACTGGGCATGCTGCTTGCCGAAGGCATCGGGGACACCCTGCGCGTGTCGCTTACCGCCGACCCGGTCGAGGAGATGGCGGTCGCCTACGGCATCCTGTCCGCGGTCGGCGTGCGCCGTGTCCGCCCCGAGCTCGTCTCCTGTCCGACCTGCTCGCGCTGCCAGGTCGACCTCATCCCCATCGCCGAGGAAGTGCAGCGCCGCCTGGCGGATATCGACAAGCCCCTGCAGGTGGCGGTCATGGGCTGCGTCGTTAACGGGCCAGGTGAGGCCAAGGACGCCGACGTCGGGGTCGCCTGTGCCGACGACTGCGGGGTTCTCTTCTTCCACGGTGAGAACGCCCAGCGAGTCGAATCCGACCGAATCGTCGATGCGCTCTTCGAGGCAATCGACAAACTGTAAGGAAAAGGCCGCCGTACGGCCTGCGGCAGATATACTTCCTTCGTGTATTTGCCTGCTGTAAAAACGCCCATTCTGTATAATCTTCAGCGGTGTGCGCGTAACGCCCGCGACGGGGGCGTTGCGCCGCTTTTACCGATCAGCTGAAAGGACGTGGTTTTGAGTCACCTAGATGAACTTGAAGCGGAGTCGATCTACATCATCCGCGAGGTTGCCGCGCAGTGCGAAAAGCCCGTCATGCTCTATTCCATCGGCAAGGACTCCTCGGTCATGCTGCACCTGGCGCTCAAGGCGTTCTACCCCGAAAAGCCGCCGTTTCCCTTCCTGCACGTCAACACGACGTGGAAGTTCCACGAGATGATCGAGTTTCGGGACAAGACTGCCGAAAAGTACGGCATCGAGATGATCGAATACATCAACGAGGAGGGCGTCAAGCAGGGCATCAACCCCTTCGACCACGGCTCCGCCTACACCGACATCATGAAGACCCAGGCGCTCAGACAGGCCCTCGACAAGTACGGATTCACCGCCGCCTTCGGCGGAGGCCGTCGCGACGAGGAGAAGAGCCGTGCCAAGGAGCGCATCTTCTCGTTCCGCAACTCCGAGCAGGCCTGGGACCCCAAAAACCAGCGCCCGGAGATGTGGAAGCTCTACAACACCGAGATCAAACAGGGCGAAAGCATCCGTGTCTTCCCACTTTCCAACTGGACCGAAAAGGACATCTGGCAGTACATCCTGCGCGAACAGATCGAGATCGTTCCGCTCTATTTCGCGGCCGAGCGTCCCTGCGTCGAACGCGACGGCGACATCATCATGGTCGACGACGACCGCATGCCGCTCGAGCCGGGCGAAAAGCCGGTCATGCGCAAGGTCCGCTTCCGCACCATCGGCTGCTATCCGCTCACCGGCGCCACGGAATCGGATGCCGACACGCTCGAGGCCATCGTCGAGGAGACCCTCGGCGCCGTCAACTCGGAACGCACGAGCCGCGTCATCGACCACGACAGCGGCGCGGCGAGCATGGAGCAGCGCAAGAAGGAGGGGTACTTCTAGATGGCAAGCGAACTCCTCAAATTCATCACCTGCGGCAGCGTCGACGACGGCAAGTCGACCCTCATCGGTCATATGCTCTACGACGCCAAGCTCCTCTTCGCCGACCAGGAACGCGCCCTCGAACTCGAATCCAAGGTCGGCTCACGCGAAGGCGAGATCGACTACAGCCTGGTGCTCGACGGCCTGGCCGCCGAGCGCGAACAGGGCATCACCATCGACGTGGCCTACCGCTACTTCACCACCGACAACCGCTCCTTCATCGTGGCCGACGCCCCCGGACACGAGGAATACACCCGCAACATGGCCGTCGGCGCCTCCTTCGCCGACCTCGCGGTCATCTTGGTGGATGCGAGCCAGGGTGTGCTCGTGCAGACCAAGCGCCACACGCGCATCTGCTCGCTCATGGGCATCAAGCACTTCGTCTTCGCCGTCAACAAGATGGACCTCATCAATTACGAGCAGGGCAAGTTCAAGAAGATCAAGAAGGACATCCGCGTCCTGCTCGCGGAATTCGAATACGACACCTGTGAGATCATCCCGGTATCTGCCACCGAAGGCGACAACATCAACTCGCATTCGGAGGCGATGAACTGGTATACCGGTCCCGCCCTGCTGCCCTATCTGGAAACAATCGACGTGCACGAAAACCCCGCCGAGCTCGGGTTCACCATGCCGGTGCAGCGCGTCTGTCGTCCCAACCACGAGTTCCGCGGCTTCCAAGGCCAGGTCGAAAGCGGGGAGATTTCCGTCGGCGACGAGGTCACGGTCCTGCCGAGCGGGGAGTCCGCCACGGTCAAGACCATCTACCGGGGCGATGCCGACGTCAAAAGCGTCTCCACGGGGGATCCGGCAAACATCCAGCTCGACACCGAGATCGACGTCTCGCGCGGCTGCGTGCTCGTCAAGGACACCAAGCCCTACGTCAACTCGATGTTCTCGGCGACGCTTTTGTGGATGGATGACACCAAGCTCGTCGCCGGCAAGAACTTCCTGCTCAAGATTGGCACACAGCGGGTGCCGGCCACGGTCATGAACATCAAGTACCGCGTCGACGCCAACACCGGCGAGGAGGTCTACGCCGACGCCGCCTTCAAAAACGAGATCGTCCGCTGCGACATCTCGACGGCCGACAAGGTCGTCTTCGACATCTTCGAAAAGAACAACGCGCTCGGCTCGCTCATTCTCATCGACCGTGTCACCAACATGACCTCTGCCTGCGGCGTCGTCGAGCACTCCCTCAACCGCGGAGACAACCTCACCTGGCACAACATGGACATCACCAAGGAGTTCCGCGAACAGCAGCTCGGTCAGAAGGCCCGTACCATCTGGTTCACCGGCCTGTCCGGCTCGGGCAAGTCAACCGTCGCCAACGAGCTCGAAAAGTCCCTGGCGGCCAGCGGCAAGCACACCATGCTCCTCGACGGCGACAACATCCGCATGGGGCTTAACAAGGACCTCGGATTCACCGAGGCCGGTCGCATCGAGAACATCCGCCGCATCGCCGAGGTCTCCAAGCTCTTAAACGACGCCGGCATCATTGTGCTCACTGCGTTCATTTCACCGTTCATCCGCGACCGCCAGAGCGCCCGCGAGATCATCGGCGACGACTTCATCGAGGTCTACATCAGCACTCCGCTCGAAGAATGCGAGAAGCGCGACGTCAAGGGGCTCTACCAGAAGGCCCGCGCAGGCGAACTCGAAAACTTCACCGGCATATCGAGCGACTACGAGGAGCCGCGCAACCCCGACATCGCCATCGATACCTCCCAGTACTCGCTGGAAGAATGCGTCGATCAGCTCCTCGACCTGCTCAAAGACAAGATCTAGGGCCGGCAGAAAAGGCCGCCCGGCAATTGAAGGGATAACGCAGATGAAAGAGACACGGGTCGTCGTGACGGTCCTCGGACAGGACCAAAAAGGCATCGTCGCCAAGGTTTCCATGCTTCTCTACGAATGCGACGCCAACATCGGCGACATCCGTCAGGGCGTCTCCAAGGACATCTTCTCCATGACGATGATGGCGACGCTCGACGAGGATGTGACGCCGTTCAACGAGGTACAGGAGCGTCTCGACGCCTTGGGCGAGGAGCTGCATCTGCAGATCGTCATGCAGCGCGAGGACGTCTTCAAGTACATGTACAACGTTTGATTTGCGCCGCCCCCGACGGCGGCCACGACACGAAAGAAGCGATCATGAAGAAGAAGGATCTGAACTTTTTGCAGGAGCTGGTCGAGACCCCGTCTCCGACCGGCGAGGAGGTACGCGCTGCCAAGGTCTTCCGTGACCGGCTGCAGGGCACGGCCGATTCCATCGAGACCGACGTCATGGGCTCGGTGCACGCCACCCTCAAGGGTACCGGTGACGGTCCGAGCGTCATGCTCGCCGGCCACATCGACGAGGTCGGCCTGATGGTCACCCACATCGACGAGAAGGGGTTCCTTTCCGTCCAACCGCTCGGCGGAGTCGACGCGGCCGTCCTGCCCGGCATGCGCATGGACGTCCATACCAAGGACGGCGTCGTGCGCGGGGTGATGGGGCGCCTGCCCATCCACCTGCTCGAGGTCGAGGATCGCAAGAAGGTCACGCCGATCGACAAGCTTTTCTTGGATGTGGGACTTGACGGTGAGACCGCCAAGGAGAAGATCCGCATCGGGGACACCATCACCTACGGGGTCGGTTTCGAGACCTACGGCGACGGGCTTGCGGTCAGCCGCGCCTTCGACGACAAGATGGGCGCTTGGATCGCCGCCCGTGTCATGGAGGAGGTCAAGGCGGCCGGCGGTGCGGCTGGCGACTACATCGCGGCGGCCACCGTGCAGGAGGAGATCGGCCTGCGCGGCGGCGAGACATCCGCCTACGGCGTCGACCCGGTTGTCGGCATGGCCATCGAGGTCGGACACGCGACCGACTATCCCGGCGTCGACAGCAAGAAGAACGGCGAGGCCAAATGTGGCGGCGGTCCCATCATCGCCCGTGGCCCCAACATCAACCCGGTCCTCTTCGACCTGCTCGTTGCGGCTGCCGAGGCCGAAAAGGTTCCCTACCAGATCGGCCCGGAAAACCGCGGCACCGGCACCGACGCCAACGTCATCCAGCTTTCCCGTGGCGGCAAGGCGGCCGGCCTCATCAGCATCCCGCTGCGCTTCATGCACACGCCGACCGAGGTTCTCGCGCTCGAGGACCTGGATTCGGCCGTCAAGATGCTCACGCGTTTCATCGTCGACCTCGACCCGAAGACGGACTTCACGCCGCTGGCATAAGGACCCGACTGGAAGGACCAGGGCAATGAACTACGCAGGGATTCTGGCCGGCGGGCTCGGCATGCGGATGCAGGGCAGCGAACGCCCCAAGCAGTTCCTCCGCCTTGGGGAGGGCAGCGATCCCATCCTCATCATGACGCTGCGCGCATTTTTGGACTGTTCGTTGATCGGCGAGTTGATCGTCGCGGTACCGGTCGAGTGGCTCGAGTACGCGCGGGTCCTCATCGCCGAGAACATCGAGGCGGAATCCGTCGGCCGTATCCACCTGGTGCTCGGCGGCGACGACCGTCACGAAAGCATCTGCAACATCTGCGAATACATCGACGAGACCTTCGGCGTCGACGACGGTGACGTGCTGGTCACCCACGACGCGGTCCGTCCCTTCGTCACCGGACGCATCATCGAGGACAACCTCGACGCGCTCGAGGGCTGCGACTGCGTCGATACCGTCGTGCCGGCCACCGACACCATCGTCGTGAGCGACGACGGGGAAACCATCGAAGATATCCCGCAGCGCTCGCGCTACTACCAGGGGCAGACCCCGCAAAGCTTCAAGATCAAGGTCTTTACCGAGGCCGCCTCACAGCTTTCCGACGAGCAGCGCGCGCAGCTGACCGACGCCTGCAAGGTCTTTATCCTGGCCGGCAGGCCGGTCAAGCTCGTCCAAGGCGCCTATTCCAACATCAAGATCACTACGGCACACGACATACACGTCGCCACCCAGATCCTGCGCGAGACCGAAGACTAGGCATCATGGGAAACGACGAAGGCACCACGACGATCTACCGTCTGCTGCGTCCCGGCTACATGCAGGCCGAGCCCGAGCCGCTTCCGACAGACGAACAGATGCGGCAGCAGGACCTGGTCTGCGTGCATCCCGAATATCTTGCGATCTGCGCGGCCGACCAGCGCTACTGGTCGGGTAAACGCGACCCTGAGGCGCTCGCCGAAAAACTTCCCATGGCACTCATCCACGAGGCCGTCGGCACGGTGAGAGAGGACGTCTCCGGACGGTTTGCGGATGGGGAGCGCGTCGTGCTCGTCCCCAACTGGATGCCGGAGGCCACATCGGACGTCGGCTGTGCTGGCACCGTCGCAGACCCCAAGGAGAACTACTCGCTCGACGCTGTATTCTGCTCGAGCGACGGCGACGGTTTCCTACGTGAGACGGTCGCCATACCCCGCGCCTACCTGCTGGACTGTGCCGACGTCGATCCGCTCGTCGCGGTCCTCTCCGAACTCGTCAGCGTCTGCTGCAATGCGCTCACCTCGTTTGCCGCCACGCAGGCGGCACATCCGGAGGTCCTGCAGCAGGAGCGCACGGTCGGCATCTGGGGTGACGGCGCGGTCGGCTACCTGTTGGCCGCGACGCTCAAGGAACGCTATCCGAACTTCAAGCTCCTGCTCTTCGGCGCGCATGAGGCCAAGATGGAGCTCTTCGACTTCGTCGACGAGCGGTACAATGTCCGCAACGAGTTCGCCGACGTGGACGTCCCGGTTGACTTCGCCTTCGAATGTACCGGCGGCGTCGACGGCTGCGAGACTGCGCTTTCCCACATCATCGACTGCATCCGCCCGCAGGGCGTTATATCCCTGCTCGGCGTGGCCGAACTGCCCGTCCCCATTAATACGCGCATGGTGCTCGAAAAGGGGCTCGTACTTGTCGGCAATTCCCGCAGCACCGTGCCGGACTTCGCAGCCGCGCTCGAACTGATGCGGCAGCCGACCTTTGCCGCCCGTGTGCGCCGTGTCGTGCAGAAGGTACTCGAACTGGACACGACCGACGATGTGGCGATGATCAGCAGCATCGCAGAGGCTTTCGAATACGACAGCTCCCATCCGTTCAAGACGGTCATGCACTGGCCGGCATGAGAGCCCTCACGACGCGTCCGCCTTCTACGCCTGTACTTGGGCGTAATCCGTGGTTTTCCCCACAGCCCGTGTTTGCCCGTGTATACTCGCAACAAGACGTACCGCATGTAAGAAAAGGGGATTGGTGCAGATGAAGAACGTCGCTTTGGTCTTTGCCGGGGGCACCGGTCAGCGCATGAACACGAAGACCCGTCCGAAGCAGTTCCTCGAGCTGCACGGCAAGCCCATCATCATCTACACGCTCGAGCAGTTCGAGAACAACGAGCACATCGACGGCATCGTCGTCGCCTGCCTGCAGGACTGGATCCCCTTTTTGGAAAAGTCCATCGACAAGTTCGGCTTGGAAAAGGTTGTCGCCGTCGTGCCGGGCGGGCTGACGGGCCAGGATTCGATCGGCCTCGGCCTTCAGGCGATCGCCAAGCACTTCGACGGCGATTCCGTCGTCTTGATCCACGACGGAGTCCGTCCTCTCATCAGCCAGGAGACGATCGAGGACTGTCTGGCGATGGCGGCCGAAAAGGGCAGCGCCATCACGGTCGTCCCCGCCATTGAGACCATCATCAAAGAGGACGACGGCCGCATCGTCGACATCATCGACCGGCAGACCTGCAAGATGGCCAAGGCTCCGCAGTGCTTCATCCTCGACGAGATCCTCGATGCCCACAAACAGGCGGCCGCCGAAGGACGAAACGACTTCATCGACTCGGCAAGTCTCATGCGCCACTACGGCCACGATCTCTACGTGGTCGAAGGCACTATGGAAAACATCAAGATCACGACGCCGTCGGACTACTATGTCTTCCGCGCTTACGTCGACCTGCAGGAAAGCTCGGAGATCTTCGGCCTGTAGGGGGACGCGCACATGCCCGATAACATCCAGGAACCGACGCTGCTCGCCCAGGGGGATGCCATCGACTGGGAGGTCTGTGCGCATAAGGCCTTCTTCGTCTCCGGCGCGACCGGGCTCATCGGCTCCACCTGTATCCGCACTCTGCTCGAACGCAACCGCCTCTTCGATGCGGGTATCACGGTCTATGCGCTGGTCCGCAGCGAGGAGCGCGCCAAAAGCTTCTTCGGCGAGGCGGCCTTCGACGAGGGTTTGGAGCTCGTCGTCTCCGATTTGGACGGCTTCGATTGTTTCGATATCGATGTTGATTTCATTATCCACGCCGCCTGCCCGACCGTCTCGAACTTCTTTGTCGACTCCCCGGTCGAGACGGCGCGTACCATCGTCGACGGCACGTGCAAGATGCTCGAGTTGGCCCGTCACAACGAGGGTTGCTCGTTTCTCTTTCTTTCGAGTATGGAAGTCTACGGCGACGGCAACGTCGAGCGCGGCCTGGAACACAAGCTCGGTGAGGCCGACGTCGGCTATGTCGATCCCTTGAGCCTGCGCAGCTGCTATCCGGAAGGCAAGCGCATGGCCGAACATCTCGTCTGTGCCTACGCGAGCGAGTACGGCGTCGATGCCAAGGTCATCCGCCTTGCACAGACCTTCGGCCCCGGCATTCCAAAAGACGACAAACGCGTCTTCTCCTACTTCGCCCACTGCGCCATCGACGGCGACGACATCGTCTTGCGCACGACAGGCGAGAGCACCCGCATGTACCTGTTCATCGCCGATGCGGTCACCGCGATCTTCACCGTGCTGCTCTGCGGCCAGGCGGGATGCGCCTACAACGCTGCCAACGAGGACACCTACTCATCGGTGAAGGAGATGGCCGAACTCGTCGCCGAGCACTGCGCTAACGGCAGGATCGCCGTGCGTGTCGAGGTCGACCCGGAGGCACCCTATCCGCCCGAGCATCACCTGCCGCTCGACACCTCCGCCCTGCGCGCGCTGGGCTGGCAGGCCGAGACCGACCTGTCCGGCATGTTCGAGGCGCTCATCGGGTATCTGCGGGACTGAAAAGCCCGGGCCGTGCCCGCCACCGCTGGCATCTGCCGGCATTCGAGCATGGTAGACTATACGAGTTTTGTGCAGGTCGCTTGAAAGCGAACGGAATCATATGGCAACCGTGTATCTCCACATAGGTCTGACGAAGACGGCCTCAAGTTCCATACAGTCGTTTCTGGCCGGCAACCGGGAGGTGCTGGAGCAACACGGCTTCGTCTATCCCGACTTCGGCTACCCCCTGCGCAACGCGGCTTCGAAGAAAAACGCCCGCTTCTTGATTGAACCGATCGTCGGCGAGGACGGCAAGAAGTCCTTTCTGAGGCCGTCTGAGCACTACGCCGAAGGCCTCGACAAGGTCGCCGATCTGTCCAAAAGCTACGACGGCATCATCCTGTCCGATGAGGACATATGGCGGCATTCCGGCTATCGGGAGGGTTTCTGGCCGGCCTTGAAGGAAGACCTCGACCGGCGTGGACTGGGCGTGCGCATCATCGTCTACCTGCGCCGTCAGGACCTTTGGCTGCAGTCGCATTGGCAGCAGAACATCAAGGCCTGCAACACCGCACGCACCTTCGGCGATTTTCTGGCCGAAGCCGAAAAAAACGGTTTCCCCTACGACTTCGGCGCCTATATCGACGGACTCGCTGACATCTTCGGCAAAGAGGTCATCTGCGTCCGGGTTTTTGAAAAAGACCAGTTCAAGGGCCAAGAGGGGAGCATCTATTCTGATTTCTTGGACATTTTTGGCCTGACCTGCGACGGTTTTCACGTCGGGCAGGAATACCACAATCCGTCCCTGCGTGGAAGCGCGCTCGAGGTCCAACGCCTCCTCAACGAACTTCCCGACGCACGTGACCACAAAAGCCCGCTCATTCGCAACTCCCTGCTTCACCTGCCCGAACAGGAAAAGACGACCCTGTTTCCCGGAGGTGCCGCAGAACAGAAGGCATTCCTGGCAGGCCTGGAGGATTCGAACAGCCATGTGGCCCGCGAATACCTCGGCCGTGAGGACGGCAGGCTCTTTTATGAGCCGCTCGAGGAGCTGCCGGCCCAGGTCTTCGACGATCAGAACCTGATTCGCGACACCATTCAAGCCTACGGCCAGGCGCTACAGACCTTGGAAGAGCGGGTTAACGACCTGCAAAAGGAAGTCGAAGAGATGCGCAAGGACAACGATCGACCGAAGAGGAAACGCTCGAAACGCTAGAAGGGTGTACGCCCGATAAGAAAGGCACGATACGCGATGGCAACCGTTTACCTCCATATCGGAACACCGAAGACGGCGACGAGCTCGATTCAGATATTCCTCGGTGACAACGTCGAACTCTTGAACGAGCACGGCATCGCCTTTCCCATCCTCGACTACCGCTGGGATTTCATCCGCAAACAGCGCAACGCCCACTTCCTTGTGCAGGGCTGGGAACCGGAAGAAGACGAGGAAGGGCAGGAAGAGGAGCCGGAGGAACGGACGGAGCCGACGGGCAGCTATTACGAGGCGCTCGATCAGATTGTCGAGGTGGCTCAAGAATATGACCGGATCATCCTCTCCGACGAGGTGATCTGGTACAGCGGCACCCACTACGAGCGCTTCTGGCCCCAACTCAAAGAGGACCTCGCCTCCCGCGGGCTCGACCTGAAGGTCATCGTCTATCTGCGGCGCCAGGACCTTTTCATGCAGTCCCGCTGGAAACAGCACGTCAAAGAAAAGACGAAGATGACCTTCACGAAGTTCCTCGAGCGTGCCGACGAGATACCTTACCCGCTCGACTACTACGCCTATCTGAACAAGATCGCCGATCTGTTCGGCACCGATTCCATCATCGTGCGCGTCTTCGAGCGGGGACAGTTCGCCGGCGAGGAGCACAGCGTCTACTCCGACTTCATCGACATCTTCGGTCTGAAAATGTCGGATGGGTTTGAGATCAAAGAGGAGATCAACAACACGGCGCTCGAGGGCAACGCGCTCGAGATCAAGCGCATCATGAACGATCTGCCCGACATCCGCGAGCACAGCAGGACGCTCCGTCAAGCGCTCGGCGATCTGCCCTACAAGGAGCGGACGACCATGTTTGAGAGCGTTGCTGCGCAGCAGGCCTACTGCGACCGTTTCGCAGAGTCGAACGCCTTGGTCGCACGGGAGTTTCTCGATCGCGACGACGGAGTCCTCTTCCGTGATCCCATAGAGGACCTGCCTCCCCAGATCTTCACCGACGAGGCCATCTTCAAGGATACGATCCGTACCTATGCCCGCACCACACAGCTCCTCGAAGAGCAGGTAGATAATCTGAAAAAAGAGAACAAGGAGCTGGAAAAGCAAAGTTCCGAAGTCTTCAAACTGATAGGGGGCTCCGGCGAAAGACTGCAATCGCTCGAAACAGAGGTCAGGCGCCTTAACCACAGCAGATTCATACGTTTTGAGCGTTTCTGTGGGCGTCTGAAGCGGAGAATCCTCCGACAAGGCGATGACTAGGTCAAACGCTTCTTAGCGCGTCTCCTGCGGGCGCGCGGCATCCACCATATTCAGTACATGATCGACGACGCGCTGCGTGCAGGTTCCGCTTTGCGGCAGGGCGATGTTGCGCCGCATGAAGTCTTCGTAGGCCGCCGCATCGAAGTCGTCATGTTCGATGGCTGAGAAGATCTCGGTGGGATCGGCGGTGAAGAGCACGGGGACGTCGTGTTCGATGTCGATGTTGAAGCTGCGCTTGGACGAATACGTGTCCCAGTCGTAGGCGTACAGGTAGACCGGTGCACGCAGGAGCCCGGCCTCGTAGATCACGGTCGAATAGTCACTGATCACGTAATCGGCGATGTAGAGCATCTCCAGGCCGTCGGGGTAGTCCTGCAGGACGCGATCGTCGGCAAAGCGCTGGGTGCTGTTCGGGTGGGGCTTGAAAATGAGGTTGTAGCGCTCGAAATCGACGGCGGCGAGCAGGGCCTCCATGGCATCTGCCTCGTTTGCGGATGCCTCCTTGCGGAAGGTCGGCGCATAGACGATGTTTTTCTTCTGACCCAGCTGTGGGCAGGCGGTCAAGATACGTTCGCGCTCAGCGGCGATGTGGTCCTCCTCGATGAAGAGGTCGGTTCTCGGCAGCGGTGCCTCGTAGACGATGTCTTTGGAGATGTGGAAGCCGGCCACGTAGTCGTCGATGAAGAAAAGCGAGGAGATGAGCACCGAGTCGTAGCCCTCGTGCATGTGGAAGAGCCGGGCGAGGCGTTCACTCGAGCCCTCCTCGGTGCCGATGGCGGTAAAGCCGAATTTCTTCATGTTGCCCATGGCATGCCACATCTGGATGACCGGCGCTGTGATGCGCTCTCCGAGCAGGCTCACGACGATGCAGAACGAATCCAGGATGACCGCCTCGCTGCAGCCGATCTGGTAGGCCTGACGGAGCATGTGGAAGGGGTAGAGGATTTCGCGGGTCTCGAGCCGGCGGGGGAGTATGACGACTTCGATTTCGGGATGGTGCTCTGCCATATAGTCACGCAGGAGGGCGAAGTCGACGGGGACGGTGTCGGACTGGCGGCTCAAACAGACCCAGCGCCGCCTGTGCGGCAGGAGGGCGCCAAGGCGATAGCAGCAGATGAGGATGCCTGTCGCGATGTATATGAGCACCTGCATATCCCGTGCAACAACCTCTCCGTCATAGGTGTCTCACGTGCGCTTCCATGGTACCATGGTATGAGTTGTGTGCGTTGAACCGGAGGCTTCTCCCCGTGGCAATCTATGTAGAGAACATAGCGTGGAATCGGACCTATTTCGAGGTCGACTACACCGCCGACGAAGACGAGGAACTCCTGCTCTACCGCACCAAAACCGATACCTTCCTCCACTTCGACAGCATGCGCGAGGGCAGGAAGGTCCACGGGCGCATCAACATCACCACGGCGCAGGGGCGCGCTCCGCTCGAGGCCGGCGACTGGATCCTGTCCACCCGCATCCCCGAAACATACCTGACCGACCTCGACACGCTCCTTTCCGCCCTGCCGCATATGCAGGGGCGTATGGAAAACCACGTCCGCCGCACGCTGCCGCCGCGCAAACGTGACCGTACCGACAAGGCGCACGACGACGAACTCATCGCGAAATACATCCCCACCATGGGCTTTCAGTCCATCAAAGAGCACCCCTATGACACGAGCGACATCACCTACAACCCGGAGATTCCGCTTCATGCCGAGACCTATGCGCGCATCTTCCGCTATGCGACCGGCTACTACCAGTACAACGCCTGCCTCATCCCGCGTGCGACCTACCTCGGCGAGCTCTACCTCGTCTTGAGCATGACGTTTTTGAAGGTCAACCGGAACCCGCGCGTGCGCCGCTTTAGCCTGCGCTTCCGCGAAAAGCAGATCCTGTCCGTCTGCTACCGCGTCATCGCCTTTTTCAGCCACTGGGACCAAAAGCGTGTCCTGTTCCTGAAGGAGAACGGCGAGGAGCCCAACGAGAACATGGACATCATCCGCCGGCGCATGATCGAGCGCGGTCTCGACCAGGAGTTCACCATCGTCGAGCGCTACCGCAACACCTTCCGCCGCTTCCAGAACATCCTCGCCTGGTTCGGCGACATGCGCCAGATCGCACAAGCCGGCTACATCTTCATCGACGACTACGCCCCGGTCTTCAACTTCTTAAAGCTCAACAAGAAGACCGTCCTCACCCAGGTCTGGCATGCCGGCGTCGGCTTCAAGTCGGTGGGATATGCCCGTTTCGGCATCAGCGGCTCGCCCGACCCGTTCAGCTCGGGGCACCGCTCGTACACCTACGCGCTGGTCGGTAACGAGCATCTGCGCGACATCTACTCCGAGGTCTTCGGCATCGAGGAGGAAGCCCTGCTCGCCACCGGCATGCCGCGTCTCGAGCACTTCTTGGACGACGACGTCGTCGAGGCGGCCACGACCAAGCTCCAGGGCAAGTACCCGTGGCTCGATAAAGGACGCATCCTGCTCTTTGCACCGACGTTTCGCGGCACGGGGCAGCTGACCGCGTTCTACCCGTATGAGGCCTACTTCGATTTCAAGCGTCTCTACGAAATGCTCGAGCGCACGAACAGCTACTTCATCTTCGAGATGCACCACTTCATCGTCTACAGGCCGGTTATCCCGAAGGAGTACCGCGACCGCATCATCGACCTGTCGGACGAATCCTTCAACGAACTGTGCTACGTCTCCGATGTGCTCATCACCGACTACTCCTCCTGCTTCTACGACTACCAACTCTTAAAACGCCCCGTCGTCTTCTACGTGCCCGACAAGGTGACGTATTCGGCGACACGTGGCGTGCAGCGCTCCATCGACGAGATGGCCCCGGGCCAGATCTGCGAGAGCTTCGACGATCTGCTCGAGGTGCTCGAGACCGAAAGCTATCAGGAGAAGAAGCCCGACGTCTCCTCGCTCGACCGCTGCATCGAAGGCGGGATGCTTGCCACCGACCGTGTCATCGACACGGTCCTGCTCGGCAAGGATGTCCCCGGTGTGAGAAAGGAACCGCAGTGAAAGGCATCATCTTGGCAGGCGGCTCGGGCACGCGCTTGTATCCGCTCACGCGCGTGACCTCCAAACAGCTGCTTCCGGTCTATGACAAACCGATGGTCTACTATCCGCTCTCGGTCCTGATGATGGCGGGCATCCGCGAAATCCTGCTCATCTCCACGCCTGACAATCTTAATAATTTCAAGGAATTACTCGGGGACGGAAGCGACTTCGGCATCGAGCTCAGCTATATCGAACAGCCCACGCCCGACGGCCTGGCACAGGCCTTCATCCTCGGCGAGGACTTCATCGACGGGGAGCCCTGCGCCCTCGTATTGGGCGACAATATCTTCTTCGGCAGCGGGCTCACGCAACACCTGCGGGATGCGGTCGCGGCGGCGGAGAACAACCAGGGCGCGACCGTCTTCGGCTACTGGGTCGACGATCCCGAACGCTACGGCGTTGTCGAATTCGACGAGAACTTCAACGCCATCTCCATCGAGGAAAAGCCCAAGGTCCCCAAGTCGAACTATGCGGTCACCGGTCTGTACTTCTACGATTCGCGCGTCTGTGATCTGGCCAAGCAGGTCGCGCCCTCGGAGCGCGGCGAACTCGAGATCACGAGCCTCAATCAGATGTATCTGGACGACGGCTCGCTCAACGTCGTCACCTTCGATCGCGGCATGGCGTGGCTCGACACCGGGACGATGGACTCGCTCTTCGAGGCGAACGAGTTCGTCCGTGTGGTCGAGCAGAGCCAGGGTCTGCCGGTCTGCGTCCCCGAAGAGATCGCCTACACCAACGGCTGGATCGACAAGGAGCGTCTGCTGGCCTGTGCGAAGCGCTGCGGCAAGTCGAAGTACGGCGCACATCTGCTGGCGGTCGCCGAAGGCAACGTCCGCCCCGACCGGGATCCCGCATGAGCCAGGTGACCTCCGGCAACTTCACCTTCACCGACACCTCCATCGAAGGCGTCAAGATCGTCGATGTGAAGGCCTATGATGACGATCGCGGCTCCTTCGCAGAGACCTACAAACGTCCCGATTTTATCGCCGGCGGCATCGACTGCGAATTCGTCCAGGACAACCAGTCCTCCTCGAGCAAAGGGGTTCTGCGCGGCCTGCACTTCCAGATCGAGCATCCCCAGGCAAAGCTCGTCCGCGTCATTGCAGGGTCCGTCTTCGATGTGGCGGTCGACCTGCGGGAGGGCAGCTCCACCTTCGGCGGATGGGAAGGGGTCGAACTGACAGCGGAGAACAGGCGGCAGTTCTTCATACCGCGTGGGTTTGCCCATGGCTTTTTGGTACTCTCCGAGCACGCCGAGTTCTGCTACAAATGCGACGACGTCTATCATCCGAACGATGAAGGCGGCCTTGCCTGGGACGATTCCGACATCGGCATCGACTGGCCGCTCGAGGCCGGCGCGCAGCCGATCTTAAGCGACAAGGATGCCCAGAACCCGTCGTTTACCACATTCAAGCACTGAGGATATGCGCTTCAAGCTCGACATAGTCAGCAAATACCGAAACGCCATCTACGGCGTCAGCATCATCTGGATCATGATCTTTCATGCCGCCGGTCTCGACAACGTCGACTACTCATTCGGCCACGAGTCCCTCAACTTCCTCGCGGAATTCATCAACGTGGGCAACATCGGGGTCGACATCTTCTTGTTTTTGTCCGGGGTCTGTCTCTACTTCTCGTTCCATAAGAACCCCGACATCTACGCCTTCATCAAGAAACGCTTCGCCCGCCTCTACGTTCCTGCCATCGTGATCTTCATCGCCTACTGGACCTACCAGCTGGTGGTGAGCGGCGACTGGGGCAGCTATCTGCTCTCGCTGAGTCTGCTCGCCTTCTGGTTCGGCGGCGACGGGGTCATCTGGTTCGTCGCGGCGATCCTCATCATGTATCTGCTCTACCCCTACATCTACCACTTCCTCTTCGATTCCAAACATTCCTTCGTGCGCCTGCTGATCCTTTTGGCCGTCGCCTATCTCATCATCTTCTCACTGGCGCAGGTGGCTCCCGAGTACTACAACCGTGCCGAGATCGCCCTGACGCGTTTTCCGGTCTTCTTCATCGGCTGCTGGGCGGGCAAGTTCGTCTACGAGAAGCGGGAGGTCCATCCGGCCTGGTTCATCCTCGTCGTCGTCGCCGCGGTATTCGCCGTCGGCTACAAGATGAGCGAGCAGATCCCCTCGATCTTCGTCATGCGCGTGGTCTATCTCGTCGGTGGTGTCTCGCTTGCGTTTCTGTTCGGGGGCATCTTCCATGGGCTGTCGCTGCTGCATCGAAAGACACACAAGAGCGTCCTGGCGGCTTTCTTCGGCTTCTTCGGCACGTTTTCCCTCGAGCTGTATCTGTCGCACATGATGTGCAACCGGGTCTACTGCCTCATCGTGCCCGGGGCCGCCGACGGGCTCATCGGCGGCTACTACCTCATGCTGCTCTGTTCGATCATCATCGCGTTTGTCGTCTACAAGGCCACCACACCGCTCGTCAGGCTGCTGTCGGGCAAAAAGAAGCAATTGCCCGAGACAACCCAAAAAGCTGCGGAGACCCAGGATGGCAGCTGAGCGCAGCGCATACATCGACAACATCAAGGGAATCCTCATCTGCCTTGTGGTCGCCGGCCACATGCTGATCACCTTTACCACCCTGACCGATTCCAAGGCGATCCTGGCGCTGACGAACTTCATCTACACCTTCCATATGCCGCTGTTCCTGTTCTGCTCCGGTCTGTTCGCGGCACGCTCCTTCAAGGACGGACGGGGATTCAGGCTCGACAACGTTCTGCTCTATCTGCTCCTGTTCGTCTTGTTCTACACCGCCGCCTACTGCGAGGACCTTCTGCTCGGGAATGCGCGCACGTACAATCCCTTCGAGGTCAGCAGCGGGGCATGGTATCTGCTCACCCTCGGCTGCTTCGTGGCCTGCACGCCGCTTTTGGCAAAACTGCGCTGGCCGGTCGCGCTCGTGGGAAGCCTCGTGCTGTCGGTCGGCTGCTGTCTGTTCGTCGACGATCCGAACCTGTTGGCCAATGCGCGTTTCTTCACCTACCTGCCGGTGTATGCTGTCGGCTTCTACCTGGAGTCCGGGGCCGTCTTATCGTGGCGCAAACGCTTCGATGAGCGGGGACGGCCGTTCAGATGGAGCCTGATATTCACGGCCGCCGTCGTTCTCGTGCTGTATTTTCTGCTTCTGTACGGCGTCCCCGACGATATCTCCCTCATGATCCGGAGGCTCTGCACCGGCGCCAACACGCTCCCCGCCCTCCAAAAGACCTACCCCTTGTCCGCCGGGGTCTATGCGCTTTTGCGTCTTGCGAGCTATCTGCTGATTGCCCTTATCAGCATCGCCATCCTCGTCATCACCCCGAGCAGGCATTCGTTTTTATCGACGGTGGGGGAGCGCTCTTTGCAGGTCTACATCGTGCATCTGCTCCTGTACTATGCCTGGCAGCGTTTCGGTCTACCCGAGGCGATGCTTTCCATCGGGGCGTGGGTCGGCATCGTCTTCCCGTTCGTCATCGGTGTCCTGACTGCGTTCCTTTTGGCCCTGCCGGCCTTTCCGAACAAGTGGGTGGCCGCCTTGCGGCGCCTGTGTGCCAGGGCGATGCCACGCACCGAGCATGAGCCGCGGCATCTGAAAGAAGGGTAGATTGTAGGCAAGGACGACTCCTTTCCCCGGTGCCCTTCGCTACAATCGGATTGTCCGCACGGTGAAGGGGGCTTATGCGTTTCAAGCTCGACATCATCAGTCAGCACCGCGGCGCCATCTACGGCTTCAGCATCCTGTGGATCATGGTCTTTCACGGTCATGACATCGACGGCATCGACTACTCCTTCGGCATCGACGCCTTGCAGCCCCTGCAGGATTTCATCAACGCGGGAAACGTCGGCGTCGACATCTTCTTATTCCTGTCGAGCGTCTGCCTCTACTTCTCGTTTTTTAAAAACCCCGACACCTATGCCTTCATCAAGAAGCGTTTTGCACGCATCTTCGTCCCCGCGCTGCTGATCTTCATCGTCTACTGGACCTACCTGCTCGTCACCAGCGGCGCATGGGGCCTCTACGTCCTGCGCCTGACCCTGCTCTCTTTTTGGGTGACGGGGGATACCAACATCTGGTTTGTTTCGCTCATCGTCATCCTGTACTTGCTCTATCCGTTTGTCTTTCGCTGGCTCTTCAGTGGCAAGCACCCGTTCGTGCGGCTGTTAGTTCTATTGGCTGTGACCTACCTGCTCATCTTCTCGCTCTCTGTCGCTGCGCCCGAGTTCTATGACAGCGTGGAGGTTGCTCTCACACGCTTCCCCGTCTTTATCGTCGGATGCTGGGCCGGCAAGTACGTCTACGAGAAAAAGGAGGTCAACCCCGCCTGGTTCGCCCTCGTCGTCGTCGCGGTCGTGGCCTTCTTCTTCGTCAAGGTCAACAGCTTGTTGCCCGAACAGATCTACACCCGTCTGTTCTATATGGTCGGCGGCATCTCGCTTGCCTACGCGCTCGCCGCGATCTTCCACGGCTGTTCGCTTTTGCACCGTAAGTCGCACAAAAGCGTCCTCGACACCATCTTCGCCTTCTTCGGGGCGTTCTCGCTCGAGCTCTACCTCGCCCACATGATGTGCAACAAGGTTTACCGGCTCATCTTCCCCGCCGCTTACGAGGGCTGGGTAGCCGGCTACTTTGTCATGCTGCTCTGCGCCGCTATCATCGCGTTTGCCGCCTACAAGATCGACACGCCGATCATCAGACGGCTGACGGGAAGGAATAAGAAGCTGCCCGAGGCCGCGGACGCCGTCGCGCAAGAAGCTCGCCCATGACCTGCGGGCACATCGTTGTTTCCTAAAAGCGGAAGTAGATGAAGGGGTTGAATGACCCCGAGACGATCGCACAGATGCTCAAGACGAACAGGGCGATCAAGGCGATGTCTGCCAGGGTCAAAATGACGGAGAATACGGCGGAGCGCTTCGAATGCAGCGTCCCCGCTGCCCTGCCTTCTTCGAGATAGCCTTGGTAATCGCAGAGGCTCTTCGTAGCCAGCGCCTTCTCGTTGGGGATGTCGCATTCCAGGAAGTTTTTCAGCTTGCGACCGTTGACCCAGGCTACCAGTTTGGCACGCAGCCACGGCAGGATCGGGGTGGCGGCGACGATGCAGATCACGAGGACGGGCAGATATTCCCAGAACGTGAGCTCCCACAGGGTGGCCCCGCCGGTCAGGCCGAAACCGCCGAACATGGCCGTCAGATACTGCCCCATCTGCCCCATGTCCTCGATCCAGAAGAGCAGCCAGGCGAACATGAAGACCAGGATGGAATAGAGGTGTTGCACGATCGACGGCAGACGTGCGAGCAGATTGCCCCACACGAGTTTTTCCAAAAGCAGGATCGCCAGGTAGAAAAGTCCCCACAAGACGAAGTTCCACGCCGCCCCGTGCCACAGGCCCGTCAAAAACCAGACGACGAAGAGGTTGAAGACCCAGCGTGGCTTTGCGACGCGGCTTCCGCCGAGTGGTATGTAGAGGTAGTCGCGGAAAAACGAGGAAAGCGAGATGTGCCAGCGGCGCCAGAACTCGGTGATGTTCTTGGAGATGTAGGGATAGTTGAAGTTGCGTAGGTACTGGAATCCGAACATCTTACCCAGTCCGATAGCCATGTCGGAGTAGCCGGCGAAGTCGAAGAAGATCTGGAAGGCGTAGGCGACCAGACCGCTCCATGCCCCGATGACGCCGATGTCGGCCCCGCCCCGCGCCAACATCTCCTCGGCGAGGATGGCGACGATGTTGGCGAGCAGAACCTTCTTTCCCATCCCGATGACGAACAGGCGTGCCCCGGAGCAGAAGTCCCGGAAGTTCTCCTTACGGTTTTGGACCTGTTCCTCGATCGTCGAATAGCGGACGATGGGACCGGCGATGAGCTGGGGGAACATGGCGATATACATGCCGAGGTAGAGCGGATTTTTCTGGGCGGCGACCTTCCCGCGATAGACGTCGATGACATAGGAGAGCGCCTGCAGTGTGTAAAACGATATGCCGATCGGCAAGGGCAGTTCCAGGTTGGGGATGGAGGTGCCGAGCAGCGTGTTGATACTGTCGGCGACGAAGCCCTCGTATTTGAAAAAGCCCAGAACCAGCAGATTCAGGATGAGGCTTATGACCAGGGGGATCCTGGCATGGTTTTTGGACCCTTGGATAGCGCAGCCGAGCAGCCAGTTGAACAGTATCGAAAAGAGCATGAGCACGACGTAGGACGGCTCGCCCCATGCGTAAAAGAAAAGGGAGGCGACCAGCAGCAGGACGTTCCGGTACGGCCGGCAGGGGATGATGAAGTAGAGGATGAGCGTGACGGGCAGAAAGGCGAGCAGGAATGTCGAACTTGAAAAGACCAAGAACCCACCTCGGCTTGGGAGCGATTTGCAAATTTCGATTCTAGTACAGACGGTTGGCCTGCGCACAGGCGATCTTGGTGCCGTCAGCCCCTAGGTGTTCATGCCGTAGTGTTTTTATGCGGCACGGGCGTTCCCCTGTCAATTCGTATAAGGGTATGTGGTGCTGTAGAATGTTTGGTCTGTACGAAGCGGGTTTTCATGCTGATTCACTTGGGAGGTCGCGTGTGCCGCAATCGTCGGTGAAGCGGTTCAGGACATGGCTCAAGCGGGCTTTACCGGACGGTCTTGTCCGCCGCTTGCGAGGTCGTCGCACGGCCACGACCAAGCAGGAGGGTGAGTCGGGCACGTACCGGGGCAAGGAGACCTACACGGTCATCACCGCCGTCTACAACGCCGAAGCCTACCTCGACGATTACTTCGAAAGCCTGTACCACCAGACGATCAGCAGGGAGAACCTCCGCATCATCACCGTCGACGACGGATCGACCGACGGTTCCGCAGACATCATCAAAGCCTGGCAACAAAAATGGCCGGACGCCATCACGTACCTGCACAAGGAAAACGGCGGACAGGCCTCTGCCCGCAACCTCGGCATGCGTCATGCCCAGACCGAGTGGA
The DNA here is from genome assembly GCA_021203765.1 of Coriobacteriaceae bacterium. Classification (GTDB taxonomy): domain Bacteria; phylum Actinomycetota; class Coriobacteriia; order Coriobacteriales; family QAMH01; genus JAJQAN01. The sequence goes on along the minus strand of JAJQAN010000026.1, from coordinate 13,371 downwards.
TCACCTTCATCGACCAAGATGACTTCGTCTCATCAGACTACTTCGAGCTGGTCGACCGGACGATCAAAAAGCGGCCTGCCCTCCAGCTGGTGAGCTGCAACTACATCTACTACCTCGAGACCACGGACGAGTACCGCGATACCCATGCGCTGCGCTACCGCTTCGAAACGGGCGACAGCTACTTCGCGTTCAACAACGAGGACATCCCCATACAGCTGTCCGTCACCGCTGCCTTTTTCAGGCTGTCCCTCATCGGCAGGTACCGGCTGGAAGCCGACGAAGGCATGAAGCCCGTCTTTGAAGACGCGCTTTTCGTCGGCCAGTACCTGCTGTCTCTGGAAGCGGGGATCGTCGGCTTTTTGAGCCGGCCGAAGTATTACTACCGCAAGAGACAGACGGCGGATTCCGGTCTCGACACGTCGTGGAGCGGCTCCGGGCGGCTGCTGGTGGTTCCGCGTCGGGGGTGGCTGTCGCTTTTCGAATTCGCGCAGGAGAAGAAGGGATTCGTTCCCGCCTATACCCAGCGTGCGATCCTCTACGACCTGTCGTGGACGGTCAAACGCTTCATGAACCACCCCGAGCGGGCGGAAGCCGTGCTCGACAAGGAAGGCGAGGCCGAGTTCTGCTCCCTGCTCCGGCAGGTCTGTGCCCACATCGACCTTTCCGTTCTCGCGAGCTTCCCCGACCGTTACCTGAACTACTCCCAGAAGCGCTGTCTGCTTTTCTTCTTCGACCCACCTGGGCCTGTGGAGGAGCGGGCGTATCTCAGGAAGGTGGATCTGGCAAAAAAGCGCCTGCTTATCGAAACCTTTTCGGAAGACGTCTCCTTTTTCCTGGACGGCGGTGAGGTCGCTCCCGTGGAGTCCAAGGCTGTGCAACTCTGGTTTTTCGGAACCTCTGCTGCACGATCCTACGAGCGCTGGATACCGTATGAGGATCCCCGGCAGATCTTTTTCTTCGGCACCGACGAGGTCAGGGGGGGCATCCTCTCCGTCCGTGGCACATCCTTTGTGGGCAGCACCGCCGTCGGAGAACTTCTTGACCGCTATACGCGCAGCTGGTCGGACTACGAGCAGGACGGCGACGTCTGGATCGTCATGGACCGTGACACCCAGGCAGACGACAACGGCGAGCACTTCTACCGCTACCTGATGCGGGAGCATCCCGAGCAGGACGCCTACTTCGTCCTGCGTCAGGATTCAGCGGATTGGCAACGCCTGCAGGACGAGGGCTTCAAGATGCTCGCCTTCGGGTCTGCAGAACACGAGCGGATCTTGAAGTCCTGCTCGAAGATCATCAGCTCGCAGGCCGGCTATTACGTGCGCTCGTATTTCGGAGACCACTTCCACGACTCGAAGGACTTCGTCTTTTTGCAGCATGGCGTCAATCAGAACAACTTCTCAAACTGGCTCAACACGGTGCCCGTCTCCCTGTTCGTGACCACGATCCCGCAGGAGTATCACTCGTTTACCGAAGATGGCTCGCCCTACGTGTACACGCCGAGCCAGGTGTCTTTGACGGGTTTTCCGCGTCACGATGCGCTCTTGGAAAAGGCGCAGAGCGCGGAGGAATCCGCCCCCGAGATACTCGTGAATCCCACCTGGCGTAACGACCTGGCCGGACCGATCATACAAAACAGCGCCCTGCGTGAGACCAGCCCCGTCTTCATGGAATCGGAGTACAAGAGACGCTGGGAATCGTTGCTGGCCAGCGCGCGCCTGCAGGAGATCGCGGAGCGCTACGGCTGCAAGGTCGTCTTCTTCCCACACGCCAACATCCTCCCGTATGTGGAGGAGGGGATGTTTACGGTGCCGGACTACGTGGAGCTTGCCTCCGCCGACGGGGACGCTTCCATCCAGGACTACTTCTCCCGTGCGTCGGTTTGCATCACGGACTACTCGTCCACCATCTTCGATGTGGCCTTCCTCGGCAAACCGTGTCTGTACTACCAGTTCGACAAGGACAGCTTCTATGCCGGCAGCCATAGCTACATCCAAGGTTATTTCGACTACGAAAAAGACGGTTTCGGTCCGATTGCCGAGACGGAGGATGCGCTCCTGGATGAGCTGGAACAGATCGCCGAGCGTGGTTTCGTATCCGCCGAGGAATACACCGGTCGCATGGACGAGACCTTCATCTTCCGCGACGGCAGGTGTTGCGAGCGGGTCTACGAGGCGATCAAAGGTCTGGATCGTCCCTCATAGGGTCCGCGGTCAGGACTGCCCGTCGACCGTCCATTCACTGAGCACTGCGACCGTCTCCTCGGAGGCGATGTTGAGCGAGCTGTTGATGAACGCGATGTCGTCGACCTCGTGCTTTTCGAGAAATTCGTCCAAGGTCCGGGAATGGTAGCGCGGATCGATCACGTAGACGTATTCGTATTCGCTGGTGAAGAAACGTTCCATGTTGTTCGAGTAGGAATCGCTGACGATCAGCAGGGATTTGTCGCTTGTGGCCTTGGGGTTGTGCAGCTTGATGAGGCCGTAGTCCGTGTGGAAGTACCCGGCGTAGTGGTTGGTGAACAGCTCCTGGTTTTCTTCGCCGCGCTCGTATTCCGTGCGATGGTCGAGCGAACTTGTCGGCCTCTCTTCTCCGTCCATGCTGACCTCGATCCCACTCAGGTCGATCCAATAGTCTTCGATATGGTCGGGATCTGCGGTCAGGTACAGGCCGGCCCGTGCCGAGCTGCCGTAGAAGGGATCCGCAGAAAAGTCTACCGTCTCGTAATCGGTGATCGGTACCGCGTCAGGTTCCAATTCGGACAGGATCGAGACGTATGCCGCGTATGCCCCCGAGATACGCCAGTGGTGGTCGGTCTTGAAATAGTTCTCCAGGGCATCCTCGAGGTCGTCGTAGGTGCCGTCTATGACCGCTATCCCTTCGCCGAGCCCGTCATAAAAGTGCTCCTCGACAAACGACGTGTCGACCGGATCGCTTACCAACATGTCGGTCGGATTGTTCGTCGACATACCGAGCCGGTCGTTTTCATATATCGCCATCCCGATGTCGGTATGCCGCTTTGCGAAGGCCTGGTAGGCCTCTGCAGCGGTTTCGTACTGGGCGGCTTTTTCCTCATCGGCGCTCGTCAGCGTGGGCATGACGGCGTCGTGCGCGGCGTCATAGACGTATTCCGATTCAAAGAAGGTCGGATAGGTCGTATAGCCGAAGACGGCGGCGGACAAGGTGATGCTGCTCCGTTGCACCTGGGCGTTTGCCAACAGCGCGGAATCCTTCATGGGCGTCGCATCGGCCATGAACTGCTCGAAATTGTCCTGGAATTCCTGTGACTGGACCGCCTCGAGCGTCGGCTCGGGCAGGGTTTCGTAGTCCCTTCCCTCAAGGTATGACTTCTCGTTGCCTATGGAAAGCCAGTCGGGAAACTCCACTCCGAGGCCGTCCAGGCATTTCGTTCCCAAAGTCGCACCCATCACGACCAGGAAGACGACGAGAAACACCTTGCTCATGACCCGGACATACATCGTGGACTCCTCAAAGGCAGCTGTTCCAGAATCTGCTGTCAGCCCTTTCGTATCGCATATGTTACCGCGCCGTCTTCAGACACAGACAGGGAATGGAGGCATTTTTGTGAGGAGCAGGTCTGCTGCGCGTTGTCCATTTCCCGGATGTCGCTGCTGTGCACCGTCCCGTTTGCGATCTCGGCCTGCAGCTCGATGCGGTAGGTGCCGTTTTTCAGGGTTTTCTCCAGGCGCGCGATCGGAAAGACCCGGCGATAGAGGGGCCTGCCGTCCTGCACCCGCTCACGCAGGTCCAGACGCAAGGCCTCCCTGCCACGGTGGTCCAAAAAGACCAAGGAGAGCTCGGCGGCGACGAGTTTGTTGATCCGGGTGCTGGCCCGCACCTTCAAGGCCGGCGTGCCGTCGTTTTTATCTCCAAAGCCGATGCGGGCACCCTTGATGAAGGGGTAGTTCTGGGAAAAGGCGGCAAAGCTGAAGTTTTGGAATTCACTTTGCTGCGGGATGAACAGGTAGCCGCCCGCCCAGGTCTGCCGTGACATGAACGCCTCGAAGACCTCCGGGAGGCGGTCATGCCCGAAACGGTTGGACAACACGTCCCCGTCGTCAAATTCGACATCGAAGAGGAAATCAACCCGGGTTCTGCCCGCATCCTGCTGCGGAGCCCAGTCGGCGAAACGGCAACGACAGCTCCAGTCGAAGTCGATCTCATAGACCGAGGCATAGGCATGGCGGACCGAGGGTACTGTGGTCTCCACATCGTCGAACAGGCGATCCGCCTCCGTGTTGTCAAAAGAGGTGCGCAGCCTGGCCGTTATCGTGCCCTGATCGAAGCGGTGCAGAAGGTGGACGTGGCCCGTGAAGGTGAGTCGCTCATCGTCTGCCGTGACGTCGGTTATCTGGTTTCTGAATATATGTGGATCGGTGAGGGGCTGGTCTTGCTGTCCTTCCACGAGCGGTAGTTGTCGTTTCAGCAGCAGACGATCGTCTTCATCGGAGTAGACGGAATAGCAGAGGCGGCCGCCGTCTTCGGCAAAGGCGACCTGCGGGCCGTCCGGCCACGTCCGTTCGATCTCGACGAAGCTCTCCGTGCTTTCGAGCAGCGCATCGAAGTTGATGAGCTTCTTTAAAAAGAGTACGGAGCGCAGCTCTACACGATCGAGGGGCTGGATGACCTCACGCACGCTTTGCATGATGTCGGGCAGGTGCTCGGGCTCCGTCTGTGCCCACAGATACATATCATCGGTGGCAAGGTCGACGATACGCGTATAGAGCTCGGGACATTTGTCGAGTTGACGGTAGCGCTGGCAGGTGTCGATGTAGGTGGTGAGCCCGGTGATCCGTGCCTGCAGGGTGCCCCAGACGGCTGCGGTGCTGCCCCCTTGCGAAAGGGAGGCGCCGTCGTCGCGCCAGACGGTGTGGTAGTAGGTCCGATCGCTGTACAGGCAGATGTCGTCGGCCAAAAAGTAGCACTCCAGCGTAAAAGGCAGGTCCTCGAAGGCGATGCCTTCGGGAAACTTCAAGGCATGCGTCTGTATCAGCGAGGTCCGGTACAGCTTACACGGGCCGAGGCTGTTCAGTATCGCGGAATTGTCGATCGTGCAGTGCTTTTGGCTTGAGAGGAAGAGGTCGACGCCCGGCGTCTTCCTGCCATGCCCCTCCATCTTGAATATCCCGACGTCGCAGCCGTCTGCGGATGCGTGGTCGAGCATGGCGACGATGGCGCCGTCTTCGAAATAGTCGTCGGCGTCGCAGAAGAAGAGATATTCCCCCTGCGCGTTGTCGATGCCGACGTTGCGGGGGTGTGCCGGGGTGCCGGAGTTCTCCTCGTGGATAACACGTACGGAGTCGTGTTCTGCGGCGACCTCGTCGCAGTAGGCTCCGGAGCCGTCGGTCGAACCGTCGTCGACCAAGAGCAGTTCCATGCTGTAGCGGCCGCAATCCTGTCCGACGATGGAGTCGATACAGCGGCGGAAATAGGGGAGGGCGTTGTATATCGGGACAACGAGCGTCAGATCGATGTTTGAAGAGGAGGGAGCCGTCATGTACGGGTAGGACCTTTCCTGTGCGCCACCATGTCGCCCCATTATCCTATAGAGAGAATGGATTTTGAAGCGGGGAGGACGATGGACCCGGCAGCGCCGCATGACAGGTGTAGTTGCTCTGTAAATTCATGTGCAGAAAGGCAAGGACTGTACAATATGGCCTGTGTGCTCGACCACGTTGTCGCAGGCGTGTAGCGGAGGTCATGCGTGTCTTTACCAGCATCCCGACAAAATGCCAAACAGCCTCTGCCGCAGAGCCAGGATTCGGACCCAAAGACAGCCGAAACGAGCCGGCACAGGGTTACGGGCAAGCCGGACACGTATGACGGACAGGAGACCTATACGGTCGTTTCCGCCGTCTACAACGCGGAAAGCTACCTCGACGACTATTTCGACAGCCTGTATGCACAGACGATTTCCAAGGAGCGTCTCCGCATCATCACGGTCGACGACGGGTCGACCGACGGCTCCGCCGACATCATCAAGGCCTGGCAGGAAAGATGGCCGGATGCCATCACGTATCTGCACAAGGAAAACGGCGGGCAGGCCTCTGCCCGCAACCTCGGCCTCCAGCATGCCCAGACCGAGTGGGTCACCTTCATCGATCCCGACGATTTCGTCTCGGAAGACTATTTCGAAGAGGTCGACCGGGCGGTCGGGTTGCGTCCGGCATTGCAAATGGTGAGCTGCAACATGCTCTTCTATCTCGAAGAGGAGGCGGCATACGAGGACAGCCATCCGCTCAACTACCGCTTCGAAAACGGCGACAGCTACTTTGCGATTCGCGACGAGCAGATGTACATGCAGCTGTCGATGGCCACGGCGTTTTTCCGTCTGTCGCGTATCAGAGAAGGCGGGCTGAGCCTGGATGAGGACCTGAAACCCGCGTTCGAAGACGCCTGTTTTGTCGGCGAGTATCTGGCCACCCTCCAGACAGGCATCGTCGGGTTTCTGCAGGCTCCGAGATATTTCTACCGCAGGCGTACGGGTGCGGACTCGACGCTTGACGCCTCGTGGCAGGATCCCGACCGGTTCCTGACCCTTCCCCGCCGGGGGTGGTTGGCCCTTTTGACGTTTGTTCAGCAACGACGGGGGTACGTCCCGGCTTACACGCAGAACGCGGTTTTAAACGATGTGGCGTGGACGGTCAAACGGACGCTGAACCACCCCGAGCGCGTGGACTCCGTGCTCGACGAGGACGGCAGGGCGGAGTTCCTCTCCCTGCTGCGACAGGTGTGTTCCCTCATAGAGCCGTCCGTGTTCTGGAACTCCCCCGCCCGTCATCTGAGCTATCCGCAGAAGCGCTGCCTGTCCTTCTTTTTCGAGGCGGCCGAACTTCCGGAGGAACGCGTGCATCTGAGGAGGATCGACTTTGCCAAAAAGCGCATCCTCATCGAGGCGTTCTCAGAAGACGTCCGTTTCTATCTGGACGGCGAGCGGCTCGAGCCCACAGAATCCAAGATGGTGCAGCGCTGGTTTTTCGGAACGACTGCCTCGCGGCTCTATGAGCACTGGGTACCGTATGGGAACCGCCGGCAGATACTCTCGTTTGCCACCGACAAGGCCCGGGAGGGGAGCATTCTCGTCTCCGGCAAGGGCAAGCGGTTTACGGGCGGCGCCGGAATAGGGCAGCTCGTCAAACGCTACACGCGCAACTGGGAACCCTACGAGCAAAAAGGCGATGTCTGGATCGTCATGGACCGCGACACCCAGGCAGACGACAACGGCGAGCATTTCTACCGCTACCTGATGCACGAGCATCCCGAGCAGGACTGCTTCTTCGTCTTGCGCAAGGATTCGCCGGACTGGAAGCGCTTGCGTGACGAGGGCTTCAAGCTGCTCGCCTACGGGTCCGCCGAACACGAACGGGTCCTCAGGTCCTGCTCCAAGATCATCAGCTCGCATGCCGATGTCTACATCCACTCATATTTCGGCGACAATTTCTACAAGTCCAAGGACTTCGTCTTTTTGCAGCACGGCGTCACCAAGGACAACCTGTCGAACTGGCTCAACGACAAGCCCATCACCTTGCTGGTGACCGTCACGCCGCAGGAGCATCGCTCGATCGTCGAAGACGGCTCGCCCTACGTGTTCACGCCGTGCCAGGTGCCCTTGACGGGTTTTCCGCGTCACGATGCGCTGTTGCAAAAGGCGCTCGACGCACAAGGACATGCCCCCGAGATACTCGTCAGCCCCACCTGGCGCGGGTATCTGGCAGGGGATACCTTGGACAGCAGCGCCGAACATGAATTCTGCCCCGCGTTCGCCGACTCCGAGTACAGGCGGTGCTGGGAATCTTTTTTGGCCAACGACCGGCTGCACACGATCGCAGAACGCGCCGGCTGCAAGGTCGTCTTCTTCCCGCATACCAACGTCTTGCCGTATGTGAAAGACGGGATGTTCTCGGTGCCGGACTACGTGGAGCTCGCCTCCGCCGACGGGGACTCTTCCATCCAGGATTTCTTCTCCCGCGCGTCGGTCTGCATCACGGACTACTCGTCCACCGCCTTCGACGTCGCCTATCTCGGCACGCCCTGCCTGTACTACCAGTTCGACAAAGACGAGTTCTTCTCCGGCGGCCACAGCTACTCCACAGGTTATTTCGACTACGAGCGGGACGGCTTCGGCCCGGTCGCCGAGACGCAGGATGCGCTCCTCGACGAACTGGAGCAGATCGCCGAGCGTGGTTTTACGCCGGCCGAAGAATACGCCCGCCGCATGGACGAGACCTTCGTCTTCCGCGACGGCAGGTGCTGCGAGCGAGTCTATGAGGCGATTAAGGAGCTCGACCGCCCGCGGACCGAGGGCACCGGTTGAGTACGCCGTCCGTCCCTTATTCCCTAGAAAGAATGTAGAGGACGCAAGGTGCCATAAACGCACGTAGTATACTGGTCTGCACTGTGTGAAGAAGGGCATTTCATGGCACGCGACTACAAACGGATTCTCCTGCTGATGATGGGCGGCTCGGGCACGCGCTTCGGCGCGGACATCCCCAAGCAGTTCGTCGAGGTCGAGGGAAAGCCCACCTTCATCTATCTCGTCGAGAAATACGCCAAAAACCAGTTCGCCGACCAGATGGTCGTCGTCTGCCACGAATCGTGGCTCGACTTCACCGAAGATCAGATCGCCAAGCTCGGCTACGACTTCGACTACACGGTCGTCGCCGGCGGCCAAAGCCGCTCGGAATCGGTCAGATGCGGTCTGCAGGCTGTCGCCGATACTGCTCAGGAAGACGACATCGTCTTCATCCACGATGTCACGCACCCCTATGTTGACGAGCCGCATCTGGAGGAGCTCTCCGATGCCGCCCACCGCTGGGGTGGGGCGACGATGGGGGAGTGCCAGTACGACACGGTCTATAAGGTCGATGACGATACGAAGATGCTCGAGGAAGTTATACCGCGTCAAAGCGTCGTGACCGGGGCGAGCCCCGAGGCCTTCGAGTTCGGCCGCATCTGGAGCATTTACGATTCGCTCAGCATCGAGGAGCTCGAGAACTACACCTCCGCCGGGGCGTTGGCGCTTGCCTACGACATCCCCATGGAGGTCATCCCCACCGACCTGCTCAACTTAAAGATCACCTACCGACACGACATGGAAGCGTTCGAGCAGCTCTTCCACGATTACTACTTCTAGGAGCCTGCTTGAAAGCCGCCGTCCTCACAGCAACCGATACGATCGAGATTTCCGATGTGGAACGGCCGCAGCCGCAGGCAGGGGAGGTCCTGGTCCAGGTGCACTACACCGGCATTTGCGGTTCGGACGTGCCGCGCGTGCTGCAGGGACGCATACATTTCTTCCCGATCATCTTAGGGCATGAATTCTCCGGCACGATCGTCGAAGTAGGCGAAGGCGTCGATCCGAGCTACGTCGGGCGGCGCGTCAGCGGTATCCCGCTCGAACCGTGCTTCGACTGCCCGGACTGCCGCGCCGGCAACTACTCGCTCTGCTCCTCCTACGGTTTCGTCGGCTCTCGCAGCGCGGGCAGCATGGCCGAATATGTCTGTCTGCCGGTACAAAACATCATGTTTTTAGGCGATGGGGTGAGCGACATCGAGGGCGCCTTCTTTGAGCCGTCGACCGTCGCTGTCCACGGCATCGAGTTGAGCGGCTTTCGCGAAGGCGGTCATGCCATCGTCATCGGTGCCGGAACCGTCGGCATCCTGCTCGCCCAAGCGCTCGCAGGTTACGGCGCCGGAACCGTCGTCGTCGCCAACCGCAATGCCAAACGCCTGGAGACCGCTGCAAAGGCGGGGCTCGACTGCCTGGTCGAGGTCGACGGGGAAGGCTGGGCCGAGCGTGCCTATGCCGCAAACGACGGAAAGCCCTTCGACTTCGTCTTCGACACGGCCGGGACCCCGCACACCATCCTGAACTCCTTCGAGGTGGCCGCGAACAAGGCTTCCGTCATGTTCGTCGGAACCCCGAGCGCGGACGTCACCTTCACCTCCGCGCAGTGGGAGGCCATCAACCGCAAGGAACTCACCGTCCGCGGCTCGTGGATGTCCTATTCCGCGCCGTGGCCCGGCATCGAATGGACCCGGGTCAACGAGTTCTTCGACGAGGGGACCTTGCAGATCGTTCCCGAGATGATCGATACCGTCTATCCGCTTTCCCAGACCGCGCAGGCTTTCGACCGCTACGAAAACGGCCCGAAGGTGCAGGGCAAACTGCTGATCGACTCGCTGGAAGCAGACGAGGACTGAAAAGAAGGGGCCGGCTGTCATGAACACGCTGCAGGAGATCGTCCAAAAGAACAAGTCCGGCAGACGTGTCGGTATCTTCTCATGCTGCTCGGCACATGAAGACGTCATCCGTGCCGCCCTGCTCAAGGCCTCCAAGACGAACACCCCGACGCTCATCGAATCGACTTCCAACCAGGTCAACCAGGACGGCGGCTACACCGGTATGACGCCTGCCGACTTCGCAGCCTTCGTCAAAGGCCTGGCAGACGAGATCTCGGTTCCGCTCTCGCACGTCATACTGGGAGGCGACCATCTGGGCCCGCTTCCATGGACGGACTGTGACGAGGATGAGGCCATGGACCATGCCGAGGAGCTCGTCGCTGCATGTGTGTCCGCCGGCTACTCGAAGATCCATCTGGACACGAGCATGCGCCTTGCCTCCGACGATCCGGACGAGCCCTTCTTGACCGAGACCTGTGCACGCCGCGGCGCACGCCTCTGTCGTGTGGCGGAGGAGGCTTTTGTGAGCTACTGGGACTCCCATCCCGATGCCCCCGAGCCGGTCTATGTCATCGGCAGCGAGGTACCGGTGCCGGGCGGGGATTTCAATGCACAGGAGATGGGGGTGACGTCTGCTGACGATGCGATCAACACCATCGCGATCTATAAGCAGGCGTTCGCGGACGAAGGACTCTCCGATGTCTTCGACCGTGTCATCGCCCTGGTCGTCGAGCTGGGTGTCGAGTTCCACGAGTTCACCCTCGACGAATACAACCGTCCGCGTGCGGCCGATCTGGCGGACGCGATGCGCAAGGAGCAGCTCTGTATCGAAGGGCATTCGACCGACTACCAGACGACCCGCAACCTTGCCGCCATGTGTGAGGACGGCGTCGCCATACTCAAGGTCGGGCCGGCTTTGACCTTCGCTTTGCGCGAGGCGCTGTTCGCACTCGAGCAGATCGAACAGGAGGTCTTCGCCGAGATGCCCGAGCGCTGGTCGAACTATCGTGCGACACTCGAGCAGGCCATGCTCGACGATCCGTCTGCGTGGAAGGACTACTACACCGGCACCCCCAACGAGCAGCGTATCGCTCGGGCCTTCAGTTTCTACGACCGCTGCCGCTACTACTTCGCCTGCCCGGAGGTGGTGCAGGCACATGACACCTTGGTCGAAAACCTTTCGGGCAATATAATTCCCCATTGTCTTTTGAGTCAGTACCTGCCCCTGCAGTACTATCGGGTTCGCAGGGGAGAAATCCGTAACGAGGCCGCCGACATCATCTGGGACCATATCGGCGACTGCATCGACGGATACCTACAGGCGACCGACTACTGCGGTGTCGGCGCATTCAACTACGAGCTGTGAGGACCTTGCACCTATGACCGACGTAACGACCATACGCACGCCGGAGGAGATCGCCGCCATCGAAGAGGTCTGCGGCGACAACGACATCGACACGCTCCTCTACAAGCGGGCCTATCGCGCATCGAAGCTGGAGCTCGAGCGTCGCAGCAAGCTCGCCCTGCTCGAAGCCTTCGACAAGTTCTGCGTCAAACATGACATCAAGTACTTCCTCTTCGCCATGGCGCTGCGCGGCGCCGTCTCCTATGAGGGTTTCGTACCGAACACCAGCCGTGTCGACGTCGGTATGGAACGCGCCGAGTATGAGCGCTTTTTGGAGCTCTATGCCTCTGCCAACCAGGACAGGATCGCCAAGAAGTCCCACTGGCGGCTCCATACGCACTACGACGACCGGAGGCGCTACCGCAAGATCAAGCGGATGCAGCCGCTCATCCGCTCGACCCGCTACGAGATGGCCGAATCCGACGGCGATCCGGTCTTCACCGAGGACAGCGTCCCGCTGGCGTCTTATGCGGAATTCGAAATCTCCATCTTCGACGACATCCCGGCCGACCTCTACGCGCAAAGTCATCTGCTTGCCCAGATGGAATGGCGCAACAATCTGCTCTTTTCCTGTCTCGCCTCGCGCGGGATGACGAAGAAGCGCGGCTACTCGAAGCGCTTTTTGTATCGGTTCGTGCCCCTGCGGTGGGCGACCTGGCTCGTCGACCACAAGGCTCAGACCTACGCCGGGCAAAACCTCGCCTGTGTGACCCGCCTGGCGGGCTCCCGTCTCAAGATCGTCATGCGGGACGATCTGGGTGGTCTGACGCGCCGCAACTTCGCCGGCGTCGAGGCCTACTGTCCCGAAAAGCCGGATATATGGGCTCCCGAGCCGATACTGGAGACCCCGGCGGAGCTCAAACGCCTGCAGGAGGATGCCAAGGCCATCGTTTCCGAGATCGACCGCGTCTGCGCCGAACTCGATATCCCGTATTTCGCCTGCGGCGGTACGCTGATCGGCCATGCCCGCCATGACGGCTTCATCCCCTGGGACGACGACATCGACGTCGGCATGCTGCGTGCCGATTACGAACGCTTCAAGCAGGAGGCCGGCGCGCTCATCGATTCCGAGCAGTTTTTCCTGCAGACCCGCGAGACCGATCCGAACATCCCGTATCTGTTCTCGAAGGTGCGTCTGAACAATTCGGAGTACCTCACCAAGTACAACAAGGACCGCGACTTCCACAAGGGGATCTGCGTCGATGTCTTCCCGTTCGACTACGTTCCCAACGACCCGAACAAGCTCAAGGCCCTCATCGACAAGGCGCAGGCCACGGCACAGCATCACCACGACATCGCACGCGGCCAGCTGCCCCTGGATCTGGAAAACGGCGATCCCGAGATCAAACAGACGCTCAGTTGGCGCTTTGCGCGCTGGCGGGAGCGGAGTAAGGCCAAAAAATGCTGGGCGGTCAATCTGGCCGACACGCAGAAGGCCTACGATAAGGTCGTCGAATCCTACGACGACAAATCCGAAGGGCTCGATTTTGTCGCGAGTTTCACGCCAACCTTCACCATAATCCGCACCGATGACCTCTATCCGGCGCAACGGATCGAGTTCGAAGACATCGAAATCATGGTTCCCCGACGCCCGGACATCTTTTTGCGGATGCAGTACGGCGACTACATGCTCATGCCGCCGATGCATCAAAGGTGCGGACACGACCTGCTCCTGTGGTCCGATGACGAAGGCGTCGGCGGTGGACGCACCGTGGATGATTTCGATTTCTAGGATGGGTGCGGACGTGAGTGGAACCACGACG
>JAJQAN010000035.1:1519-4816 GCA_021203765.1 Coriobacteriaceae bacterium | reverse complement strand
AAGACGAGCCGGCGGCCGTCCACTTCGGTCAGCTCACTCTCACAGCGCACCGTCATGCCGATCGGCGTCGCCGCCAGATGTTTGATCGAGATCTCCGTTCCGACGGAACCCCAGCCTTCCTCCAGATACGGCGCGATACTCTCCAGCGCCGTGTTTTCCATGAGTGCCACCAAGCTCGGCGTTCCGAAGACTTGTAAAAGGCCGCTTCCCACGGCAGCGGCTGTGTTTTCATAGACCACTTCCACACTCTGTTCGCCCTTGATGCCCGTTTCCAACATATCCTATTCCTCCTGATAAAGATGAAAGGGAGCCGTGAAAACCACGGCTCCCCAAAAATACCTGTCTGTTTTTACGCTTCCGCCTCAATATCAATTTCCACTTCTCTCTCATGCGAAGCTTCTTTGCGCGGCTTTTTCTCGTCGTCCTTTGTTTCCAGAACAGAATAGACGAGTGCAGCGATAATGCCGCCGATCAACGGCCCCACAATGAAGACCCATACCTGATGCAATGCCGGCCCTCTGGCAAAAATCGCGGGCAGCAGGCTTCTGGCCGGATTCACCGATGTGCCGGTGAGCGCGATGCCCAGAATATGTACCAGCGTCAGAGTAAGTCCGATGGCCAATCCCGCGATCGCCCCGTTGGACACTCTGCTGGTCACGGCGATGACAACGAGGACAAACACGAACGTCAGGATGATCTCCACGATCAGTGCTGCCCCTACTCCGCCGCGTGTCCAGGTCTCCGTCTGCACCTGGTTCGCGCCGAATCCGCAGTCCTTTCCGAATACACACAGCATCACGACACATGCGCCCAACGAGCCGATGAGCTGCGCGATCACATACCCGATAAAGTCCATGGCGTCGATCTCACCACGGATCCACATAGCGATTGACACAGCCGGATTGACATGGCAGCCGGAAACGTTTCCGAAAGCATACACCATTGCCATGAGCGACAAACCGAACGCAAACGCCGTGATCAGATAACCGCTGCCGTTTGCCGAATCGATGCTGACCGCACACGCGGTGCCGCAGCCGAAGAGAACCAGCACGAAAGTACCGATGATCTCCGCAACGTATTTCCTACCTCTTTCCATACTCCAATCTCCTTTCCGTTTAAGATTTTTGTTCCCTATATAAAAAATATATCACTCTAAAACGGAAAAGTCAAAAGTTTTACACCTCGTAAATCAGGTCGCCGTAGGAAGGATACGGCCACATTTTTTTGTCCACAATGATCTCCAGCCGGTCGATCGGCTCACGCAGCTGCGCCATGGCCTCGCGGACCACATCCCGGTAATACTCGGCCTGCTCTTTTCCCTCTTCCATCGCAAGACCGGCATCCGTTTTCTTTTCCAGTTCTCCAAGCGCTGCCTCTGCCTTGGTCAGCAGTTCGGAGCACTCGTCGAGCATTGCGGACTGCACGCTGACATCGCAGGCACCCGCGGCTTTCGCGGAATTGACCGAATCCGCCAGGAAGGTGACAAACTTGATGACCGCCGGGATCAGCGTCTTGTTCGCGATGTTGATCATCGCGCGCGCCTCAATGTTGATCGTCTTCGCGTAGGTCTCGTACTGAATCTCCGCGCGGGACTCCAGCTCCGCTTTGGTAAACACACCGAATGTCTCGAACAGATTGACCGCTTTCTCCGTCGTGAGAGAGCCGATGGCCTCCACCATGGAGGAGATGTTCGGAAGGCCCCGCTTCGCGGCCTCCTCGATCCAGCCTTCGCTGTAGCCGTCGCCGTTAAAGACGACCCGCTTGTGATCGATGGCCTGCTGCTTGATCAGATTGTGCAGAGCGGATTCAAAGTCGTCGGCATTCTCCAGCTCGTCACAGGCCTCCTTGAACGCCTCGGCGACGATCGTGTTTAACACCACGTTCGCCATGGAGATGGAATCCTGCGAACCGATCATGCGAAACTCAAACTTGTTTCCGGTAAAGGCGAACGGCGAGGTGCGGTTGCGGTCCGTCGCGTCCTTCATGAAATCGGGAAGGGTATCCACGCCGGTATCCAGCTTTTCGCCCTCGATGGAATGGGTCGCGACCCCGGCCTGTGTCAGCTGATTGAGTACATCGTCCAGCTGATTGCCCAGATAGATGGAGATGATGGCCGGCGGCGCTTCGTTCGCGCCCAAACGATGATCGTTTCCGACATCGGACGCGGACTCACGCAGGATATCCGCATGGCGGTCCACCGCCTTTAAGATGCAGGTGAGGACCAGCAGGAACTGCAGATTCTCATGCGGTGTCTTGCCCGGATCGAGCAGGTTGATCCCGTCGTCCGTCGTGATGGACCAGTTGTTGTGCTTGCCGGAACCGTTGACGCCGGCAAACGGCTTTTCGTGAAGCAGGCACTGCAGGCCGTGCTCGTTGGCCTTTTTCTTCAAGACCTCCATCACGATGTGGTTGTGATCCACGGACAGATTGCAGGTCTCATAGATCGGTGCCAGCTCATGCTGCGCCGGCGCGACCTCATTGTGCTGAGTCTTCGCCGGGACGCCCAGCTTCCAAAGTTCCTCGTTGACATCCTTCATAAATGCCGCGATCCGCGGACGGATGGCCCCGAAATAGTGATCTTCCATCTCCTGCCCTTTCGCCGGCATGGAGCCGAACAGGGTGCGTCCGGTATAGATCAGATCTTTTCTCTTTAAATATTTTTCGCGGTCGACCAGGAAATACTCCTGCTCGGGCCCAACGGAAGGAATGATCTTCTTCGATGTCGTATTGCCGAACATCCGCAAAAGCCGCAGAGACTGTTCATTGACCGCCTGCATGGAGCGCAGCAGCGGCGTCTTCTGATCCAGTGCCTCTCCGGTGTAGGAGCAGAATGCCGTCGGAATGCAGAGCGTCGCGCCCGCGGCGTCATGACGCACAAACGCAAAGGACGTGCAGTCCCATGCGGTGTATCCCCTCGCTTCACAGGTAGCCCTGAGTCCGCCGGAGGGGAAAGAAGAAGCATCCGGCTCCCCCCGGATGAGCTCTTTTCCGGAAAAGCTCATTAAGACTCTTCCGCTGTCATCCGGTGAGGTGATAAAAGAATCGTGCTTTTCCGCCGTAAAGCCGGTCAGCGGCTGAAACCAGTGCGTGAAGTGTGTCGCGCCCTGATCGATCGCCCACTCTTTCATCTCATGCGCGATGATATCGGCCGTCGCGGAATCCAGTTCGGTGCCTTCCTCCATCACCTCCCGCAGCTTCTCGTAAGCCTTTTTCGGAAGGCGCGCGCGCATGGCCGCATCGTTAAACACATACTCGCCAAAAATTTCCGATACGTTAAAATACTCACTCATCTGTTAC
>JAJQAN010000035.1:0-1419 GCA_021203765.1 Coriobacteriaceae bacterium | reverse complement strand
AAAGCGCTTCGTCGGGAACGATAAACGTGATCCGTCTCGGCAGGACGCCGATCTCGACATCGGTATGGTCGCCGCCAAACTCCCCGTCCAATGTCCACGGGATCGGCTCGTCGCAGCGAAGCCGGACATGATCCGTCTTGTAAGAAATAATGTTGGGCGTGTAGCTGTCGCCCTGTTTCAGCAGGTTCGTCACGATATCACCGGCCATCAGCGGGCCCGTTGGCGTCTTGACAAGCGTCAGTTCAAACAGGCCGTCGTCCAGTTCGACCGTGGTCCCGGTCAGGTTGCGCATCCCGGCGACGGAGACCGCGTTCGTGACCATGCCGTAGGAAAAGGTGTCGAAGACCGTCTCTCCGTTCACCTCCACCTCAACCGCGAAGGAAGGCATCTCCAACAGGCTCTTCGGACTGTTGAGCAGGTAAGCCGCCTGCCCGAGCACGCTCTTTAAGCGCTGCCCCGTCTGATAAGAGAGCTCCGTGAACACGCCGAACGCGGCGATATAGCTAAACGAATTGTCGTTAAATGTCCCTATGTCACAGGCGAACTGCCGCCCGTTCGCCGCGATGGCCGCCGCCTCCATCAGATCCGTGGGAACGGCAAGCGACTTCGCGAAGTCGTTTGTGGTCCCGGCGGGGAGGTATCCGACCGGGGTGCGCGCCTGTGTCTGCAGCATCCCCGCTACCACCTCGTCCATCGTTCCGTCTCCGCCGCAGCAGATGATCCGGTCATATTGATCCGCCCACAACGGAATCTTTTGGGTCGCATCGCCTTTTTCCTGCGTGGGGTAGACCGTCACCTCATATCCGGCCTTTACAAAAAGGTCCACGATATCGCTGAGCTGAACGCGGATCAGCCCGCGCCCGGCATGCGGATTATAGAGAAATAAGAGTTTTTGTCGATCCATGGTGCTCCTCCCGGCCCACGCCTGTCACTGCGCGCGAAGCTCCTGTGCGATCCGGCGCCTTTCTATCCCTGCGCGCGAAGTTCCTCCGCGATCCGGCTGAGCTTCTCCATCCTGTGATTGACCCCCGACTTGCCGACCGGCGGCTGCAGGTGGTTTCCAAGCTCCCCCAGCGATTCCTCCGGATGCGCGAGGCGTGCCTCGGCGATCTCGCGCAGCTGCGGGGACAGCTGTGTCAGGCCGATCTCACTCTCGATCAGGCGGATATCGTCCATCTGCCGGGCCGCCGCCCGCACCGTCTTGGTGATGTTCGCGGCATCGCAGTTGGACTGGCGGTTCGCGCTGTTTTTCATCTCTTTGATGATCCGCACGTTTTCAAAGTCCATGAGCGCCCGTGACGCGCCCATCACATTCAGAATGTCAACGATCGCTTCGCTGTCTTTTAAGTAAACCGGGAAGCGGTGTTTCCGCTCGGTCGTCTTCGGCGCGAGATCAAAGGTTTCGATCACGCGGGTCAG
>JAJQAN010000043.1 GCA_021203765.1 Coriobacteriaceae bacterium | reverse complement strand
TCTCTAGGAGGTCTTTCGTGAAGGCAGTCATCCCCGCAGCAGGTCTGGGAACCCGCTTTCTGCCGCTCACCAAGGCGGTTCCCAAGGAGATGCTGCCCATACTCGACAAGCCGGCCATCCAGTACGTCGTGGAGGAGGCGCTCGCCGCCGGTGTCGACGAGGCGATCATCGTGAGCCGCCGGGACAAGGACGCGATCGAGCAGCAGTTCACGCCCGACGATGACCTGGTCTCCTACCTGCGCGGCGTCGGCAAGGACGATTTCGCCGACGCGGTCGAGCATGCCGGCTCCCTCCCGGTCACGATCGCCTACCAGGACGAGCCGCTCGGCTTGGGGCATGCCGTGCACTGCGCGGCCTCCGCCACCGGGGACGATCCCTTCATCGTCATGCTCGCCGACGTCATCGTGCCGGACAACGCGATAAGCCAGCGTATGGTGCAGGTCTCCGAGGCACACGACGGCGCCTCCGTCATCGCCCTGCTCGAGGTGCCCGAAGACGAGGTCTCACGCTTCGGCATCGTCGGAGGGGACATGCTCGACGATGGCACGATGCACATCACGACGATGGTCGAAAAGCCGGCGCTCGAGGATGCGCCGAGCCGCTACGCGATTTTCGGACGCTACCTGCTCACCCCGAAGGTGATGGAGCTTTTGGCGGGCCTGAAGCCGGGGGCCGGCGGCGAGATACAGCTCACCGACGCGCTGGTCGCCCTGCTCGATAGCGAAGAGGTCTACGGCTGTATCATCGATGCCGATGAGGGCTTCGACACCGGCACGATGGACACCTGGCTTGCGACCAACATCACGCTCGCCCTGCGCGACGAGCGCTACCGCGACACCGTCAACGACGTCATCGAACGCAACCGATAGAAAGCCGCCCCCGCTATCCCGCCTGGCCCGGGTGTTAGAATAGCCGGGTGCTATCCGGAGGGATGGCAGAGTGGTTGATTGCAACGGTCTTGAAAACCGTCAGGCGACGTTGAGTCGTCTCCAGGGTTCGAATCCCTGTCCCTCCGCCATACGTATCTCCCACGGCGGTCCGGTCAGGGCCGTCGTTTTTGTATGATGCGGCCTGTCCGCCAAGGTCTGCCACGGATGCGGCGGGGCTTGCCAGAAGGCGAATCGGGTGTACAATGTTTCCTGCTTTTCAAACCGTTGATGCGGGAGTAAAGCCTGAACGAGGCGCTGTACAGAGAGTAAGGCACACGCTGAGAGCCTTGCAGAAAGCATTCAGGCAAATGGTCCGCGGAGGGCGCATAAAAGCTGCGACGTGTGGGTATACGTTAGTTACCGGGAATGTGACAGCATTCCACTGAGTGCGCAGAGGCTTCTGCGAATCAAGGTGGCACCGCGGATTCGATTCGTCCTTGACCTTCAAAAGTCAGGGACGTTTTTGTATCTGGAGGTGCAGCATGCGATATCCCGACTTCAACGATATAGAGGCAGCGACCGCATCGGGGGAGTTCGGCTTCTATCCGCTCAGCTGCGAGATCCTCTCCGACATCCGCACCCCCATGGAGGTCCTGCGCGTCCTGCAGGGCATATCGAAGCACTGCTTTCTGCTCGAGTCCGTCGAGCCGGATGAGAACTGGGGGCGCTACACCTTCCTCGGCTACGACCCGAAGCTTGAGATCACCTGCAAGGACGGGGAGATCCTGGCCGACGGCGAGCCTGTCGAGACGGCCGACCCGAACAGCTACATCCGCGAAATCCTCGCCGCGCACCGCTCGCCCAAGGTCGAAGGCCTTCCCACCTTCACCGGCGGCCTGGTCGGCTACTTCGCCTACGACTACATCAAATACGCCGAGCCGACGCTCGATTTGGGCACCGACGATCCGGACGCCTTCAACGACATCGACCTCATGCTCTTCGACAAGGTCATCGTCTTCGACAACATCGCCCAACGCATCATCCTGATCGCGAACATGGAGCTTGCCGAAGGTCGTGCCGGCTATGAGCATGCCGTCGGCCAGCTCGAGGACATGCGGGCCCTGATCTGCACCGGGACGATGGCGGACAACCCGGGCGCGCACCTGCACGGGGACTTTACGGCGCTCTTCGACAAGGAGTCCTACTGCGCCATGGTGGAGGAGGGCAAGCGCCACATCTTCGAAGGCGACATCTTCCAGGTCGTCTTGTCCAACCGCCTGCAAGCGCCCTTTTCGGGATCGCTTCTCGACGTCTACCGCGTCCTGCGCACGGTGAACCCCTCGCCCTACATGTTCTACATCGGCGGCACCGACGTGGAAATCGCCGGCGCCTCCCCGGAGACCCTCGTCAAGCTCGAAGACGGCGTGCTGCATACCTTTCCCCTGGCCGGGACGCGCCCGCGTGGGGCGGACGCGGAGGAGGACGAACGCCTGGAAAACGAGCTTCTGGTCGACCCCAAGGAGCTCGCGGAACACAACATGCTCGTCGATTTGGGACGCAACGACCTCGGCAAGATCAGCGGGATCGGCAGCGTCGAGGTCGAGGAATACCAGACGATACACCGTTTCTCCCGTGTCATGCACATCGGTTCGACCGTGCGGGGACGGCTCGCACCCGACCGTGACGCCCTCGATGCGGTTTCGGCGGTCCTGCCGGCCGGCACCCTGAGCGGGGCGCCCAAGATCCGCGCCTGCGAGATCATCAACGAGCTGGAGCACAGCAAGCGCGGCATCTACGGCGGCGCCATCGGCTACATCGACCTGACGGGCAACATGGACACCTGCATCGCCATCCGCATCGCCTACCGCAAGGGCGACACGGTCTACGTGCGCAGCGGCGCCGGCATCGTGGCAGACTCCGACCCGGCGACCGAGTACCAGGAATGCCTCAACAAGGCCGCCGCGGTGGTGACCTCGATCGAGGAGGCCACGCGTCTTTCCGAGGACTGCGTGGTCGAGCCGGCCGACGCCGCCGACGGAGGGGAGGCGGGCGCATGATTGTCCTGGTCGACAACTACGACAGCTTCTCCTACAACCTCTACCAGCAGATCGGCGCCTTCTGTCCCGACATACGCGTCGTCCGCAACGACGAGCTCGAGGTGTCACAGATTGCCGAGCTGGAGCCGCAGGCCATCGTGCTCTCCCCGGGTCCGGGGCGTCCAAGCGATGCAGGCGTCTGCATCGAGGTCGTGCGTAACCTCGGCCCCTCGACACCGATCCTCGGGGTCTGCCTCGGACACCAGTCCATCTGCGAGGCCTACGGCGGGCAGGTGACCTATGCCAAGACGCTCATGCACGGCAAGCAATCCCTCATCACGAAGGTCGAAGACGACCCGATATTCGCCGGCTGCGAGCTGCCCCTTGCCGTCGCGCGGTATCATTCGCTTGCCGTCGACGAGACGAGCTTGCCGGAGGACCTGCGCGTTTTGGCACGGGCCGACGACGGGGAGGTCATGGCGCTGCGACATGTGAGCGACCCGGTCTACGGTCTGCAGTTTCATCCCGAATCGATCCTCACGCCGCAGGGCGGGCGGATCATGGAGAACTTTTTGGATTTCGCCGGGGTCATCTGAAGACGGGTAGAGGTGACCGCGGAAAAGGAAAGGAGCACCACTATGATCGAAGAAGCAATCATCAAGATCGTCCAGAAGGAGGATTTGAGCTACGACGAGGCGTACGAGACGATGAGCGAAATCATGTCCGGCGATACCTCGCCGACCCAAAACGCCGCCTTTCTCGCGGCGCTGTCGACCAAGTCGACCAAGGCCGAGACGATCGAGGAGATATCCGGCTGCGCGGCGGCGATGCGCGAGAAGGCGCTGCCCGTCGAGCACGACATGGAGGTCTTCGAGATCGTCGGCACCGGCGGGGACGGCTCGCAGAGCTTCAACGTCTCGACGACGAGCGCGTTCGTCCTGGCGGCCTGCGGGCTCAAGGTCGCCAAGCACGGCAACCGCTCCGCCTCCTCCAAATCCGGCGCGGCGGATTGCCTCGAGGCCCTCGGCGTGAACATCGACATCGAGCCGGAGCGTTGCGTCGAGCTGCTCCACGACATCGGCATCTGCTTCTTTTTCGCGCAGAAGTACCACACGTCGATGAAATACGTCGGGGCCATCCGCAAGGAACTCGGCATCCGCACGGTCTTCAACATCTTGGGGCCGCTCACGAACCCGGCCAAGCCGACCTACCAACTGCTCGGCGTCTACGACGAGGCCCTGATCGAGCCCCTCGCGCATGTCCTGACCGACCTCGGGGTCAAGCAGGGCATGGTCGTGCATGGCCAGGACGGCATCGACGAGGTCTCCGTCTGCGCCCCGACGACGGCCTGCAAGTTTTCCGGCGACAGCTACGAGATGCTGACGATCGACCCGCGCGAGCTGGGGATCGCTCCCTGTGCTGAAGACGCCCTCAAGGGCGGCGACCCGCAGGAAAACGCACGTATCACCCGCGAGATCCTAGGCGGTGCCGAAGGTCCCAAGACCGACTGTGTCGTCTTGAACAGCGCGGCGGGCCTGTTTGCGGCCGGCGCCGTCGATGAGATGGCCGAGGGCATGCGGCAGGCGCGCGAGGCGATCGCAAGCGGAGCGGCCGCCGACAAGCTCGAAGCCCTCATCACCGAAAGCAACAGATAGGGACAGGGCATATGGATATCCTGCAGGAAATAGCCGAAAGCGCCCGCGAGCGGGTGGCCGAGGCCTGCGCCGTCCCGGGTGCCGAAGAGCGGATGCGCACGCAGGCGCTCGAGCGTGCCGAACGTGAGCTGTCAGAGGCAGGCGGAACCTTCGCCTTCCCCTTCGAGGCGGCGCTCGCCAAACCGGGCATATCGTTTATCTGCGAGTGCAAGAAGGCCTCGCCTTCCCGGGGCGTCATCGCCGAGGACTTCCCGTACCTGGAGATCGCCAAAGAATACGAGGCGGCCGACGCGGATGCGATTTCGGTTTTGACCGAGCCGAAGTGGTTTTTGGGGGATGCGGACTACCTGCGGCAGATCGCCGCGGCCGTCTCCGTGCCCTGCCTGTGCAAGGACTTCGTGGTGAGCGAGTACCAGATCTTTCAGGCCAAGACCCTCGGGGCGGCCGCCGTGCTGCTCATCTGTGCGCTGCTCGACGATGAGACGCTCGCCTCGTATCTGGAGCTTACCCACGAGCTGGGGATGAGCGCCTTGGTCGAGGCGCACAGCCCCGCCGAGATCGCCCGTGCCCTGGATGCCGGCGCGAAGATCGTCGGGGTGAACAACCGCGATCTCACCGACTTCACGGTCGACGTCTCGCAGAGCCGCCGTCTGCGGGAGCTCGTCCCCGCCGACCGGCTCTTCGTCGCCGAAAGCGGCATCAAGGAGCCGGCGGACATGAAGCCGCTTGAAGAGGCGGACGTGGATGCCGTGTTGATCGGCGAGGCCTGCATGCGCGCAGACGACAAGACGGCCTTCCTGACAAGCATGAGGGAGGCCTGATGGACATCGCCGTCAAAACCTGCGGGCTGTCGCGTCCCTGTGACATCGACTGGGCCAAC